>NZ_JBASCI010000130.1:0-4089 GCF_049651565.1 Brooklawnia sp.
ACCCGCGAGACGTCCCCGCCCGCCCCGTCGGCGCCCTCGGCCGCGTCCGCACCGGGCCGCATCACCAGCCACACTCCGAGCAGCACCGCGAGCGCGGTGATGCCGAGCACGACCAGGTTGCCGATCCGACTGCCGCGGATCCGGGCCCGCCAGTCGGCGTCGCTGGGGATGGTCTGCTGGTCGGTGCTCATCAGGCGTAGGCGTGCAGGCCGCCGAAGAAGAGGTTGCCGAAGTAGGTGAACAGGATGGCGAGGAAGCCCGCCACCAGCAGCCAGGCCGACTTCGCGCCGCGCCAGTCGCGAACCACCCGGGCATGCAGGTAGGCGCCGTAGATCAGCCAGGTCACCAGCGCCGCGGTCTCCTTCGGGTCCCAGCTCCAGTACCGGCCCCAGGCGATGTTCGCCCAGATCGACCCCAGGATGATCATGATCGTCAGCATCGGGAAGGTGACGATCACCGCCTTGTAGCCGAGTTCGTCCAGCACCTCGCGCCTGGGCCAGCCACGCCACTTGATCCGCGGGGCGAGCAGGTACATCACGGCCGCACCGAACGCGATCACCGCCGCGCCGTAGGCGAGGGCGGCGGTGAACACGTGCACCGTCAGCAGCGGGCTGTTCTGCAGCGCCGGCATCAGCGGGTTGGCCTCGTACGACAGGGTGGACGCGTAGATCAGCATGCCGAGGATGACCGGCAGCACCACCAGGGCCAGTGTGCGCACCTTGTAACGCCACTCGAAGTAGACCTGCGCCAGGATCATGCCCCACGCGAACGAGACGGCGAACTCGTAGTGGTTGGCGAACGGCGGGTGCCCGGTGGCGAACATCCGGACCAGCATCGAGGCGCTCAGCAGGATCAGCGCCAACTGGACGAACCTGCTGCCGAACCAGGTCAGCCCGCGGCGGGCCGGCGCCGCCGAAGAGGACGCGGCTGCGGCTGCGGAGCCGTCCTGCTGCCCGGACGCCGGGACCAGGACGGCCTGCCGGGCGGCGGTACTGTGCTGCAGCCGGGCGGCGAAGACGGCGATCAGGTAGGCGCCCAGCGCCAGCGTGATCAGTGCGGTGGTGGCCACCAGCAGGGCCTGCGATATCTCAAGCATCGACATTGATCCTTTCCATCGGGGCGGACATCTGGTCGGACAGTTCGGCGGCCAGCTGGTGGAAGTTGCGGGCGAAGGTGGCGTCCTGCCGATCGGGTGAGGCCATCTGAACCCGGCAGCCGTCGTCGGTCTCGGTGACCCGGAACCAGATCCGGTGATGGCGCAGGAACATCGTCAGGCAGGTGCCGATGATCAGCATCGCGCTGCCCAGCCAGACCACCCAGGTGCCCGGGTCGCGCTTGACCAGCAGCCCGGTGAACTGTTGCTCCCGCTCGAAGGTGTAGGTCAGGCCGTCGACGTCGATGCCGGTGCCCTGATCGAGGATCGCGGTGCCCAGCGGCACGTCCTCGCCGCTCGGGTACACCTCGATGCGCATCTGGCCGGCCGCGATACCGGTGCCGGTCCGGCCGGACGCGGAACCGATCACGAACAGCTCGCGCTGCTGCTCAGCCAGCTCGACCACGCCGTAGACCATCGAGCCGTCCTGGGTGGTGAACTCCAGCGGCACCCCGTCACCGAAGACCACCTGGCCCTGGGCGTCGGTGACCTGCACCACCGCGGCGATACCGAAGTAGGCCTGGTGGAACATGACGCCGTCGTACTTCAACGGGTCGTTCACCCGCACGTCGTGCCGGGCCACCTGCTCACCGTCGCGGGTCAGGACGAGGTCGGTCACGTAGTCCATCGGCGTGCCGTCGGGGTAGTAGCTGTCCTGGAAGGATTTCGCCTCGGCAACCAGCCCGGTTCCGTGGCCGACCTCGGTCGGGTGGCCGATGGTCAGGGTGAACTGCTCGTCGCGGAAGCCGGTCAGTGAGCTGAGCAGGAAACCAGCCATGATGACCACGATCCCGACGTGCGCTACCGCGGTGCCGAACGGCGCCAGGTGCCACTTGTCGGTGTAGAGGTTGCGGCCCGGCCCGCGGGGATCCTCGAGCACCCGCACCTGGCTGCGCCTGGCGTGGTCGGTGATGAAGCTGACTGCGGCGTGGACGGTGACATTGCTGGTGAAGTCGCCGCGCAACCGGGCACGGTTGAAGAACTCGGCGCTCACCCTGGTGTGCGGCTGGAAGGCGGGCCGGTACAGCAACGGCAGCCGGTGGCAGGTGCAGGCCAGGGTGCTGACCGCCAGCAGCGTGATCACCACCACGAACGGGATCGAGGCGAAGACGTTGAAGAAGCCGAGGGTGGCCATGATGTCGGTCCAGCCGCCGAAGGTGGGCCGCGCCGACTCCAGCCAGGCCTGCATGGACGCCGGGTCGTCGCGTACCCCGGCCGGCGCCTGTGGGAAGAGCACCCCGATCAGGGCGAACAGGCCGGTCAGCAGGATCAGGACCAGGCCGACCCGCTTGTTGTAGAAGAAGGCGTAGATGCTGCCGAACAGTTGGGACGGGGCGACCGTCACGGTGTCGTCCAGCCCGTCCGCCGCGCCCTGCGGGCCCTCGGTGCGGGTGCGTTCATCGGTTTCGAGACTCATGGTTCTCCTATGCTCCAAACGCCGGGACGAAGGCGGCCAGCCGGGCGAACAGGTTGGTGATCATCAGGAACCCGATGACGACCAGGATGGCGCCGCTGGCCAGCGAGATCGCGACGTGGTGCCGGGCGAACCAGGCGAACCGCTCGTTGGCCCGCACGGCGCCGATGGCGACCAGCACGATCGGCACCCCCAACCCGGCGCAGTAGGCGAGCATCAGCGCCACCCCCAGCCCGGCGGTCGCGCTGACGGTGGCCAGGGCCAGGATCGCGCCCAGGATCGGGCCGATGCACGGCGTCCAACCCGCCCCGAAGACCACACCCATCAGACCGGCGCGCAGCGCGCCCTGTTGACCGGGACGCACCTGCAGCCGGGCAGCCCGGTTGAGCAGCGGGATCTCGATCAGCCCGGCGACGTGCAGGCCCATCACGATCAGCACCACGCCGCCGACCACCCGGAAAATCCCGACGTAGGGTCCGAGCGACAGCCCGATCAGCCCGATCGACGCCCACAGCGCGATGAAGACGGCGCTGAACCCGGCGACGAAGCTGACCGCGTTCAGCAACGCGGCCGGCCGGGACACCTGCTGCGGCCCTCCGACCAGCTGCCCGACGAAGGCGGGGACGATCGGCAGGAAGCACGGCGAGGCGAACGACACCAGACCGGCAAGCAGGGCGAGCGGGATCGTGATCTCCATCTCAGCCGCCCGGCGTCGGCGAACTCGTCGACGCCCGGAACCGCTCCAGGTGAGCGGCGGCTGTTTGCGCGAGTTCACTATCGGGGGCGACCTCCACGACCTTGCCCCACGCCCGCTCCACGGCTGCGTAGTCGGGCGGGGTCTGGGCCAGGTAGAGGAAGCCGAGGTTGTACCAGGGTTCAGCCAGGTCGGGGGCGACCTCGGTGGCCCGTGACCAGTGTTGTTCGGCGGCGTCGTAGTCGCTCAGGCTGTACTCGGTCACGCCGAGCGACAGCAGCACCTCGACGTCGTCGGGGGCGATCTCCAGTGCCTGCTCGAAGTACCCGACCGCGTCCTGGTACAGACCGCTGTCGTAGTACAGCTTGCCGAGGTCGCCGCGCAGCTTGGCGTCGGTGGGGTTGGCCTCGATCCGGGTCTCGAGCTCGGCGACCGCGGCCTGGTCGAGGGGCGGGAACTCGGTGGCGGTGCCCGCCATCACGCTGGCCGCGGCGTCCTGCGTGCTCACCGTCTCACCACCGGACGACAGGCCCATCTGCTGGACGATGATCACCACCGCCGCGGCCAGCAGCGCGACCAGGACCAGGTTCACCTTGCTGGGGCCACCTGCCGCCCGACGCGGCTGGCGCGTCCTGGTGGCCGTCCCCGGACGCCGCACGGGCGGCTGGTCGTCGGCGAACTCCGGGAACGCCTCGACCCCCACGCCGTCATCGTCGGGCGCCGCGGGGTCGGCGGGTGAAGCGGGGTAGGGCTCGTCGAGGGTGGCCAGTTGCTGCTGGGCCCACCCCTGCAGTCCAGCCGGCGCCGACGCGAGGTACTCCTTGAGTT
>NZ_JBASCI010000131.1:0-17226 GCF_049651565.1 Brooklawnia sp.
CACCCAGTCGGGCCGCGATGGCGGCCCGGGCCAACGGCAGCAGCACGTCACCGGCGTCGGCCGGGACGCGCAGCAGGGCGGCGGGGTCGCTCACTCGACCTCCTCGTGCCAGGCGACGGACGCATACCCGACGACCCTGGAGCGGTCCCCGGCGGTGTCGCCCGAGTTGCACATACCCAGCAGCGCCGGACGCAGCCCGCGCCGCGCAGCGACGGTCAGGAAGCCGTTCAGTGGCCGCACCCCACACGCCAGCCGATCACTGATCGGCACCTGACAGGCCAGGATGGCGTCGATGGTGGCACGGTCGAGCTCGCGGGCCTGCCGGTAGGGGTGGTAGTGCGACAGGTCGGTGCTGATGATGACCAGGGTTTCGGGGCCACCCCAGACCGCGTCCAGCACCTCCGCCACCGCTTCTGCACCGATCTCGCCGACCGCCAGCGGCACCAGCACGAACCCGTCAAGGATCCGCTGCAGGAAGGGCAATTGCACCTCAAGTGCGTGCTCGTCGGCGTGCACATCCGGGCGGCTTCTCACCTGGCGCAGCCTGACCAGCCGCGCCACGGTGTCGGTGTCCACCGGCACCTCGCCCAGCGGAGTGGCGAACGCGTCCGTGCCGGGCAACGCGACGCCCTCGATGCCGACCCGGTGGGTCGGGCCGGCGATCACCACTCGGCTGATCGGGTGGGTGGCGGGGTTCAGGGTGGCGAAGCCGAGCGCGGCGGTGGAGCCGGAATAGATGAAGCCGGCATGCGGGCTGACCAACGCCTTGGTGGGGCCGCCGGGCATCTTCGGGCGGGCGTCGGCGAGCAGTTCGTCAACCATGGACGCCAGCGCCTCGGGCCTGGCCGGATAGAAGGAACCAGCCACCGCAGGTGGTCTTGTCGCCATTAGGCACCCCCTTGGAGTCCCGAGTCTACCTGCGGCTTCCCTGAGACACCACGCACCCGGTCGTCAAGTGCGGTATGGGCCGCGCGGGCTCAGTTGGTTGCGGGCGAGTTGAGGCTGTCGGCCACCCAGCGCTTCAGCCGGGCGGCCGGCAGCGCCCCGATCTGCCGTGCGATGACCCGGCCGTTCCTGAGCAACACCATGGTGGGGATCGAGCGGGCACCGAACCGGGACGCCACCAGTGGCGAGTTGTCGACGTTCACCTTCACCAGCTTGACCCGGCCGGCCTGGTCGTTGGCGATCTGCTCAAGCACCGGCGTCACCTGCCGGCACGGCCCGCACCACGGCGCCCACAGGTCGACCAGAACGGCGATCTTCTGCGAGTCGGCGACCTGCTCGAAGTTCTCGTCGTCGGCCGCAGCGATCCACGGCAGGGGATTGCTGCACTTCGGGCAGGTGGGCCGGCCGGACGCGCTCGCCGGCACCCGGTTGCGGGTCCCGCAGTGCCGGCACGTGATCACCTGGCTGCTCATACCCACGCAGCCTACGCGCCGCCCGAGCGCTCGTCCGGGCAATAGTAGGTGCATCGGGTGGGGCAGACCAGCACTTCGTGCACCCATTGACCGGCCGGCCAGGTCAGACCGCAACCCTGGCAACGATCAGGGCGACGGCTTCGTCGAAGGATTCGGCGATCAGGGTCGGCCGCACATAGCCGTCGGGGTACCTGCGGCCCCGGCTCAGCCACACCGATTCGATCCCGGCGGCCCAGGCGCCCTCGATGTCGGTTTCGGCGGCGTCCCCGACCATCCACGCCCCGGCCAGCGTCCCGCCGGCGGTCTGAGCGGCCACCTCGAAGATCCGGGGATCGGGCTTGGTGAAGCCGTCCCCGTCGGCGACCACCATGGCCTCCAACATCTCGCTGCTGGCCGATCCGAAGCGTTCGGTCAGGTAGTCGGCAGCCCAACAGCGGAAGGAGGCGGCCCGATCGGACAGCGTGTTGTCGAGATCGACGAACAGCAGCGGCATGGCGGAAAGGTTAGCGAACCGTCAGGCTGCCAACCGGCCCACCGCCAGGAAGACGGGGTAGTCGCGTCCCTCCTTGTGCTCACGCCATGGTGTGCTGAAGCGGACCTCGACCAGCCCGGCCGCCGCCAGCCAGTCGGCCACCTCGGCACGCTCGAAGCCGTGGTGCGCGGGCGACACCCCACGGCCGCCGTCGTGCGGGTGTCCGTGGAAGCTGCCGTCCTCGGCGTCCAGGTCGGCCAGTGCCAGCCAACCGCCGGGACGCAACAGCCCGGCCAGCCGTCCGATCAGGCTCGCAGCGTCGCCGATGTGGTGCAGCGCCAGCAGGGACGCCACCCCGTCGAAACGCTCCGACAACTCGTCGCCGCGCGCGAGGTCGACCCGGACGGCCCGAACCCGGTCCGCCAGCCTGGCCGTCGCGATCTTCGTCCGGCTGGCCGCCACCATGGCCTCCGAACTGTCGGCAAGCACCACCCGATCGGCGTGCCCGAGCAACGCCAGTCCCAGCGCCCCGGTGCCGGCGCCGTAGTCGAGCCACGTCCCGCCCGCGGTGGTGCGCTGGATGATCGCGGACGCCACCGCCGCCGCCCGGTGCAGCCGGGCCGGGTCGTCGTCCCACTGCCCGGCCAACCGGTCGAACGGACTGGACAGTTCGCCTTCGGGATCGCGCATGCGCCAGCTCCAATCCACTCCCAACCCGGCTCGGCCCATCCCTCACCGGCACCCAGACGAATGATGCCAGGGAATCCCGGGTTCGGGCACCCGGCTGGTTTACGCTGGCGGCGCGGAGGAGGCGAACCATGGGCAGGCAGGACGATCTGGTCGCGACGATCCGCGCCGAACTGGCGGCCGCGGCGAACCCTGAACGCGCTGTCCAGCAGCAGGCCTACGTGAAGTCGACCATGCCCTGCCACGGCATCCCGAACCCGAGGGTGCGGATGATCGTCCGAACCGCCGCCTCGCGGCGTCCCACCCTGACCCGCGACGAGTGGATCGCCGCTATCCGGTCGTTGTGGACCGGGGCGACCCACCGCGAGGAATGCCTGGCCGCCATCGAACTGGCCGACGCCAGACGCACCTGGACCGGTGGCGACCTGCTCGACCTGTACGAACTGATGGCCCGCACCGGCGCCTGGTGGGACCTGGTCGACCCGTTGGCCTCCCACCTGGTCGGTGATGTGCTGCGCGCCGAGCCGGAGCAGGCGAGCAGGATCCGGGCGTGGGCCAACGCCGACGACCCATGGCTGCGTCGGGTGGCAATTCTCAGCCAGCTGAGGTTCGGCGCCGCCACCGACACCGCGCTGCTCGCCGAGGTGATCGAGGCGAACTTCTTCGAATCGCAGTTCGGCACCAACTTCTTCGTCCGCAAGGCGATCGGCTGGGCACTGCGCGAGTACGCGCGGGTGGACGCGGCCTGGGTGCGCCGCTTCGTGGCCGAACACGCCGAGCAGCTGAGCACGCTGAGCCGCCGGGAAGCGCTCAGGCATCTGGGCTGACAACGGCACTTCAGCCGGTTGCGGGGGCCCGGCCGGCGCTCAGGAAGCGGGCGCACGGGTGATAATCGCCTCGCATTGGGCACAATGGGTCCCGATCCGGCTCGGCTGACCGAGCCGGCAGGTCATGTAGGAGGATCGTGAGCGCGACAATCGAGATGATGAGCACACCGATGGACCGCCGCGAGCAGCTGATCGCGAAATTGGCCCCGCTCGGTGTGTCGTTCGGGTACCAGAACACCCGCGGCGACTGGGTCGAAACCGCTACCGAGACCCTCGAACGCGTCGCCCCGTCGTTCGACCGTGAACCGGACGCCATGACCGCCCCGCCGCTGGTGTGCACCCCCGGCCGTTGGCACCCCGAGCTGTTCGGCACGCTGATCCTCGAGGACGGCATCCACTTCCAGTGCCACGGCGTGGTGGACGTGCCGGGTTACCACATCCTCTACACCCGCGACGGCGTCCGCCGGTTCGTGATCGCCGCTCCCGAGCACCTCAGGACCCCGGAGCGGGGTTGGGGATGGCAGATCCAGCTCTACGCCGCCCGCTCCCGCGGCTCGTGGGGCATCGGCGACTTCCGCGACCTGGCCCTGATCTGTCGCATCGCCGCAAGCCAGGGCGCCACCTGTGTGCAGGTGTCGCCGGTGCACGCAATCGCACCACTGCCGAATCCGCAGCCCTCCCCGTACTCCCCGGCGAGCCGGTTGTTCCTGAACATGCTGCACATCGCCCCGGGCGCGGTCTACGGTGCCGAGCGGGTCGATCTGACCGACCTGGACGCCGCCGGCCGCGCCCTGAACGACGGGCGGATGATCGACCGTGACCGGGTCTGGGCGCTGAAGAACGAGGCGCTGCAGCGCATCTGGGCGGTCATCAAGGACGAGCCCAACGTCGAGTTCCGTGCCTGGGAGACCGAACAGGGCCTGCAGTTGCAGCGGTTCGCGGTCTGGTCGGCCATCGCCGAGGACCAGCAGCACGCCGACTGGCGGCGCTGGCCGGAGGAACTGCGGCGTCCCGACTCGCCAGGGGCCCGCAAGTTCGCCGAGGAGCACCGGGACCGGATCCGCTTCCACATCTGGGTGCAGTACGTGGCCAGCGTGCAGTACCGCGACGCCTGCCACGCCGGGTCGGGGGTGGACGTGATCGCCGACCTGGCGGTCGGTTTCGACGCCGGCAGCGCCGACGCGTGGGCGTTCCAGGACATGCTCGACTTCTCCTTCGAGATCGGCGCGCCGCCGGACTCCCACAACACCGAGGGCCAGCGCTGGGGCCTGCCGCCGTTCAACCCCCGAGCCCTGGTGCAGGCCGACTTCGCTCCGTTCATCGAGATGGTGCACTCGGCGCTGCGCTACGCCGGCAGCCTGCGGATGGACCACGTGATGCAGCTGTGGCGGCTGTACTGGGTGCCGGTGGACGCCAGCGCCGCCGACGGTGTCTACGTCTACTACCCCGTCGACGCGCTGCTGGCGATCCTGCGGCTTGAGGCGATGCGCGTCAACGCCTGGATCGTCGGCGAGGACATGGGCACCGTGGCCGAGGGGGTGCGCGAAACCATGGCGGCCATCGGGATGTTGGGCAACCGGTCGGGCATGCGGACGCCGATCAGTGAGTTCCCGGTGCTGGGCGTGGGCACCAGCTCGACCCACGACCAGGTGACGGTCGCCGGGCTGCTGACCGGCAGCGACGTGGCCGACCTGAAGCGGATCGGCAAGAACGCCGACTGGGCGCACATCGAGCGGACCCGCCGGCTGATGGCCGAGATGGCGCACATCGATCCGGAGCGGCCGCTCAGCATGATCAGCGAGACCGACGTCAAGGCGGCCGTGCTGTCGCGGTACCGCCTGTTGTCGGACGCGGATTCCTTGATGGTCGTGGTGAACATCGACGACGTCGCCATGGTGCGGGAGCGTCCGAACATGCCCGGCACCGTTGACAGCTACCCGAACTGGAGGTTCGCGCTGCCGCGTCCGGTAGACGACATCATGACCTCGGAGTTGGCTGAGGACCTGGTGACGCTGATGCACGAGGACCGCTGAGCGGCCATCCGTTGCGCTGACCCGGCGGACCGACTGATCCGCCGGGTTGCCGGACACTATCCGTCCCCGATTCGCAAGAATGCCCGCGAGAGCGGCTCCTGGCGTGTACTATCCGGCGCCGGGCTCGGAAACTGCTCACCGGGAGGGGCTCCCGGGACATCGCGCGTGCACTATCCGGCGCCGGGCTCGGAAACTGCTCACCGGGAGGGGCTCCCGGGACATCGGTCGTGCTCTATCCGTCCCCTCGCCCGGAAACTGCTCGCGAACGAGGCTCCTGGCGTGCATTATCCGCCGCCCGGTTCGGAAAGTGCCCGGCCCTGCCGCGGCCCGCATGCGCCCGGGCGACTGCCCGCCCGGCAACCGCGCGGGGCGCCGTCCCGGCCCCTCGCACACCCGCAGCCGGCGAGCCAATAGTTATCAAATCGTGAACCAGTTTCCGAGCAGACAACGGGTTTCAGGACGAGGATGAGAGGCAACACCTACCCATAACCGATCTGTGGCAAAGGAGACATTGATGTCACGCAAACTGACCAAGCCGGTTGCAGTGGGAGCTGCCCTGCTGCTGGCTCTGGCGGCATGTGGATCCAACGGTGACAGTGGCGGCGCGCAATCCCCGGGTGAGGAAGTCGACTGCACCGCCTATGAGGCGTACGGCGACCTGGCGGGTACCGAGGTGACGGTTTACACCGCCATCGTCTCCCCCGAGGCCGACCCCTACACCGAGTCGTTCCGGGCGTTCGAGGAATGCACCGGCGCCACCATCGTGTACGAGGGCGACAAGGCGTTCTCCGAGCAGATCTCGGTTCGCGTACAGGGCGGCAACGCCCCCGACATCGCGTTCGTCCCGCAGCCGGGTCTCGTCCAGACCCTGGTCGCGACCGGCGAGCCCGTCCCCGCCCCAGCCGATGTGGAGGCCAACGTCGACGAGTTCTTCGGCGAGGACTGGAAGGCCTACGGCACCGTCGACGGCACCTTCTACGCCGCCCCGCTGGGCGCCTCGGTCAAGTCGCTGGTCTGGTACTCCCCGCAGGCATTCTCCGACGGCGGCTACCAGGTGCCCGAGACCTGGGACGAGATGATGTCGCTGACCGCCGAGATCGCCGCCGCCCACGATGACGGCCTGACCAAGCCGTGGTGCGTCGGCTTCGGCGACGGCGCGTCCACCGGATGGGTCGGCACCGACTGGATCGAGGACGTGCTGCTGCGCACCTCCGACGGCGAAACGTACGACAAGTGGACTACCCACGAGATCCCGTTCAACGACCCCGTCGTCATCGAGGCCTTCGACACCGCCGGCCAGATCCTGCTGAACAACGACTACGTCAACGGTGGCCTGGGCGATTCCCGCACCATCTCGACCACCGCGTTCGTGGACGCCGGGCTGCCCATCCTGGACGGCACCTGCTACATGCACCGCCAGGCGTCCTTCTACGGCAGCATGTGGCCGGAAGGCACCAACGTCGGACCTGATGGCGACGTGTGGGCCTTCTACCTGCCGGCAGTCGACCCGGCACAGGCCAAGCCGGTGATCGGCGGCGGCGACTTCGCGCTGGCGTTCGCGGATCGTCCCGAGGTGCAGGCCTTCCAGACCTACCTGTCGAGCGACGACTGGGCCAACGAGCGCGCGAAGGCCACCACCACCGGTGGTGCGGTGAGCGCGAACAAGGGGCTGGACCCCGAACTGCTGGTGAACGAGGTCGACAGGCTGTCGGTCGAGATGCTGCAGGACGAGCTGACGGTCTTCCGCTTCGACGGCTCCGACCTGATGCCGAGCGCGGTTGGCGCCGGAACCTTCTGGACGGCGATGGTCGACTGGACCACCGACGGCCGGACCGCACAGGAGGTCACCACCCAGGTCGAGGACTCCTGGCCCCGGTGAGCTGATTCGTCCAGCACGCAGATGCACCTGACTGCTCAGGTTGCGGGTGGGTTCGCAGACCTGCCCGCAACTTGAGCGTTTCGGGTGCCAGATCCACAAAGGAGGTTCATCGGTGGCTTGGAAGTTCGGCCAGATGCTGCTGGCCCTGGCGGTCCTTGCCGCACTGATCGCGCTGCTGTTGTTCGCGGCGAGCAGGGCCCGCGGCAAGCACGGCGACACGGTACGCGCGATCTTCTTCGTCGGCCCGACCCTGGTTCTGGTGGCCGTCGGGTTGATCTGGCCCACCATCCTGACCATCGTCCAGTCGGTTCGCGGCGCCTCGGGCAGCGGCGCCTTCTCGTTGGTGAACTATGCCTCGATCTTCACCCGGGACGATCTGCGACAGTCGATCATCAACACCGCCGTGTGGGTGTTGCTGGTGCCGGTGCTGGCGATCGGAATCGGTCTGCTGTACGCCATCATCGTTGACCGCACCCCGATTGAATCGGTCGCCAAGACGCTGATCTTCATGCCGATGGCGATCTCGATGGTCGGCGCCTCGGTGATCTGGAAGTTCGTCTACGAGTACCGGCCCACCCAGGCGCCGCAGATCGGCTTGCTGAACCAGTTCCTGAAGACCTTCGGTCTGGACACCCAGCAGTTCCTGATCGAGTTCCCGTGGAACAACCTGTTCCTGATCGTGGTGATGATCTGGATCCAGGCCGGCTTCGCGATGACCGTGCTGTCGGCGGCGATCAAGGCGATTCCCGAGGACATCATCGAGGCGGCCAAGATCGACGGGGCCACGGGCTGGTCGCTGTTCCGGTTCGTGACCCTGCCGAGCATCCGGGCCTCGCTGATCATGGTGCTGACCACCATCGCCATCGCCGCCCTGAAGGTCTTCGACATCGTCCGGACGATGACCGGCGGTAACTTCCGCACCTCGGTGGTGGCCAACGACTTCTACTCCTCCAGCTTCACCCAGAACCAGCCGGGGCTGGGATCGGCGCTGGCGGTGCTGCTGTTCGTGCTGGTCTCGCCGATCATCTTCTACAACGTCCGGCAGTTGAGGCAGGTGTCGTGATGAGTAGTGCTCCAGTCGTCCCCGTCGGGTTGGTCGAACAGGTCGAGGCCGAGACCTCACCCCGGCGTCGCCGCAAGAAGCTCGACGCGACTCGCGCCGTCAGCTCACCATGGGCCACCGTGGTCGCCATCGTGATCGCCACCGTGTGGACGGTGCCGACGGTCGGTCTGCTGATCACCTCGTTCCGCACCCAGGCCGACATCACCCGCAGCGGCTGGTGGACGATATTCAGCAACCCCGAGTTCACGCTCGACAACTACGCCCAGGCGCTGTCCGGCAGCGGCTCGGCGTCCATGCTCGACTACTTCATCAACTCGCTGGTGATCACCATCCCGAGCACCCTGATCCCGCTCACCCTGGCGTCGCTGGCCGCGTACGGTTTCGCGTGGCTGCGGTTCCCGGGCCGGGACTGGCTGTTCATCGTGGTCTTCGCGCTGCAGGTGGTGCCGCTGCAGGTGGCCCTGGTGCCGCTGATGCAGATGTACGGGGCGCTCGGCATCGACGGCACCTACTGGACGGTGTGGATCTCGCACACCGCCTTCGGGCTGCCGTTGGCGGTGTGGATGATGTTCAACTCGATCCGCGACCAACCGCCGGCGCTGATCGAGGCGGCGACCATCGATGGTGCCAGCCCGGTGCAGATCTTCCTGCGGATCATTCTGCCGCTGGCCACTCCGGCGATCGCCTCGTACGGCATCTTCCAGTTCCTGTGGACATGGAACGACCTGCTGGTGTCGATGGTCTTCCTGGGTGGCAGCCCGGCAGCCGCCCCGCTGACGGTCTACATCTCGCAGCTGACCGGCAGCCGGGGGTCGGCCTGGTACCTGCTGAGCGCCGGTGCCTTCATCTCGATGGTCATCCCGGTCGTGGTCTTCCTGCTGCTGCAGCGGTACTTCGTCCGTGGACTGACCGCGGGCGCGGTGAAGTGACCGCGGTCGACAGGCATGGGTTCGACGGCCCAGCGTTTACCCGGGGGTGGGGCGCTGGGCTGTCCCCTGTCCGGACGCCGTCCCCGTTCCGAACCGTCCCACGGCTGAGCTGGAGGCGCTGGCTAGGCTTGGGCGCGTGCGTTTGTACCTGATCAGGCATGGCCAGACCGAATCCAACGTGAACCACGTGCTGGACACTGTGCACCCGGGTGCGCCGCTGGACGAGACCGGGTTGGCCCAGGCCGAGACGCTCGCCGATCGGCTGGCCGGAGAACCGATCGAGGCGGTCTACGCCTCCGACCTGACCCGCGCCGTGCAGACCGCCCAACCGCTGGCCGACCGACTGGGGCGGCCGGTGCACCAGCTGCCCGGGCTGCGTGAGATCCCCGCCGGGGTGCAGGAACGCAACACCGACTGGAGCATCTACGTGTCCGCACTGGTCCGCTGGGCGGAGGAACCGCACTTCAGGTTGGAGCGCAGCGAGGACGCCCACAACTTCTTCGCCCGGTTCGACGCCGCGATCGCCCGGATCGCGCAGGCCCACCAGGCGGCGGCCGCGGTCTCCCACGGCGCAGCGATGCGGGTCTGGGTGCCGCAGCGGGCCAACAACATCGAGGTGCCGAACACCCGCGAGCTGGCCAACACCGACGTGATCATCCTGGAGGGTGAACCGGCTTCGGGCTGGCTGGTGCGCAGTTGGGCCGACGAGGTCCTGCTGCCTGAGCACCCGTCTGGACGCTCGAGGTGACCCGGGTCGCCACCGTCGCAGCCGTGCGGACTGGCCGCGTCCGCACCCACCAGTGGGCCGGGCGGGCGGTTCCCAGCGCTGCGGTCAAGGACGAGGTGGCCGAGCCGGTCTGGCTGGACACGCTCGGCCTGGCCGGCGATGAACAGGCCGACCGCAGGAATCATGGTGGGCCGGACAAGGCGCTGCTGGTCTACGCCGGCCACCACTACCCGCGCTGGCGCCTCGACGAGGGCCTGGACCTGCCGTTCGGTGCGTTCTTCGAGAACATCACTCTGGCCGGGGTGGCCGGTCGGCCTGGACCGGACGAGACCACGGTCGTGCTGGGCGAGACGTGGCGGCTCGGCGGGGCGGTCGTCCAGGTCAGCCAGCCGCGCAGCCCCTGCTACAAGCTGGCCAGCCGCTGGGGCGTGGCCGACCTGGTGGTGCGGGTGCAGCGCACCGGTTGGTCGGGCTGGTACGTCCGGGTGCTGGCGCCCGGCCTGGTGACCAAGGGGGACGCGGTCGAGCTGCTGGAGCGTCCGGTCGGCGCCCCGACCATGGCCGAGATCGCCCGCATCGTGAACGTCGACAAGCACGACCTCGACGGTGCCCGCCGGCTCGTCGACACCCCCGGGCTGCCGGAGCGTTGGCATCGCAAGTTGCTCGCCCGGCTCGCCGGCGCGACCGAGGACGACTCCACCCGGCTGCTCGGCCCGGCGCAGTGAACCTGCCCGCCGTCAGGACGTGATCGCCAGCCGGGAATCCGCGGCCGGCAGCGCGGCGTTGATGGCGTCCACCGAGGCCTTCGCGTCACCGAACAGCATGTAGCTGTTGTCGTGGAAGAACAGCGGGTTCTCCACCCCTGCGTAGCCCGGCTTCATCGATCGCTTGAACACGACGACCTTCTTTGCCTCCCAGACGTGCAGCACCGGCATCCCCGAGATCGGGGTGCCCGGCTGCATGGCGGTCGGGTTGACGGTGTCGTTGGCGCCGATGACCAGCACGACGTCGGTCTCGTCGAACTCGTCGTTGACCTCGTCCATCTCGTAGACGATGTCGTAGGGGACGCGGGCCTCGGCGAGCAGGACGTTCATGTGGCCGGGCAGGCGTCCGGCGACGGGGTGGATGGCGAACCGCACCTTGACCCCGGCGTCGGTGAGCCGCTTGGTCAGCTCTGCCACCGGGTACTGGGCCTGCGCCACCGCCATGCCGTAGCCGGGGGTGATCATCACCGACTGGGCGTCCATCAGCCACGAACCGAGCTCGTCGGCAGTGACCTCCTGGATCTCGCCCTGCTCACCGGCGGCCGCCGTGGTGGTCTCGGCGCCGAAGCCGCCCAGGATCACCGAGATGAACGAGCGGTTCATCGCCTTGCACATGATGTAGCTGAGGATGGCGCCCGACGCGCCCACCAGCGCGCCGGTGATGATCAACACGTTCATGCCCAGCGCGAAACCGCTGAATGCGGCCGCGAAGCCGGAGTAGGAGTTCAGCATCGAGATGACCACCGGCATGTCGGCGCCGCCGATGGCGGCCACCAGGTGGAAGCCGAGGAAGAAGCTGAGGATCGTCAGGATGATCAGCGCAGCCCACGACTGGGAGTTCTGGAACCAGACCCCACAAGCGATGATGCCGATCAGGGTGACCAGGTTGAGCAGGTTGCGGGCGGGCAGGGTGAGCGGTTTGGACGGGATCTTCTCGGCCAGCTTGCCCCACGCCACGATCGAACCGGTGAAGGTGACCGCGCCGATGAAGACGCCGATCCAGACCTCCGCCAGGTGGAAGGCCAGATCGGTCTGCGGTTCGCCGGCCCGCAGCGCCCCGTCGATCTCGATGAAGACGTTGAAGCCGATCAGCACCGCGGCCAGGCCGACGAAGCTGTGCAGCTGGGCGATCAGCTGCGGCATGCCGGTCATCTCGACCCGGACCGCCTTGATGGTGCCGATCACGGCACCAACGGCCATCGCGGCCACCAGCAGCACCACCGACGCGATGCCGGCCTCTCCGATGAAACTGGGCATCCGGACCGCCCAGTCCGGCCCGTGCCAGGACGCCGGCGCCCAGACCGCCACGATGGTGGCGATCACGGCCAGCGCCATCCCGAGCATGCCGAAGGCGTTGCCGCGCTTGGAGGTCTCGAACCTGGACAGACCCGCCAACGCGAAGATGAACAGCAGTCCGGCGACGATATAGGTCGACTGTACGAAGTTGGCAAGCATGAGGTGATCAGCCTTTCCGGAACATCTTGAGCATGCGCTGGGTGACGGTGAAGCCGCCGAAGACGTTGATGCTGGCGATCAGCACCGCAACCGTGGCGATGATCTTGATCGCCCAGTTCTCGTTGCCGAGCTGGGTGATCGCACCCACCAGGATGATGCCGGAGACCGCGTTGGTGACACTCATCAGCGGCGTGTGCAGCGCCGCGGTGACGTTCCACACCACGTAGTAGCCGACGACCAGGGCCAGCGCGAACACCCCGAACAGCGAGACGAACGACGACGGGGCGAAGGTGAGCAGCGCGATCGCTGCAACCGCCAGCACCCCGACGATGCCAAAGGTCACGAACCAGGGCCGCGGCGCCTTGACCTCCTCGGCCCCGCGCGGCAGCTCCTCCTTGTCGGGCTTGGCCACCGGGGCCGCCGAAACCTGGATCGGCGGCGGTGGGAAGGTGATCTCACCGTCGCGGGTGACGGTCATGCTGCGCAGGACCTCGTCGTCGAAGTCGACCACCAGCTGGCCGTCGGAGTTCGGAGTGGCCAGCTTGAGCAGGTTGACCAGATTGGTGGCGTAGAGCTGGCTTGCCACCCCGGGCAGCCGACTGGGCAGGTCGGTGTAGCCGATGATGGTTACGCCGTTGTCGGTGACGTACTTCTCGCCCGGTCGGGTGAGCTCGCAGTTGCCGCCGCCCAGCGCCGCGAGGTCGACGATCACCGAACCCGGGCGCATCGCCTCGACCATCTCGGCGGTGATCAGCTTGGGTGACGGGCGTCCCGGAATCGCTGCGGTGGTGACGATGATGTCGACCTTGCGGGCCTGCTCCATGTACAGCTCGGCGGCCCGCACGTTGTAGTCGTCGGAGGTCTCCTTGGCGTAACCGTCGGTGGAGACGCCCTGGTCGTCCTTCCCGGCCCGCACCTTGAGGAAGGTGGCGCCCATCGACTCCACCTGCTCCGCGGTTTCGGGGCGGACGTCGGTGGCGTAGACTTCGGCGCCGCGCGAGTTCGCCGCGCCGAGCGCCGCCAGCCCGGCCACGCCGGTGCCGATGACAAAGACCTTGGCCGGGGCGACCTTGCCGGCCGCGGTCACCTGGCCGCCGAAGGTGCGTCCGAAGTCGTAGGACGCCTCGACGATCGCCCGGTACCCGGAGATGTTGGCCATCGAACTCAGCGCGTCCATCGACTGGGCGCGGGAGATCCGCGGCACCATGTCCATCGACAACGCGGTCACGCGCCGCTTCTGCAGCGCCTGGAGCAGCGCCTCGTTCTGCCGGGGGTGCAGGAAGGTGATCAGGGTCGCGCCGGGCCGCATGGCTTCCAGTTCGTCCACGCTGGGTTCGTTCACCGCCAGCACCACGTCCGAACCCCAGACCTCGGCGGTCTTCCCGATCCGCGCACCGGCCGCCTCGTAGGCCTCATCCGGAAGGGACGCTCGCGCGCCGGCGTCGTGTTCGACGACTATGGAGTAGCCCAGTTTGATCAGCTGCTGCACCGACGTTGGTGTGGCAGCGACACGGTTCTCACCGGGCAGGGATTCACGTGGAATGCCTATCTGCATGGGCTTCAGCTTAACGATGCGCGCCGTCGTGATCGACTCGGGGTCACTGGTGCGCTCGCCGCTCAGACCGGTCGCCGCCAGGTGGCCAGGTAGCGCCAGCCCGGGACGCGCCGGAACTCAACCCCGGGCAACATCCGGTCGATCGCCTCGTGGGTCTCCTGCCAGCCCAGCCGGGCCGGCAACTGGGTGGTGCCGGGCTGCCAGGAGGTCGTGCCGCGGCGGCTGAACGGTTCGGCGATGGTGTCCAGTACGGTCCGGCCCAGGTCGCCGACGCCCTTGTCGCGGGCTATTCCGAGGTTGACCAGCAGGCCGCCGGGCTTGAGGACGCGACGCATCTCGACCAGGGCCAGTTCGAGCCGGGTCTGGTGCAGCAACATCACACTGACCACCGCGTCGAAGGAGTCGTCGGCGAACTGCAGCCCGGTCGCGTCCCCCATCATGAAGTGGACGTCCTCGCTGTCGGGGGGCAGCAGTGCCGGGTCGAGGTCGATGCCGATCACCTGATGCCCGCGCCTGGCGAGGTAGTGGGCCAGGGTACCGTCGCCGCAGCCGACGTCCAGCACCACACGGCAGCCGTCAACCAGGTCGCCGATGGTCGGGTAGTGCCGGGAGTTGTGGTTCCACTTCCCCGCGAAGGGGTGCTCGTTCGGCATGGCCACAACCTTATGTCGCGCGGCCCGCCACGAACTGCCGGATTGGTCTGGGCACGGGTTGGGCATAAAGTTGAAGGTCTGGTCTTCCTGGTCGGCGAAAGGTGCAAGATGGCTGATCCGCTCCAGTTCCTGAACGGTGTATCAAAGCTGCACGCGTTCTACACCGAGCAGGTGCGGATGCTGGCGCACGCGTACAACCTCAGCGACACCGAGGCCGCCAAGCTGCTCGACGGCTTCGGCTACCACAATGTGGCCCGGGCGATCCTGCACCCGCCGAAGGTCGAGATCACCCCGACCGACGCCGGGGAAGCCGAGGGCCATCGTCCTTGAGCGGCGTCCTGACCCCGCGGTACGGACTCCGATGTCGCTGACGATCGAGCGCTGCACCGACCCCGAGGTGCTGGTCGAGCCACATCGGGAGGCGATCGCGGAGGCGTACGCCGGTTACTTCGACACCCCCTTCCCAAGCGACGAGACCCTGCGCGATGAGTGGCGGACGCTACTGGACGCCGGGGCGACAGTGCTGCTGGCCCGGCTCCATGGCCGTCCCGTCGGCACCGTGGCGGCCCGGGTCGTCGACGGTGAGGGCTGGCTGGCCAGGCTGTACGTTCACCCGGAGGCGCAGGGTCGCGGGGTGGGCCGCGCGCTGATGGCGGCCGCCCTGGCCGTGCTTCGCGAACAGGGTTGCCGGCGGGCGAACCTGTGGGTGCTGGCGGTGCACCAGCCGGCGATCGAGATCTACCGGCACTGGGGTTGGCGACCGGCCGACACCGAACCGCACGCCCCGTTCGGGTTGCCCGAGCTGCGGTTCTGCCTCCCACTGACCGGTGCCTGACAAACCGATGACAGCTTGCACAGGTCGCCGATCGAACAGCAGGTCCCTCGCCTGGAGTGCGGTGGCAATGGTGAAACGCGTTGTGACCGGCTGTGTGGCGGTGCTGTTGTTGCTGGCCTCCTGCCATGCCGCGGCCCCGGATGCCACCGCACCCGGCACTGTCGCAACCGCGACCACCGCTGCCGAGCCGGCCGAATCGGCCCGCGAGCAGCAGCGGCCCGCGGTGATCAGCTGCGAGTTCCCGGACACCCCCGGCGCGCATGAACTGGCCGAACGGATCATGACCGACCAGACGCTGATCCAGGCCACCGCCGGCACCGTCGCATTCGCCGTTCACGACGACCAGACTGGAGTCGGTTGCGAACGGAACGGCTCAGCGGTCTTCGAGGCGGCCAGCATCATCAAGGTCTCCACGGTGACCGCCCTGTTCTGGCAGGCCGAGACCCAGGGCCTCGAGGTCACCGAGGATGAGCGCTGGCTGGCCGAGTTGGCCATCACGGTCTCGGACAACGACGCCCAGCAGCAGCTCTGGGAGTCGATCGGTGGCGCCGAGGGGGTGGCCGAGTTCTTCGCCGCCGCCGGCATGTCTGCGACCACCCCCAGTTACGAGGACGACGACTGGGGCATGTCGGAGGTCACGGTCGGCGACCAGCTCCGGCTGATTCGGCACCTGGTGGATGGCACCCTGCTGAACCGGGCCGACAGCGACTTCATCCTCGACCTGATGCACCGGGTCGATCCCGAACAGTTCTGGGGGATCAGCGCGGGCGCCCCCGAGGACGCCGAGGTGATGCTGAAGAACGGCTGGCTGGACGATCCGCTGCCCTGCGACGACTGGGCCGAGTTCTGCGAGGTGACCTGGACCCACAACTCGATCGGACACGTGGCCTCGCCGACGGCGTCCTACTCGATGGCGGTGCTCAGCTCGGGCAATCCGTCCCACGAGGAGGGCCAGGTGCTGGTGAGCGACGTGGCCGCCCGGGTTGCGGCGGCGGTTCTGGGCTGAGGCGCCGAGGGGGTGCGCGTCCTGTGCCGTCGTTCGGACCCCCTGCTCGTCGCTCGGACCCGGGTGCTCTCGGCCCGTCGTTCGGCCCGGCGGGTCAGCTGTCGTTCAGGCGCGGCGTCCTCTCGACCGTCGCCCAGACGCAACTGGCCACCCTCGACAAGCCCGATCCCGCCCTCGGCCGTCGCCCCAGACGCGGCGTCCCCCTCGCTTGGCCGTCGCCCCAGACACGGCGTCCCCCTCGAGCACGCTCCGGCCCAGAGGCCGGAAACTGCCCGCATTCAGGGCCAAACGCGTGCACTATCCGGCCCCCAGTACGGACAGTGCTCACACCCGCCGGCTGATCAACGGCATGACTAGGACGCCGCGTCCCCGGCGTTCGCAGGCCGTAGCTCAGGCCGGGACCCCTCGGCCGTCGCCCCAGATGCGGCGTCCCCTTCTCTCGGCCGTCGCCCACACACGGCGTCCTCCTTGAGCACGTTCCGGCCCAGAGGCCGGAAACTGCCCGCATTCGGGGCCAAACGCGTGCACCATCCGGCCCCCAGTACGGCTAGTGCTCACCCAGCACCAACGGGGTGATCAGCGGCGTGGCCCAGGCCACGTGCGTCCCCCGCGCCCGCAGGCCGTAACTCGGGCCGGGACCCCTCGGCCGCCCAGACCTGGCATCCCCCACGCCCGACGCCCCAGATGCGGCGTCCCCCTCGAGCATGTTCCGGCCCAGAGGCCGGAAACTGCCCGGGTTCGGGGCCAAGAGCGTGCACTATCCCGCCCCCAGTACGGATAATGCTCACCCAGCGCCCGATCAGAGGGCCGCCCCCGACCAGCGGGACGCGCCCGACCAGGGGGACGCCCCCGACCAGCGGGACGCGCCCGACGGAGGGACGCGTTCGGCCAGGGCGACGTGCCCGACGCAGAGCGCCCCACGG
>NZ_JBASCI010000132.1:0-7704 GCF_049651565.1 Brooklawnia sp.
CGTGGTCATCGAGGCGACCGGGAACGCCGATGTGATGGCGGCCGCGTATGCCGCCGCCCGGCCGGCGGGTCGGGTCGTCTATGTCGGGGTTCCACCCGCGGACGCGGTGGTGGCGCTGCCCGCCGCCCGGCTGCCGCGTGAGGAGAAGATCATCACCGGCAGCTTCTACGGCGGTGCGGTGCCGCTGCGGGACTTCCCGCTGGTGATCGACCTGTACCGGTCGGGGCGCCTCAAGCTGGACGAACTGGTCGGGTCGGTCGTCCCGCTGGCCGAGATCAACACGGTCTTCGGCAAGCCGAGCAATGCGGCCCGCAGCGTCATCGACTTCGCGCTGGACGCCTGAACCCCGCATCAACGATTTTGAGAGGTGAGAATTGCAGTGATCAGGATTGGTGAGTCATTCATCGGCGAGGGCGTCAACGCCGCCCACACCAACGTCGTCATCGGCCCGAAGGACGGCCCGGCCGGACAGGCGTTCGCGAACTCCCTGGCCAGCCCCTCGGTCGGCCACGAACCCTTCATGGTCGTGGTGCAGCCGGGGGTGCCGATCAAGCCCTTGACCCTGTTCGTGAACAAGGCGGTGATCGACGGCGAACTGCACGGCAACGCCACCTGGGGTGCCGCCCAGGCCGGTGTGGCGGTGGGCGTCCACCGGGCAGTGGTCGAGGGTGCGCTGCCCGCCGAAGCGCCGGACGATTGGGTGGTGGTGGCCGCGATCTGGGTCAACCCGTCCTGCGACGACCTGGATGAGGTCTACCGGAACCAGCGGGACGCCGCCCACCAGGCGATCGTCGCCGCCCAGCGCGGGTTGCCCAGCTGGGGGCAGGTCGACCTGGCGGCCGCCGCACCGCGCAACCCCTTCTACACACCGAAGGAGGTCTGAGGTGGCCGAGCCCTGGACCGATGCGCTGGCCGGCGTCCCGCTCGACCTGCTGCTGGACGGCCAGTGGCAGCCCCGGGACGACCGGTTCGGTGTGCTGAACCCGGCCACCGGCGCAACCATCGCCGAGGTCGCCGACGCATCGGTCGCCGATGCCACGGCGGCCCTCGATGCCTGCGACCGGGTCGGCGGGCAGTGGGCCGCGACCAGCCCCCGGCACCGCTCCGACATCCTGTGGCGGGCCTACCAGCTGATGCTCGACCGCATCGAACAGTTCGCGGCCCTGATCACCTTCGAAATGGGCAAACCGCTGGCCGAATCACGCGGTGAGGTGCAGTACGCAGCCGACTACCTGCGCTGGTTCGCCGAGGAGACCACCCGCATCCACGGCGAGTACCGGGTGGCACCCCAGGGCGACAGCCGGATCATCACCATGCGGCAACCGGTCGGCCCGTGCCTGCTGATCACGCCGTGGAACTTCCCGCTCGGCATGATCACCCGCAAGGTGGCCCCGGCCATCGCCGCCGGTTGCACCATGATCGTCAAGCCCGCCCACGAGACCCCGCTGACCTGCCTGCTGATGGGTGCCGTCTTCGTCGAGGCGGGCGTCCCGGCCGGGGTGCTGAACATCCTGCCGACCAGCCACTCCAGCCAGATGTCGGATGCGCTGCTGGCCGACCCGCGGCTGCGCAAGCTGTCGTTCACCGGGTCGACCGGGGTCGGCAGCACCCTGCTCAAGGGTGCCGCCCGCAACGTGGTGCGCACCTCGATGGAGCTGGGCGGCAACGCCCCGTTCATCGTCTTCGACGACGCCGACCTCGACCAGGCGATCGAGGGCGCCATGGTGGCGAAGTTCCGCAACGGTGGTGAATCGTGCGTCGCGGCGAACCGGATCCTGGTGCAGCAGGACATCGCCGAGCGGTTCAACGCGGCGCTTGCCGAGCGGATGCGGTCGGCGGTGGCGGCGGACGGATTCGACCCGGCGGCGACCGTCGGTCCGGTCATCTCCGACAAGCAACGCCGGCACGTCGATGCCCTGGTGCAGGACGCCGTGGCGTGCGGCGCTGAGCTGCGGGTCGGTGGCGCGGCGCGTCCGGGCGACGGGTTCTTCTACGAGCCGACGCTGGTGACCGGCGTGCCGGTGGCGGCCCGGATCAGCCGGGAGGAGATCTTCGGACCGGTGGCGGCAGTCAGCACGTTCGCCACCGAGGCCGAGGCGATCCGGCTGGCCAACAACACCGAGTTCGGGCTGACCGCCTTCGTCTTCACCAACGACCTGAACCGGGCGATCCGGGTCGCCGAGGCGCTGGAGACCGGGATGGTCGGGCTCAACCGCGGGCTGGTATCCAACGCGGCGGCCCCGTTCGGCGGCATCAAGGCGTCCGGGATCGGCCGGGAGGGCGGCTTCGAGGGAATCAACGAGTACCTGAACACCAAGTACATCGCCTTGGACGCCAGCCTCTTCTGACCACCGGTAACCGCGGAATCCGCATCCGGTACGCGGCACTCCAATGCGCCCACGGTCTGCAGACCGTGGGCGCTGGAGCGACACCTGTCAGTGAACCCGCATCGAGTCGGCTCAGGAGAACTGGTCGATCAAAGTGATCACACCGACCGCGAAAATGGCGATGGCCGAGACGGCGAAGTAGATGTTGACCAATCCGCCATCACGGATACGTGGGTCGGTCTGCTCACGTCCCAACCAGACAACAGCCACGACGATGGCCATCAGCCAGAACGCGTTGATGATGCCGGCGATAACGACCATGGTCAGCGGAGCGGCGATGACCAGGGCGAAGGCGCCCCAGACGATGGGCAACCCGACCATGAAGATTCGCAGCCACCGGTCGCGGGCCTTCTGGTCCTGCCATTGGAAAGCACCGAACACGGCGAGGGTGTTGGTCATTTGCCGGGCGAATCCCGGGGTGTTGGCGAGGATCGTCTTGAACAGGGTGACGCCTGCGCCGATGAGGAAGAAGATGCGCGCCCACTCGCCGAGGGTGTCGGTGAACATCCTGGAAAGCGTGTTGATGACCTCGGTCCCGGCCGGTTGGAGACCCTGTGGATGAAGCACCGAGGCGCCGAGCATGTAGAAGGACACGGTAGCGACGGTGTACACGACCCAGGACAGCCAGGCGTCCTTCTTCATCACCGAGATCCAGCCGCGGGCACGCTCTGCCCACTCTTCGGAGCCGTCGTTCGGGCCGGTCCAGGCGGCATAACCCTTCTCGACGCACCAGTAGGTGTACTTGGTGATCTCGTCAGCGCCCACACCGGTCCAGCCGAAGGCCGCCAAGGCAAGACCCATTACCCCTGCCGAGATGCGGAAGGTGAGTCCTTGGCCCACGTCTGCAAGAGTCCAGGCGAACGGTGTGAAGAGCAGACCGACGACCAGCGCGACAACGCTGGCGGTGACGAGAACCACGAGCACGGTGCAGATCTTCTCCACGACGTTGTAACTATTGGAGAAGTGGATCCCGATGGTCGCTGCTGCCAGCATGATCACCCAGAACGCGAGCGATGACGCCGACAATGGCTCGCCGATAACCGGCAGCGCCATGGAGAAGGCAAAGGCGCCACCACTCAACACCCCTGCCTGACCGATGAGGCCCTGGGTGAAGTTGAGCAAACCGGGGTATGACAGCCAGCTCTTGCCGAACAGCTTCGGCGGCACGTCGTTGTAGCCCGTGACAGCCGGCTTGCCCGTCGAGATCGTCCATCGAGCAAGCTCGATTTGGACACCTACCTTGACCAGCGTCGAAACCAGGATGATCCACAGCAGCACGAAGCCGACCCGCGCACCCAGCGAGGTGGTGGTCAGAAGCTCGCCCGATCCGACGACGGCTGCGCTGGTGACCATACCCGGGCCGAGGAAGCGGATGGAGGGTCGCCAGCCCTTCGGTGGTTGCTAGATCTTGCTGGGGTCGAGTATGTAGGGATCGGTTTCGATGACCCCTCGGGAGGACTCCTTGCCTGAGTTCGGAATATCGGGCGCGGGCACCAGGATGCTGCGCGTTGTGTCTGCCATTTCGGTCTCCGTTTATGAAGGTGAGTGATGCAGGAGTGTTATCGCCGGGGGTGGCAGCCCGCAGTGAGGAGACGGATGCCAGTCGCCTCAGGGGGGAGATGTCTCCAGCGGCTGATACACGATATAGCCTCTACGATACGTAACGTCAAACTGATCTCGATTCCCTCTACAAGGCCGAGTCTGTGCGCACCACGGTCTTACACGAAGGGCCCTACCAAACCATCGCCGACGTCGAGTACGCCACCGCCGGTTGAGTCGACTGGTACAACAACCGGCGCCTGCACAGCCACCCTGGGCAACGTGCCCCCAGTAGAGTACGAACAGCGCTACTACGCGACCCTCAACCGAGAGCCGCAACCCGTATAGCAGCCGCACAAGAGCCTGATGCGCTCCAGAGCCCGCCACGCGGTTCCCCCACCCGGCTGGATCACGGTCTCAAGAGACCATAGGAACAACGGCGTCACCGGGCGGCCACACCACCATTCCCAGCTCGGAACGGGCGGCCCAACAGGGCCACTTTGGCTAGACCGGAATGCGCTTCACCACGCAGGCGGGCAGATTGCGGTAGACCGCAGCGATCGGGGTGAAGATGGCAGGTACCCGGATGAGGGCTCGCCCGGCGCTGAGCGCCCGGACCGTGACCCGGGCCACCTGCTCGGGCGTGGTGGACAGCGGCTGGCGACGCCGGCCGGCCGTCATCCGGCCAACCACCACACCGGGGCGCACCACCAGCACCTGCACGCCGGCGTCGGCCAGCTCGACGCCGAGCTGCAGGTAGAAGCCATCCATTCCGGCCTTGGTCGACCCGTACACCAGGTTGCTGCGGCGCACCCGCTCCCCGGCCATCGAGCTCAGCACAATGAGTTGGCCGCCGCCTTGGGCCGACAGCCGCTGCCCGAGCAGCACGCCGACGCTCAGCGCACCGACGTAGTTGGTCTGCACCAGCCGCATGGTCGCAGCATGGTCACGCCACGTCTCCCGGTCGCCCAGCACCCCGAATGCCACCACCGCGACGTCCACCCGCTGCGCGAACGCCTGGTCGAGCGCTTCGGCGTGAGTTTCCACGGCCCGGGCGTCGAAGTCCAGCCACTCGACCTCGGCGGCGCCGGCGTCCCGGATCTGCTGCAGTGCGCCGGCCCGGTGCGCCGAGGTGCGGCGGCCAGCCAGCAGCACGCCCGCCGGTGTCGGCTGCGAGGCGAGCAGCTGCGAGACGATGGCCAGGCCGATCTCGCTGGCGCCGCCCAGCAACAGGATCCGCCTCATCGGTGCTCCCCCCAGAACAGTCGGCCCACCACCTGCGCGGCGTGCCGGGCAGCCTTGGCCCAGTCCTCCATCAGCTGCGAGGCCTGGCCGTGCTGGTAGCCGAGCAGCATCGCCACCGACGCGGTCTCCCGCGGGTCGGAAGGCAGCTGGTCGGAGGCCCGGCCCCGCACCAGCATGGTCTTGTTCCGCAGCTCACTGGCCAGCCGCCAGGCCCGCTCCAGGGCGGCAGCGTCTGCGGCGTCCACCAGGTCGGCCACCCGGAGCGCCCGCAGGGCGTCCAGCGTTGACTGCACCCGGAGCTCGGGCAGCCGGCCGGCGTGCTGCAACTGCAGTAGCTGGACCGTCCACTCGACGTCACTCAGCCCGCCCGGACCGAGCTTGAGGTTCTGGCCGAACGACGCCCGGGTGGCCCGCTCGTGCTCCATCCGGCCCTTCAACCTGCGGATCTCGACGACCTGGGCCGGGGTGATGCCATCGGCCGGGTAGCGCCGGAAGTCGAGCTGACCGAGCAACTCGGCCACCAGACCCCGGTCACCGGCGCCGTAGCCGGCCCGCAGCAGCGCCTGCGACTCCCAGGTGCTGCTCCACTTGCGGTAGTAGGCCAGGTAGCTGCCCAGCGTGCGCACCATCGGGCCGTTGCGGCCGTCCGGCCGCAGGTCGGCGTCCACCTCCAGCGGCGGTTCCGGCCCCGGCCCGCCCAGCATCGACCGCACCCGGGCCACCACCTTGTCGGCCCAGGCGAGCTGGTCGGGGCCGGCATCATCGGGTACCAGGAAGATGGCATCGGCGTCGGAGGCGTAGCCCATCTCCTGGCCACCCCAGCGTCCCATCGCCACCACTCCGAGCGGCAACTCGGCCCCCAGTTCGGCGACGGCCAGGTCGAGCGCGGCCTGGACGGTGGCGCCGGTCAGGTCGGAGTGTCCGCGGCCCAGTGACTCCAGGTCGATGGTGTCGAGGACGTCCCCGGCGGCCAGCCGGAACAGTTCTCGTCGCCGCACGCCGCGGACTGCGGTGACCGCCTGGTCGGTGTCGTCGCTGTGCCGCTCGATGACCTTCCCGAGCGCGTCGGTCAGGTCGTCGCGGGTGCGAGGGCTGGCGATCTCGTCGGCGCCCAGCAACTGGATGACCGACGGGTCGCGCCGCAGCAGCTCGCCGATGTAGCGGCTGGCGGACAGCAGCCGGGCCAGCCGCTCGGCCAGCCACCCCTCGTCCCGCAACGCCCGCATGTACCAGGAGGTGGTGCCCATCTCGTCGGACAGCCGCCGGAACGACAGCAACCCCAGGTCGGGGTTCGGGCCCTCGCTGAACCAGCGCAGCATGGCCGGCATCAGTTGCCGCTGGATCTCGGCGGTGCGGTTCAGGCCGGTGGTCAGCGCCTCGATGTGGCGCAGCGCCGCGGTCGGGTCGTTGAAGCCGAGCGCCCGCAACCGGTCGGCGGCCGCCTCCGGAGACAGCCGCAGCTCGTCGCCCGACAACCGGCTGACGGTTTCCAGCAGTGGGGAGTAGAAGACCCGCTGCTGCAGCCGCTGCACGTTGCGGGTGACCGAGCGCCACTGCTGCCACAGCGCCGGCCCGTCCTCGGCGTCCACCTGCCGGGCCAGCCTGCCCAGCTCCGCCGGGTTGTCGGGCATCAGGTGGGTGCGGCGCAACCGGAAGAGCTGCTCGCGGTGCTCCAGCACCCGCAGGAACCGGTACGCCTCGTCCAGCTTGCGGCCGTCGACGCGTCCGATGTAGCCGTGCTCGACCAGCGCGGCCAGTGACTCCAGCGTCCCCCGCAAGCGCAGCCGTTCGTCGATGCGGCCGTGCACCAGCTGCAGCAACTGCACCGTGAACTCGACGTCGCGCAACCCGCCTGCCCCGAGCTTGATCTCGCGGTCGCGGTCCCTGGCCGGGATCAGCGAGATCACCCGCTGCCGCATCGCCTGGATCTCGGACATGAAGTTCGGCTGGCCACCGGCCTGCCAGACCATCGGCGCCACCATGTCGACGAACTGCTGTCCCAGCTCCAGGTCACCGGCCATCGGCCTGGCCTTCAGCATCGCCTGGAACTCCCAGTTCTTCGCCCACTTCTGGTAGTACGCACGGTGGGACGCCAGGGTGCGCACCAGCGGGCCGGCGTTGCCATCCGGGCGCAGCGCGGTGTCGACCTGCCAGATGGTGCCCGCCGCCGAGTGCCCCGAGCAGACCCGGGCGGACGCGGCCACCAGCCTGGTGGCCACCTGCAGCGCCTCGTCCACCGGCACCCCGTCGGCCGGCTCGGCGACGTAGACCACGTCGATGTCGGACAGGTAGTTGAGTTCCCGGGCGCCGCACTTGCCCATGCCGAGCACCGCCAGCCGGACCCGTTCGTGGCCCGGCACCTGGGCGCGCGCGATGGCCAGTGCGGACGCCATCACCACGTCGGCCAGGTCGGCCAGGTCTTCGGCCACCTCGTGGACGATGGCGGCGGGTTCGGGATGGCCCAGGTCGCGGGCGGCGATCCGCAGCAGTTCGGCCTTGTTCGCCAGCCGCAGCCGGTCGGCCGCCTCGGGGT
>NZ_JBASCI010000133.1:0-16370 GCF_049651565.1 Brooklawnia sp.
GACGTGGTGAGCACCATCGAGGCCACCCTGGAGGACCCGATGGCGATCCTGGTGGCTCAGCAGTTCAAGGCCCGCGGCGAGACCGTCGCCGAACTCAAGGCCGAGGGCTACGACTACGCCGAGCGCAAGGAGATCCTGGCCGAGGTAAGCTGGCCGCAACCCATGGCCGAGGAGCTGGCCGAGGTGCACACGGCCTTCGCCAGGACGCACCCCTGGCTGGTGGAGCATCCGCTGCGCTCCAAGTCGATCGTGCGCGACATGGTCGAGCGGGCCATGACCTTCACCGAGTACGTGGCCTTCTACAAGCTGCAACGCAGCGAGGGCCTGCTGCTGCGCTACCTCTCGGACGCCTGGCGGGCGCTGCGGCAGACGGTGCCGGCGGCGTCCCACACCGATGAACTGGACGACATCATCGTCTGGCTCGGCGAACTGGTGCGGGCCACCGACTCCAGCCTGGTGGACGAGTGGGAGGCGCTGGCCAGCGGGGACGCCGACGCGATCCGCGGCACCGCCGAGGTCTCGGCGCCGCCGCGGCCGCTGACCGGCAACACCCGCGCCTTCCGCGTCCTGGTGCGCAACGCCATGTTCAGGCGGGTGCAGCTGGCCGCCGCCGACGACCCGGACGGGCTGGCCGAGCTCGAGGACGCCGGCACCCGCGCGCTCAGCGGCGACGACTGGGACCAGGCACTGGGCGACTACTACGACGAACACGACAGCATCGCAACCGGCGCCGAGGCCAGGTCGCCGGCGCTGTTCAGCATCGCCGACGAACGAGCCAGGCGCTGGCAGGTGCGCCAGATCATCGCCGACCCGCAGGGCAACCACGACTGGCAGATCCAGGCCGAGGTCGACCTGGACGCCAGCGACGAGCGCGGTGAGCTCGTCCTCCAGGTCACCCGGTTCGCTCGCCTCGATTGACAACACGCCGTCGCGATGCATCGGTGTACGCGTGGCGGTGGCGGCATGACACGATTGGGTTACAAAGCGGCGAGTTCTCTTCGCAGCACAGGGCCGTGCCTGTAGATAATGCAACAACTGGTACGACCGGCTCTTGCCGCAACAAACCAAGGACAGGAATCCTGATGCGCAAACAACTTCGAGTCATCACTGTGGCCTCGGCCGCAGCCATGAGCCTCGTTCTTGCCGCCTGTGGAGGCGGCGGCTCCGGCACCGACGGTGGTGGCGGCAGCTCGGGCGGCGCGGACATCGTGATCCGCGGCTGCACCCCGGAGAACCCGCTGGTGCCTGGCAACACCTCCGAGACCTGCGGTGGCGACATGGTCGACGCCATGACCGCCAAGCTCGTGCGCTACGACACCGAGACCGCCGACCCGATCATGGACATCGCCGAGTCCATCGAGACCGAGGACAACATCAACTTCACCGTCACGCTGAAGGAGGGCTACCTCTTCCACGACGGCACCGAGGTGAAGGCCAAGAACTTCGTCGACGCCTGGAACTACACCGCCGCCTACTCCAACGGCCAGGCCGGCTCCTACTTCATGGCCCCGTTCGAGGGCTTCGAAGAGGTGTCCGCCGAGGGTTCCACCCAGACCGAGATGTCGGGCCTGGAGGTCGTTGACGACTACACCTTCACCATCAGGACCGTCGAGCCGATGGCGAACCTGCCGGTGCGGCTGGGTTACTCCGCCTACGCACCACTGCCCGACGCATTCTTCGACGACCCGGCAGCGTTCGAGGACGCCCCGGTCGGCGCCGGCCCGTTCTCGCTCGATTCGCAGAGCACCACCGAGTACAAGTTCGTGAAGTTCGCCGACTACGCCGGTGAGTTCCCCGCCCAGGTCGATTCGCTGACCTTCCGGATCTACACCGACGACGCCGCCGCCTACAACGACGTGGTCGCCAACAACCTCGACTACACCAACAACGTGCCGTCGGACTTCCTGGTCAACGAGCAGTTCACCAACGACCTGCCGGATCGCAACCTGGTCCGTGAGACCGGCCGCTTCGCCGGTCTGGTCTTCTCGCCCAACGACGAGCAGCTTGCCGACAACCTCGACCTGCGCCGCTCGATCTCGATGGCGATCGACCGCCAGCTGATCATCGACCAGATCTTCAACGGCATCTACAAGCCCGCCCATGGTTGGGCCCCCAGCGTGGTGGACGGTGCAACCGACACCGCGTGCGGTGACAACTGCAACTACGATCCTGAGGCGGCCAAGGCCCTGTACGACCAGTCCGGCGGCTACGAAGGCACCCTGACCCTGACGGTGAACGGTGACGGCGGCCACAAGCCGTGGGCCGACGCCACCTGCAACTCGATCAAGAACGCCCTCGGCGTCGAGTGCGTCACCCAGGTGACCCCCGACTTCGCCACCTTCAACGAGCAGATCGACAACAACGAGATCATGGGCCTGTTCCGCACCGGTTGGCAGATGGACTACCCGTCCATCGAGAACTTCCTCGGCCCGATCTACGTCACCGGGGCTGACTCGAACTGGTCGAAGTACAGCAACCCCGAGTTCGAGGACCTGCTGCGCCAGGCCGGCTCTGCCGACAGCATCGACCAGGCGAACGAGCTCTACCAGCAGGCTGAGGCCATGCTCGGTCGCGACATGCCGACGGCACCGATGTGGTACCCGTCGACCGTCGTCGGCTGGTCGGACCGCGTCGAGAACGTCCACATCAACGCCTTCGGCGTGCTGGACTTCAGCGCCATTTCGATGAAGTGATACCGTTCGGTACTCAGTAAACGACCAAGGTCTTGGCCGGTCATCGGTTTTCGATGGCCGGCCAAGCCATGGGCCGGAAATGGCGCGCATCGCCCGACGATTAAGGTAACGGCACATGGGCACATACATCCTGAGGCGAATCCTGCAGATGATTCCCGTGATCATCGGCACGACCTTCCTCATCTACTGGATGGTCTTCTCCCTGGGTGATCCCACGGTCGGGCGATGTGGCGAACGGCCCTGCCCCGAGTCGTACGTGGCCCGGCTGGCCGACGAGTACAACCTCGACAAGTCGCTGCCCGAGCAGTACGTGCGTTACATGGGCAAGGTGCTGCAAGGCGACCTGGGCACCAGCTTCAACGGCAACGCGGTGATCGACCAGTTGGCCACCCGGTGGCCGGTGACGATCCGGCTGGCGGCGATCGCGATCGTCTTCGAGGCGGTCATCGGTATCGCAGCCGGCCTGCTGGCCGGGCTTCGAAGACGAAGTTTCTGGGACAGCCTGGTCTTCGTGACCACCCTGATCATCATCTCCATCCCGTCCTTCGTGCTGGGCTCGGTCGCCCAGATGATCTTCGGAGTCCGATTGGGCTGGTTCCCCGTGACGGCCACTCAGGGCACCTGGGAGCAGCTGTTGTTACCAGGTTTCGTGCTCGGCTCGCTGTCGATGGCCTACGTAGCTCGGCTGACCCGCAACTCGCTGGCCGAGAACCTGTCTGCCGACTACGTGCGCACCGCCCGCGCCAAGGGAATGTCGGCCGGGCGGGTGGTCGGCGTGCACACCTTCCGAAACTCCCTGATTCCGGTGGTCACCTTCATCGGCGCCGACTTCGGGGCGTTGATGGGCGGCGCGATCGTGACCGAGCGGATCTTCAACATCCCCGGGATCGGCGGCTACATCTACCACTCCATCAACACCAAGGACGCCACGGCGGTGGTCGGTACGATCACCCTGCTGGTGCTGATCTTCCTGGTAATGAACCTGATCGTCGACCTCCTGTACGGCGCTCTCGACCCGAGGATCGCGCATGAGTGACCCGAACCTGCTCCGCAACCAGCAGTCCGACCTGGTCGGGGACGACCTGCGCGCCGGCACCCGCGCCGACGCCATCGAGATCACTGGCACCACCCAGGTCGCACCCCGGGACGAGGACGCCCGCTCCCTCGGCCGGGACGCCTGGGAGGATCTACGCCGGCGACCGGGGTTCTGGATCTCCTCCTCGCTGATCGTGATCATGCTGATGATGGCCATCGCCCCCACCCTGTTCACCTTCTTCTCTCCCCAGCCCGACCCCACCTTCGCCCAATTGGCCAAGGCGCGGCAGCCACCCTCGACCGAGGCCTGGTTCGGTTACGACGGCCAGGGCTATGACGTGTACTCGCGAACCATCTTCGGGGCGCGGGCGTCGATCCTGGTCGGGGTGCTGACCACGGTCGGCACCATCCTGATCGGCGGGACCATCGGTCTGCTGGCCGGCTTCTACGGTGGCTGGCTCGACTCGCTGCTGTCGCGCACCGGGGAGATCTTCTGGTCCATCCCGCTGCTGTTGGGTGGCGTGCTGTTCATGACCACCTTCCCGTCCGAACTCGGCACCCCCTACATGATCGTCGTGGGCAAGGTCGTACTGGTGCTGACCCTGCTGGGTTGGCCCCGGATCGCCCGAATCATGCGGTCGGCGGTGCTGCAGGTGAAACCGCTCGACTATGTGCAGGCGGCCCGCGCGCTGGGGGCGACCCCGTTCCAGATCATCACCAAGCACGTGCTGCCCAACGCCTTCACCCCGGTGATCGTGGTGGCGACCATCGACCTTGGTGCCTACATCGCCACCGAGGCGACCCTGTCCTTCCTGGGCATCGGACTGCAGCCGCCGACGATCTCATGGGGCATCGCGATCTCGGAGGCGTCCGGTCTGGGGCTGCTGCGCTCGGCGCCCCACATGCTGCTGTTCCCGTCCATCTTCTTGTCGATCACCGTGCTCGCCTTCATCATGTTGGGTGACGCAGTTCGTGACGCATTCGATCCGAAGGGCCGGTGATCATCTTGGCCAGAAGGAACGGCACCATCGTCGAGCCGCAGGGTATGGATGCCTGGTCGCCCGACCATGGCCACCTGCTGGACGTGCGCAACCTCAACGTCGAGTTCCGCACCAGGGACGGCGTCGCGCACGCCATCAACGGGGCAAGCTTCTACCTCGACCAGGGAGAGTCGTTGGCCATCCTCGGCGAGTCCGGTTCTGGCAAGTCGGTGACCGCGCAGGCCATCATGGGCATCCTCGACACCCCGCCCGGATTCGTGACCGGCGGCGAGGTGCTGTTCCGTGGAGTCGATCTGCTGAAGCTGCCCGACGAGCAGCGCCGCCAGGTCCGGGGCCGCAAGATCGCGATGATCTTCCAGGACGCACTCAGCGCCCTGAACCCGGTGTTCACCGTCGGCTGGCAGATCGCCGAGATGTTCCGAATCCACCGCGGCATGAACAAGTCGGACGCCCAGGACGCCGCAATCCAGTTGATGGAGCGGGTGAACATCCCGGGCGCCAAACAGCGGGCCGGCAACTTCCCGCACCAGTTCTCCGGCGGCATGCGGCAGCGGGTCATGATCGCCATGTCGATCGCGCTGGACCCGGAGATCCTGATCGCCGACGAGCCCACGACGGCGTTGGACGTCACCGTGCAGGCGCAGATCATGGAGCTGCTCAAGGAACTGCAGTCCGAAACGGGCATGGCGTTGATCCTGATCACCCATGACCTGGGCGTGGTGGCCGATGTCGCCGACCGGATCAACGTGATGTACGCCGGACGTATCGTCGAGTCGGCGGCTTCCCGTGACCTGTATGCGCAGCCAGCCCACCCGTACACCGAGGGCCTGCTGGATTCGATTCCCCGGCTGGACCAGTCGGGTGGGGAGCTGCGGGCGATCGGCGGGCTGCCGCCGAACCTGACCCGGATTCCGCCCGGCTGCTCGTTCAACCCGCGCTGCAAGTACGCCCGTGACATCTGCCGGGTCGACCCGGAACCGCCGCTGATCGAGCTGGGTGGTGGACGCAACAGCGCCTGCCACTTCACCCACGAGCTGCTGGCTGGGACGTTGGCACCGGTTGGCGCCCTGGTCGAGCAGGAAGAAGAGGACTTGGCTCCCGAACCGAGGAGGAGCATCGATGAGTGAGGGCACCGGGACCGCGTGGTCCAGACAGGATGTCATTCTCAAGGCCAACAACCTGAAGAAGTACTACCCGATCCGCCGCGGCGTCGCCCGCCGCATCGTCGGCCAGGTCAAGGCGGTGGACGGGGTGTCGTTCGAGCTCCGCAAGGGCGAAACCCTGGGTGTGGTTGGTGAGTCGGGCTGCGGCAAGTCGACGTTGGGCAGGCTGCTCGTCCAGTTGGAGGCACCCACCGAGGGCACCGTCGAGATGGAGGGCCGGATAGTCAAACCGGGTGAGGAGATGCGCCGGCTGCGCCGCGACGTGCAGATCGTCTTCCAGGACCCCTACACCTCGCTGAACCCGCGGATGACGGTCGGCGACATCGTTGCCGAGCCGCTGCTGATCCACAAGAACGAGCTCAACCTGAAGGGCCGGGAACGCGACCGGGTGAAGCAGCTGCTCGACCAGGTGGGCCTGAACCCCGAGCACATCAACCGTTATCCGCACCAGTTCTCCGGCGGGCAGCGCCAACGGATCGGGATCGCGCGGGGTATTGCATTGAACCCGAAGGTGCTGGTCTGCGACGAGCCGGTGTCGGCGTTGGACGTCTCGGTGCAGGCCCAGGTGGTGAACCTGCTGGAGCGGCTGCAGCGCGAACTGGGGTTGGCCTACGTCTTCATCGCCCATGACCTGGCGGTGGTGCGGCACATCTCACACCGGGTGGCGGTGATGTACCTGGGCGAGATCGTCGAAGTGGGCGACAAGAACCAGATCTACAACCACCCGATGCATCCTTACACCCAGGCGCTGATGTCGGCGGCGCCGGTGCCTGATCCGGTGCTGCAGGCCAAGCGGCAGCGCATCATGCTGTCGGGGGATGTGCCGAGCCCGGCGAATCCGCCGAGCGGCTGCCGCTTCCACACCCGCTGCTGGAAAGCGCAGCCGAACTGTGTCACCGATCCCCCACCGCTGATCATGCGCGGTGAGGGCCCCGCGGCCCACCCGGCGTCCTGCCACTACGCCGAGGAGATGGAGGTCGTTACCGGCTGAGGTGCCGCTGGCCGGTCAGGATTGGCATGCTTGGACAGTGATCATCACCTTCACCGCCAATCCGAGCATCGACCGCACCCTACGGCTGGACGCTGAGCTGCGGCGTGGCCACTTCCAGCGGGCCCACCAGGTCAGCGACGAAGCGTCCGGCAAGGGCATCAATGTGGCCACCGCGCTGCGGGACGCCGACGAGCCCGTCCTGGCCGTGGTTGCCTTCGCCGATCCGGCCTACCTGGGGCTGATGTCGGGTGCCGGCCGGGTGGAGCCGCTGGTCGCCCTGGTGAAGGCCGGGTTGCGGGTACGAACCAACATCACCATCACAGAACCGGATGGCACCACCACGAAGGTCAACGAGCCCGGCCCGGGGCTCGACGCCGAGGACGCGGCGATGATCACCGACGCGCTGGTGCACATCGTCCGTCAGTACCGCGCCGACTGGGTAGCGCTGTCAGGTTCGCTGCCGCCTGGGGTGCCCGATGACTGGTACGTGCAGATCAGCCGGGCGCTGCAGGTCACCGGGTGCCGGATTGCGGTGGACGCCTCGGACCGCGCCCTGCCGGCCGTGGTTGAGCGGCTGGAGTCGACAGGCATCGGATTGTTGAAACCGAACGTGGACGAACTGGCGCAGGTACTCGGCGTGCCGGCCGCCGAACTCCAGGACGCGGTAGACCACGGCGACCTGGACGCCGTTACCGCGGGGGCGGGGCGTTTGCATGAGCGCGGCGTCGAAGAGGTGCTGGTGACACTCGGTGGTGCCGGCGCGGTGCTGGTCAGCGCCGAGGGCAGCTGGCAGGCCGAGGCACCTTCGGTCAAGGTGCGCAGCACGGTCGGGGCCGGCGACGCCGCGTTGGCCGGCTACCTGTTGGCCTGGCAGCGTGGGATGGCGCCGGACGTGCGGCTGGCGTATGCGGTGGCGCACGGTTCGGCTGCGGTCGAGGTGCCCGGCAGCGGGCACGGCAAGCCGCGTCAGGACGATGTGGCAGCGGTTCGGGTGCGGCGGTTGGAGTGAGGTCCGGCTCGCCCCTGCCCCTGCTACCCCGGCGCCGGGTTCGGCGTCCACACGTCGGCGTGGTCGCGGACGAACTGGGTGAACCGGGTGGCCGGCGCACCGGTCAGCCGCCGCACCATGCGGTTGGGCAACGCCGAGACGTTCATCCGCACCACCCGGTAGATCATCTTCTGCACTGCCAGGTAGTCAGACGGCGCGCCCTCGGCGGCCAGCGCGGCCAGGTACTCCCGCTCAGACGGACGGCTGTACCTGATGGGCCGGCCAAGTACCTCGGTCATGATTTCCGCAACCTGCTTGTAGGACAGGCTCTGCTCGCCCGACAGCGTGTACGCCTTGCGCAGGTGCCCCGGAGAGGTGAACACCGCAGCAGCGACCCGGCCGATGTCGCGGGCGTCGATGAACGCCGTCCGGGAGCGGCCGGCCGGAACGAAGATCTCCCCGGTTTCGCGGATCCGCCTGGCGTAGGTGGTCGACAGGTTCTGGGCGAAGAAATTGGGGCGCAGGAATGTGTACGGCGCGTCGACCCGCCTCAGGTACGCCTCCACGGCGTGGTGCGGGGTGCTGCGGTTGGCCTGGACCCCCTGTAGCGACAGGAAGACGATGTGCCTCACACCTGCCTCGCAGGCCACGTCGACCAGCGGGAACAGGTAGCGCTGCACGTTGGCGATGGCCGGTGGTCGCATCAGGAACATCCGGTCGCAGTCGTTGAGCGCGGCACGCAGGTCGGAAGCCGGCTTCCCGAACTCGAACAGCCGCGTCTCGGCGCCGGTCGGGACTTTCTCGGCGTCTGCGACGTCCAGTGCTGCGGCCACCACTGACTCACCACGCTCCAGCAAGTGGGTTACGACAGCCGAGCCGACCGTCCCCGTCGCTCCGGTGACGAAAACTGCGCTCATGATCTCCTTTTCGTCGGTGGCGTCCGCCCGGGGTCGAAGCCGGGCCCCCGCTGGGAAGTGTACTTTAGCGGCTAAAGGGTTTGCAGCCCCGGTTGACGCGAGGCTCATCGCGCCTTGGGTCATGCAGCGCCAGCGTCACTATTCATCACCGACATAGCGGTAGTAGAACCCCCGACCGCGGCGAGACGCACGCGATGGCGCCAGAACGCCTTCATCCTCCAAGTGCTTGAGTACCGTACCGACATTGCTGGCAAAGGCGCCCATGAGGCTTGCCAACTCGGTCGAGCTGATCCGCCCTCGAGCCTTGGCGTAGGACGCTGCGACGTTCTCGCGGCTTGGCCAGGGACGGTTCCGGTTGGTCTGTTCATCGAACTGACGGAGTAGGTCGGTGGGGCTCGACCCCCAGCTCGGTGAAGTGGTCCTTCCACCAGCCAAGGCTGCCCTGCGGCACCGAAAAGGCGGTGGACGTGGACTGGCCCGGACCCAACCGGCCGGCGGGGACGCCTCGCCACGGGAAGAAGGTCAGCAACGTGCCGGGTCGGCCGGACTCGTCGCCGTAGTACAGGTGGTAGGTCGACGGATCGTCGAAGTTGACGGTCCGCTTCACCAGGCGCAAACCCAACGCCCGGATGTAGAAGTCGATGTTGCGCTGGGGATCTCCAGCGATCGCGGTGACGTGGTGCAGGCCGCTGGTGCGTGCAGTCATGGCCCTGCCTCCTCTTGCGATGGCGGCCGACGAATCGCGTCGGCTCTGTCAAGGCAAGAACGCGCACCACAGTGGCGATATTTCTTGGAACCAACGAACCCCGACCTGACCAGGCGTCTCACCTTGTCGGACCGGGGTTCTGGATGGTGCGCGAGAGAGGAGTTGAACCTCCACGCCCTACTGGGCACTGGCACCTGAAGCCAGCGCGTCTGCCATTCCGCCACTCGCGCGTGCGGCCCCTTGCGGGACCGGCTTGGAAAGCCTAGCACAGGCGCTTTGGGCTACTCCAAATCGCGGTTGTCCACGACACTCCAGCGAACCAGTAGAAGCTCGGGGATCGTAGAGTCACAAGTGTGTCGGTCATCATCACCGCGGTGGTTCAGGCGGTCGTGTTCCTGGCGCTGCCGTTCGTTTGGTGGATGGTGACCGCGCGCCGGAGGATCGGTTTCTTCGCGTGGCTAGGGTGGAAGCGGCCGGTTGTGCAGCGCCCCAAGGCGTTGGCGGCCGCGATCGTTGGCGGGTTCCTCTTGTTCTTGGCGCCCGCGCTGGTAATCGCTCGGATGGTCGCCTCCTCCTCGGCGACCTCGCAGTTCCAAGGGCTCGGGTGGGCCGGCCTGCCGGGAGTCATCGCATATGCCTTGCTGCAGACGGCGTTTGCTGAGGAGTCGCTGTTTCGCGGCTTCCTGCTCAAGCGCATCGCGGGCAGGCTCGGGTTCTGGCCCGCGAACGCGATTCAGGGTGTTGTGTTTGCGCTCATCCATGCGGTGCCGTTCGGCCTCGCGGTGAACGCGGGCCTGGGGACGGCGATCGGTTTCCTGAGCGGTGCCATTGCTCTTGCGATGGGGTACTTGAATGAGCGCCTCGCGGGCGGCTCGCTGATCCCAAGCTGGAGCCTGCACGCAGCAGCGAACCTCTCCACGGGATGCCTTGCCCTGGCGGCCTCGATCTGAGTCCTGCTTGCGAACCGCTCAGCCCTTGGGTGTGATTCACCCGGATCCGGACCTGACTGCACCCACATCTCTGCGGCGAAGTCCTCGACGCGAACGGCACCTCGTTCTAGGTCATGGCCATGGCCACATCCTGCCAAGTGTGTGTGCTCAGCGAGGGCTCAGCCCTGCACGGTCCGCCGGCCGCCTCGACTCAGCCGCGAAGCTCTCACAGCTCGCCCACAAGATGTGCGGTGTGCGCTGTGCCGATACAGCTGCCTGCTGGCACAGCGCCGTATTCCTCGTCTGTGACCGGTTCGAGCCAGTGGACGACGTCGTGGTCGGCATCCCCCTCATTGATCGCCAAGTGCACCATGAGGCGGTCACTGGCTGCTCCATGCCAGTGTTCCTCGTCTGCCTCGAAGAGCACTCGATCGCCCGGCCTGATCACCTCGATCGGGCCGCCGCGGCGTTGGCACAGGCCCACCCCTTCGGTGACGAAGACCGTCTGGCTCAACGGGTGCCGGTGCCAGTGTGTCCGAGCCCCCGGCATGAAGTGCACCAGGTTGGCACTCATCCGGGACGGGGCCGGAGCTGCCGCAACCGCATCGATGTAGACGTCACCGGTGAACCAGTCCGCTGGTCCCTTGACCGTCTTGCCCGGTTCGACCTCGGCCGCGACGGCCGCGAACCAGCCGGTGCCCAATACGTCGGAGGCGTCCAGCAGCGACGGAATCAGGTCGACGTCCGGCATGCCGGGGGTGGCCACCAGGGTGCCGTCCGCCAACGGAACCCGCAAGTACTCGGACTGGGCGCCGGTAGCCGCACCTGGTTGCCGCTGGACGCAGTGGGTCTGGTAGCCCGACCGGCAGATCTCGCAGGTGTTGTCGGATACGAAGAACGACCCGACCGATCCGAGGTGTGCGAGTTCCTCACCAGCCGCCGGCGATCCGCGAGCGGGCGGTGACGATCGAAGGGGCGCCCACGCTACGCCGCTGCCCGACCTGATCGGACACGGCCGCCATCCCCTCACCCCACGGGTGCAGACTCGACAGCGACCCGCAGCGCCGGTGCGGGAAGGGTAGTCGTCGGCGTCCGTCCCGACCCGGTAGGACGGGCGGCCGCGGCGTCCGCCTGGCACAGCAGGGTTCGTCTCAGACCGTGCGTGGCACCTTGCCGTTGAACTTCAGGAAGAAGCACATCACCTTGTGGGCCCCATCCGCGCCGTCACCGAACATCAATGGGCAGCCACCGTCGATGACCAGTTGGCCGTGCGCGCGGCCGTTGGCCGCCGCGGTCGCTGACACGCTGCCCGCGTCGATGGAGCGGTGCATCCAGACTCTCTTGATGCCCAGGTCGATCGCTTCCCGGACGGTGGCGTCGGCGAGATCCGGGCGGGTGGCGATGACCACCGCCTCGACCCCACCGGGTATCGATCGCAGATCAGGGTAACTGGGGTCGCCTTCGACCAGCTCGGCGTTGGGGTTGACCGCGAACACCTCGTAACCCCGCTTCTTCAGCCCGGTGTAAACGGTGTTGCTACCGTGGCCTTTCGGAGCCCGCGACACACCGGTCACCGCGATCCGACGGCTGGACAGGAACTCATCGGCGGCTTGTTCGACCTTCATGGCTGCACTCCTTCGTTGGGTATCACCAAATCAAGTCTGACACTGGTGAACGCCCCTGTCAGCAACGAAGATGGGGAGAAATTGCCGCTTCACCGGCCGGGTAGAATTTCCGATCATGTCGTGAGCGCGCCGATGACGCGCCAGGTCTGACTCGGGAGTCCAGGCCGTGACAGCCTCCCCCGGGAACAACGTCGTCCGAGCAGCTTTCTGGAGGCTGCCATGTTGTGGATTTGGGCAATCATTGCGGTCATCCTATTCGTGGTGGGCGTGCTGGCTGTGCTGTCGGTGCGGATCGTCCAGCAGTACGAGCGGGGCGTGGTATTCCGGCTGGGCCGGGTGGTCGATGTGCGGGAGCCCGGCCTCACCCTGATCATTCCGGTGGTGGACGTGCTCCGCCCCGTGTCGTTGCGGATCGTGACCCGCCCGATTGAGTCGCAAGGCATCATCACCCACGACAACGTGAGCGTCGACGTCTCCGCGGTGGCGTACTACCGGGTGGTGGACGCGGTGAAGTCGTTGGTGGCGATCGAGAACGTCGGTACGGCAATCGACCAGATCGCCCAGACGACCCTGCGCAAGGTCGTCGGTCAGCACACGCTGGACGAGACGTTGGCCGAGACCGACCGCATCAATGTGGTGATCCGCGGCATCCTCGACACGGTCACCACGGAGTGGGGTGTCGAAGTCACCCTGGTCGAACTGAAGGACATCCAGCTGCCCGATTCGATGAAGCGGGCGATGGCCAAGCAGGCGGAGGCGGAGCGCGAGAAGCGGGCCAAGATCATCAACGCCGAGGGGGAGGCTCTTGCCGCGGCGGCCCTGGGCAGGGCATCCGACACGATGATCGAGCACCCGCTCGCCCTTCAGCTGCGCAACCTGCAGACGCTGGTCGAGATCGGCGTGGACAAGAACACCACGGTCGCGTTCCCCGCCCCGCTGATGAGCACCATCGCGGAACTAGGCGAGTTCATTCGCCGCGAATCCGAGGCGTCGGCCGTGACCTGGCGGCCCCAGTCGTCCGGTCTGGACGACGCCCGCGACCAGTCAGCGGCTGAGCATGGCACGCGCCAGGCGGATATGGTGCCGTGCCTGGTCGGGCCGGCAGCACGCTCAGCTAGGCGGTCGAGGGCTCGGCTGGGACAAGCCATAGCGCCGGCGTCATCGAGGTCACCGGAGGCTCCCCCCGCGTGGCCCCGGTGACTAGCCTTGGGTGAGGACCTCGACAAGGAACAACATGCCCAACGAAACCGTCACCCTGGTCATCCTCGGCGCCTCCGGCGACCTCACCCGCCGGCTTCTGCTGCCCGGGCTGGGCACCCTGCTGCGGGCCAGACCGGTCCACGAGATCCGGTTGATCGGTGCCGCGTTCGACGACCTGGACGACCCCGAATGGCGTAGCCGGGTGCGGGAGGCACTGGGCGAGGGCGGCTGCTCGGCGGTGAACGCCGATCAGATGGCGTCCGCGACGCGCTTCGTCCACCTTGATGTCACCGATGCCGACGCAATGAGCGCGTTCCTCACCGGGTTGGCCGCGCCCGGCAATCCGATCGTCCTGTACTTCGCGCTACCGCCCGCAGTGAGCCAGCGCGCGTGCGAAGTACTGGCCGAGATCGAGGTTCCGCAGAGGCTGCGGCTGGCGATCGAGAAGCCGTTCGGCTCGAACCTGGAGTCGGCCCGCGCGTTCAATCGGCTGCTCACCCGGATCGTCCCGGAGGAACAGGTCTTCCGCGTCGACCACTACCTGGGCAAGGCCACCGTCCTGAACCTGCTCGGGCTCCGGTTCGGTAACCGCCTCTTCGAGCCGGTCTGGAACGCTGCCAACATTGAGCGGGTCGAGATCATCGCGGACGAAACCCTTGCGCTCGAGGGTCGAGCAGGCTACTACGACCGTGTCGGTGCTGCGAAGGACATGATTCAGAGTCACCTGCTGCTGGTGCTGTCCATTCTGGCGATGGAGCAACCGGCGCGGATCGACGCAATCGAGCTTCGCGACCTGATGGTGCACACCCTGAGGGCCACTCAGCTGTGGAGCGGCGCAGCGGAGACGTCCTCGCGGCGGGCCCGCTACCTGGCCGGCGCCATCGGCGACCGTGCGGTACCCGACTACGTCGACGAACCGGGGGTGGACGCCGCCCGCCAGACCGAGACCCTCGCCGAGGTGACCGTCGAAATCCGTAACTCCCGTTGGTCGGGTGTTCCATTCCGCCTGCGCAGCGGCAAGGCGCTCGGCGACGGGTTCCGCGGCATCGTGATCAGGTTCAAGCCAGTGGCGTACCAGCCGATCGGTTTCCACAATGAAGCGGTTCCCAACGTCATGGTGATCGGCCTCACCCCTGAGACACTCGCCGTGGGCATTACCACCAACGGCGAGGGCGATCAGTGGGACCTGGAGCAGACCATCCTGTCTGCGGAGTTGTCGGAGTCCCCGGTACGCCCATACGGCGAGATCCTCGACGGTATCCTCGCCGGTGATCCGCTGCTCAGCGTGCGTGGTGACGTCGCTGAGGAGTGCTGGCGAATCCTAGATCCGATGTTCGAAGCCTGGGCCGCCGGGACGGTGCCGATGGACGAGTACCGGGCCGGCACCGACGGCCCGACCGCCTGGAACCAGCCGATAACACCACGCCGCGACCGGCGGTCAGTCAGCGGCTGAGCAGGGCTCGCGCGATGCGGGTGCGGGTGTCGGGGCCGAGGAGGTGGACGGCAACCCTGACTTGCCGTCGCCCTGGAACACGCCTGGTCGAGCAACGCGCCAACTCGCCGCGCAACCCGGGTCGTCTTCTCGATCCATTCCGTAGCGCCCCGGGCATTCAACCCCGCGGCCCCTGTACCGGCTGGCCGGCAGGTGCTTAGCTTTGGGCGCATGGGCGCACGCATCGTCTCCATCGGCACGGCCGTCCCCGCGACACGCATTCGACAGGAAAGCGTGCGAGACTTCTTCGCGTCCCAGCCAGGCGTCGATCGGCTGACCCGGCGGCTCATCAACGCCTCCTTCGATTCCGCGTGCATCGAGCAGCGCCACACCGTGCTCGCGCAGTTCGATGAGTCGTACGCCACGTCCGGCGATGATGTCTGCTTCATCACACCGCACCGGAGCCTGGCGAATCCCTCCACCGCGGCCCGCAACCGCGCGTACATCTCGTTCGCTCCCCCACTGTCCGCGGCGGCGGCGCGGATGGCACTGACGGACGCCGACCTCGACCCATCCCTGGTCACCCACGTCGTCACGGTCTCGTGCACCGGCTTCTTCGCTCCCGGTCCCGACTACCGGCTGGTGCGAGACCTTGGACTCGCACCGACAGTGCAGCGCGACAACCTCGGCTTCGTCGGTTGCGCTGCAGCCATTCCCGCGCTTCGGCTGGCGGCCCGGATAACCGCGACCGAACCGTCGGCGGTCGTGCTGGTGGTCTGCACCGAACTGTGCTCGCTGCACATCCGCGCCTCCAGCGATCGGCAGCAGATCGTCGCCGCATCGGTGTTCGCAGACGGCGCGGCGGCCGCGCTGGTCGCCGGCGAGGACGCGGCGGCTGGCCGCACCGGCCTTGACCTCGACCGGTTCGCCACCACACTGACCAGCGAGGGCGAACACGACATGGTGTGGACGATCGGCGACGACGGTTTCAAGATGGTGCTGACCGGCGAGGTCCCGCGGATCATCGGCCGCGAGATACGCTCTGCGGTCGACAGCTTCCTCGGCGACCATCGGCCGGACGTCTGGGCGGTGCACCCGGGCGGACGCAGCGTACTGGACCGTGTCGAGTCCGGCCTCGAACTGGCACCCTGCGCACTGGACGCCTCACGGACCGTGTTGCGGCAATACGGCAACATGTCGAGCGCGACGGTGCTGTTCATTCTGCGCAGGCTGCTGCAGGACGAGTCCATTGGTGATGGCGCCCGAATCGCCGGGCTCGCCTTCGGTCCGGGGCTGACAGTCGAGTCCGCCCTGCTGACCAAGCGCGAGGCGGTGCCCGGATGAGCTTCGCCGTGCGCGACGAGGCGCTGTTCGAGCTGATGGACGACCCCGAGTGCGACCCGGTGCCACTACGGGCGACGCTGCGCCGCTTCGGCACCATCAACCGGCTGGTCTCCGGCTGGGGAGCGACCTACCGCAGCCACCTGCGGCCCTTCCTGGAGTCGCTGGGACGCCCGGCGCGCGTGCTCGACCTGGGTTGCGGCGCCGGCGACGTCGTCGCAAGGCTGGCCGAGCTCGCCGAGCGGGACGGCCTGGAGGTGCACTGGACCGGCGCGGACCCCGACCCGCGGGCGCTCGAGGTCGCCCTGGCCAGGCCGCCCAATCCGCGGGTCAGCTACCTGTGTGCGGA
>NZ_JBASCI010000134.1:0-4385 GCF_049651565.1 Brooklawnia sp.
GCCCGCCGGGATTCGATCACCGCCCAGCTCGCCAACGTGCGACAGATGCTGGCCACACTTGGTGGGCCGCAGAGCGCCTTCGCCGATCCGTTGAACGTGCGCAGCGCGCAGGCCTGGGCGTCCGAGACCGACGCCGTGGACGAGGAGCCGAAGGACGACCATCTGAAGGACGACCAGCAGGCGGAGCCGGCGGCCGAGGACCAGCCGACCCAGGTCGGCCAGGCCCGCGCTGCCGAAGGGGCCGAAGCTGCCGAGGTGGTCGAGGCTGCCGACGCGGCCCAGGTGGTCGGGGTCGTCGAGGAGGAGGCTCAGTCGACCACGCCGTAGAGCCGGTCGCCCGCATCACCCAGGCCGGGCACGATGTAACCGGACTCGTCGAGCCGCTCGTCAACCGCGGCCACCACCAGAGTGGTGGTGATGTTGAGCTGGTCGACCAGGCCGCGGAACTTCTCGATGCCCTCCGGTGCGGCGAGCAGGCAGACGCAGGTGACGTCATCGGCCCTGCGTTCGGCGAGGAACTGGACGCAACCGCCGAGCGAACCGCCGGTCGCCAGCATCGGGTCGAGCACGAAGCACTGCCGGCCCGACAGGTCGAGCGGCAGCCGCTCGGCATAGGTGAACGGCTGCAGGGTCTTCTCGTCCCGGATCATGCCGACGAAACCGACCTCGGCGGTCGGCATCAGCCGGGTCATGCCGCCCAGCATGCCCAGGCCGGCGCGCAGAATGGGCACCACCAGCGGCTTGGGATCGGCCAACTCGACACCCTCGGTCTCGGCGACCGGAGTGTTGATCCGCACCGGCTGCACCCGGACGCACCGGGTGGCCTCGTAGGCCAGCAGGGTGACCAGCTCGTCCACCAGCGCCCGGAACGTCGGGCTCTTGGTGCTGGCGTCGCGCAGATGGGTGAGCTTGTGTGCCACCAACGGGTGGTCGAGTACTTTCAGTTCCACGGCCCCACCTTGGCACAGCCGCCGGGATGACTGGTCGTGGGGGCTAGAGTTTGAGCTCCGGGGTTTTGGCCGCCCCGTCCCATCTGCCACGATTGGGGTCGGGGTAGGCGAGTGCGAGGTTGAGGAGCCAGGACATGGATGCCGAGGACGAGCTGTTCATCGAAGATGACCTCGATGACAGCGCCGATGCAGTCGACGGTCTCGATGACGACAGCGACCTCGACGGCGGCGTCATCCCCGACGACTACGACGAACTCGGCGACGACGATGACGAGGACGTGGACGACCTGGAGGATGACGACGACGATGACGATGACGACGACGAGGACGACTACGAGGACGCCACCGTCGACGAGATCGACTTTGTCGTCGCCCTGTACCGGGAGGACGGGGTGGCCGTCGCCACCGAACTTGCTCCGCAGATGGCCAACGACCTCGACGAACTGATCGACCAGCTGCGCCGGCTGCCCGGCGACGCCGGTGCGCTCGGGGTGGTCTCGATCGCCGGGGAGTTCTTCGTGCTGTGCCGGGTGCGCGGCCGCAACACCCAGGTGCTGCTGAACGACTCGATCGCCGCCAACGACTGGCCGATCGCCCGCGACGTGCTCGACTACCTCGGCATCGAGGTGCCCGACCCGGACGGCGACTCCGAACCGCTCGGCGACTTCGGGATGCTGGTCGACCAGGGCGTCAGTGAGCTCGACCTGGAGCAGATCGCCGGCGACCTCGACGAGGACTCCGATCAGCTGGTGCACCGGTTGGTCGACCTGATGAAGTTCAGCGTCCCGTTCGATCGAGCGGTGAACTGAGCCGCTGGGACGCCTCGATGCGGCTGGCGCTGCGAACCGCGGACGCCGCCGCCGAACATGGTGAGGTCCCGGTCGGGGCGGTGGTGCTGGACGCCGCAGGCCAGGTGCTGGCGGCCGGGGGCAACGAACGCGAACTAACCTCCGACGTGGCCGCGCACGCCGAGATCGTGGCGATGCGGCGGGCGTCCGAGGTGCTCGGTGAGGGCTGGCGGCTGCCCGGCTGCACCCTGGTGGTGACCCTGGAGCCGTGCGTGATGTGCGCGGGGGCGATCGTCGCCGCCCGGCTGGAACGCGTCGTCTTCGGCGCCTTCGACCCGAAGGCCGGCGCGGTGGCCTCGCTGTGGGACCTGCTGCGCGATCCGCGGCTGCTGCACCGGCCGGCCGTGGTGTCCGGCATCCTCGCAGACCAGGTCGAGGCGCAGTTGCAGGCCTTCTTCGCCGGACGCCGCTGATCGCGGCCGGGCGGGTCCCGATTGGCGAACCCGGTCGGGCATGACGTAGGCTGACCGGCGGTGACGTGTCTGAGCGGCCGAAAGAGCCCGCCTCGAAAGCGGGTGTGGTGCAAGCCACCGAGGGTTCAAATCCCTCCGTCACCGCCAGTGGCCCCCGATCGGATCACCGGTCGGGGGTCTCGTCACCTCAGGGCGTGCCCAGCGCGCCCAGCACCCGCTCCCGGCTCCCGCCGGTGACCTCAGCAAGGTCACGAACCAAGGCGTCGGCCAACTGCGCCAGCGCCTCCCGCACCTCGATCGCGTCGTCGGCGTCCTTGACCAGCCGCCGCACCCGCACCCAGTCCTCGTCGAGTTCGCCCATCATCAATTCGCTGCCCAGCACTGCCCTGCGAGCGCCGATCGCCATCGGGTCGGCCGGGTCGGGATGTGCCATTGAGAGCTGGACGCCGCGGTCGTGCTGTTCGGCCAGCCAGGCCTGCATCAGCACGTCGGCATTGAGTTCGGTGCTCCTGGCTGCGTCGATGGCCCGGGACACCCACGCCGGCACCACGGCAACCCCGGACGCCGCCTGGGCGCGGTCGAGCTGCTGCAGCCAGACGGCTGCCAGCACCCCCAACGCCCGGGCGTTCACCGCCCGGCAGGCCGCGAACCAGATGTTGGTCGGCAGCCGGTGCCAGACCGCCTCGTACTGCTGGTCGTCGATCAGCGACTCGATCACGGCCCGCTCGGCCGCCAGGTCTGGTTCCGCCATACCGGTGACGGTACCCGGCGCCGCAGACAAAGCCCGCCGCCGACAGGGCCCGGCCGCCGACAAGCCGGACGACCCCGGTTCGGCCGGCGGGGTAAGGTTCGCCTCGTGAGCGAGGAAGCGGCCAGCGGTTCGTTCTGGTTCCGGTGGAGGTCGTACTTCACGTCCCAGGCCCGCAAGGGCTGGACGCGGCTGCGCGGCGCCATCCTGCCCAACACCCAGACCGCCGTCTTCGCCACCCTGTCGTGGGTGCTGTGCCGCTACCTGCTCGACGACCCGAACCCGATCTTCGCCCCGATCGTGACGTTCCTGTGCATGGGGTTCAGCCGGAACCGGGAGCCGCGCAAGGTGGTGGAGATCGGCCTGGGGGCCAGCACCGGCGTCCTGATCGGCGGCCTGGTCGGGCACTACTGGGGTTTCGGGGCCTGGCAGTTGCTGGTACTGCTGCTGGTCACCCCGCTGATCGGACGGTTCATCGACCGCAGCGACCTGGTCACCTTCCAGACCGCCATCAACTCCATCGTGGTCGCCGGCATGATCGTGGTCACCGGCGCCGAGGACGGCCCGCTGGCGCGCTGGCTGAACGCGCTGATCGGCGCCGCCATCGCCCTGATCGGTACCGCGATCCTGCCCACCAACGTGGTGACCCGGTCCCGCCGCTACACCGCCTTCTCACTGCGGGAGGGGGCCCGGGTGCTGCGCCGGCTGGGGCAGCGGGTCGCCAAGGGCGACGCGGCCGCCATCGGCCAGCTACGCGGCCAGTTGATCTCGATGCGGGAGGCCCTCAACGACGGCATCCGGGCCCTCCAGTCGGCGCAGGAGACCGCGGCGATCAGCCCGGTGGCGATGCGGGCCCGCGCCGAGCTGGCCGAACTCGACCGGATGCTGGTCCTGGCCGAGCGGATGCACGTCACCCTGTCGATGATGCAGCGGCAGTGCCACGGCATGGTCAGCGAGGTCGGGTCGATGCCCGAGGTCGCCGGCATCATGCAGCAGGTCGCCGACCTGCTGGAGAAGGTGGGAGAGGGAGTCGCCAGTTGGCGCCGCCCCGATCAGGCTCGGGACGCCGCCATCGAACTGGCAGCCGCGCTCGGACCGGCGGACGTGCTCAGCGACCCTGACGAATGGCGCACCGCCACCCTGATGTCGCTGCTGCGCGCGATGGTGGTCGACCTGCTGCAGCTCACCGGGCTCTCGCTGGCCCAGGCCCGATCCTCGCTGGCCGACACCGGCGCCTTCGACCCCGACGAGGCAGCCGACGAGGCCTCCGGGGTTGACCTGCCGTCCTACGTCTGGGGCACCGAACACATGCCGGCGATCGGTGTGCTCGCCGAGCCGCCGGAGCCCCCCGCCGAACAGCCACCCGCCCAGCCGCGTCCGGCGGGCAATGGCATGGACGCCGCAGCGCCAGCCACCGAGCCCGACG
>NZ_JBASCI010000135.1:0-1808 GCF_049651565.1 Brooklawnia sp.
GGGCGGTCGGGGCGAACGCACCCTGGCTGGGCTGGATGGCGCTCGGCTCGACACTGGCCTTCGGCCAACCCGACTGGTGGGCAACCCTGCTGGTGCTCGGCGGTCCCGCCCTGGCGGCGTGGACGGCGTTCGGCTTCCTGCGACCGGTCATCGGTCACGGCTGGTGGACACCGGTGCTGGCGGTCCTTTGGGGCCTGCAGCTGCCGCTGCTCGGCGCCACCGGCCGCGGCTCGCTCGACATCGCCGTTCTGGCGATCGTCCTGCCGTTGCTCGGCAGCGCGGTGCGCTGGTGGACCGAGGCGCCCAGCACCGGCGCCGAGAGCCTGCGCCCACCCGCGGCGATCGCCCTGCTGCTAGGCGTCCTCGTCGCCGGCATGCCGTGGGCCTGGCTGGTCGCGGTCGGGTTGGCGGCCTACCTGTTCTGGCACCGTCGCCACCTGACCGGCGCGCTGCTGGTGGCGCTCGGCCCGCTGGTACTGGTGGCTCCGTGGTTGCCGAGGCTCGTCGCCGATCCGGGCCGGCTGCTGGTCGGGGTCGATCCCGCGACCCGTACCGCCGGCACCGCCCCCAACGGCTTCGAGGTGCTCACCGGCGGCGCCCAGTTCCCGGCCACCCCGGTCCTGCTCGGGCTGCTGGGCGTCGGGTTGCTGGTGGTCGTCGGCGTGCTGGGCGGCATGCGGGCAACCGGTGTGCCGGATCGGGTCCGTTTCCCGCTGCTGGGCTGCGCGGTCGTCCTGCCGGTGCTGGCGGTGCTGGTCACCCGGTTGGTGGTCGACGTGGCGGGCGTCGGGGTGCGGCCCGACCCGACCGGTTGGCTGCTGATCGGGTTGTTCGCGCTGCTGGTGCTCGCCGGGGAGGGGATCGGCAAGCGTCCGGAACGAACAGTCGACGACAGTCCGCAAGACCTGGTCGAGCGGGCTGCGGTGATCCGGTCGCGGACGGTGCTTGGCGCGATCGCGGCAGTGGCGGCCGCTGCCGGCGCGGTGTGGTGGATATTCGGCGCAACGGCACCGCTCAGCCGACAGACCGAGGTGCTGCCCAGCTACGTCACCGGCGTCCAGCAGTCCGACCGTGCCACCCGAACCCTGATGGTCGACCTGTGGGCTGGCACCGCCCACTTCAACATCACCGCGGCGAGCTATCCGCAATGGGGTTCGGGGGAGGCCCCGCTCCTGTCGACCAGCGGGCAGGCCACCGACGACCTGTGGCAGGTCGCCCAGCAGTTCGCCCAGGGTCAGCCCTCCGACGACCTGGCGCAGCGCCTGGCCTCGCTTGGCATCGCCCACGTCTGGCTCCGGGGGGCGAGCACCGAGGCGGTGACCAACCTGTCGTCAGCGCCGCAACTGGGGATGGCGCCGGCCGACGAGCAAACCGTGGTGTTCACCGTGACCACGCAGCCCAGCCGGGCGATGTTGCGTGCTCCCGGCTCGATCTCCGACGAGCCGATCCTGGAGTCGAACCTGCCCGCGGTCGCTGACGGCATGATCGTGTTGAGCGAACCGGCGGATCCGGACTGGCACGCCGAGATCGACGGGGTAGCGCTGTCGGCGACCGACTCGGGCGACTGGCGGCAGGCCTGGTCGACCGATGGCCGGGGCGGCACGCTCGGCTACCGGCTGGACGCCGACGTCCTCGCCGTCGGCTGGCAGGCGGTGGCACTGCTGGTGCTGCTGGTGCTCCTCGCCCCAACCGCGCAACGCAGCGCCGGCCCGCGCCGGGCGCTGTCCACCCAGTCCGGACGCAACAGAGGGAGCCGCTGATGAAACCGCGCCGCGGCCTGCCAGACCCCGACACGCCCGAACCTGAAC
>NZ_JBASCI010000136.1:0-11087 GCF_049651565.1 Brooklawnia sp.
GACTGAGGATGCCGCCCGCCTGACTTCAGGCCCGGACGCCGCCCGCGTGACTGATGACGCGGACGCCGCCCACCCGATAGCGGATGCCGCCCGCCCGACTGATGACGCGGACGCCGCCCACCCGGTAGCGGATGCCGCCCGCCCGACTGATGACGCGGACGCCGATGTGCTCGGCGTGGTGGACCGGGAGAAGGCCTTGTTGACCGACCGGGTGCGCAGCGACCCCGATCGGGTCAGGGCGCTGCTGCATCCCCAGTTCACCGAGTTCGGTTCATCGGGTCGGATCTGGACTCGCAGCCGGCTGCTCGCCGAGATCAAGCCGATGCCGATGCGGGTGCGTTATGAGCCGATCGGTGCCGACCGGCTGGCCGACGACATCATTCTGCTGCGTTGGCGAGCGGTGAGCGGGCATGCCGAGTGGCTGCGCAGCTCGGTCTGGCAGCGCAGTGAGGGCGAGTGGCGGCTGCGTTTCGCTCAGGGGACGCCGGTCGCCAGGTAGTGGCTGCGCCAGGTGGTTGCTGGGTCGCTCGCACCAGGTAGCGGGAGGTCATGGGCCGCTCCCGCCCCGGACACGCTGGCGCGCCTACCCGGCCCGGGTTGGCTGCCCCGCCGGGAATTCCGGAAATGGCACCCTCGTTGACCGAAATCGCGCCTTGAAACGATGTAAGCGTAATCCAGCGTGCCGTTTTCCGAACCCTGACATGCCCAGTCGCTCCTGATGAGGCCGCTCAGGTGCCAGATCTCGCAGGCAGCGGATCCGGTCGGCCCCAACACTTCAGCGGGCGGCCCAGGAGCTGGCAGATCGCGCAGGCAGCCGATGGGTCGTGCCCCACAGCTCGGCGGGCGGCTGAGGCGCCGGCAGATCCTCAGACAGCACAACGGGCCCACCAGATGCGTGGGGCGGCCGAGGCGTCAGCAGGCCGGGTTCGGAATCCGGTCCGGACACCTCGGCCGTCCCACGGCACTGGTTCAGGACCACCTACGGTGTCCCCCTAAACTGTGCGGCATGTGTGCTCACATTCTCGCCACCGCTGCCTGGCCCTACGCCAATGGGCCCCGTCACATCGGGCACGTCTCCGGCTTCGGGGTGCCCTCGGACGTCTTCGCGCGGTACATGCGTATGTCGGGCCACCAGGTGCTGCTGGTCTCCGGATCCGATGAGCACGGCACCGCAATTCAGGTGAAGGCCGAGGCCGAGGGCCTGTCCCCGCAGGAGGCCGCCGACAAGTACCACGGCATCATCGTCGAGGACCTGCAGGGGCTGGGCCTCAGCTACGACCTGTACACCCGCACCACCACCGCCAATCACGCCGCGGTGGTGCAGGAGATGTTCGGCAAGCTGTACCAGAACGGCTACATCGTCGAGCGCTCGCTGCTGGGCGCGATCTCACCGTCCACCGGCCGCACCCTGCCCGACCGCTACATCGAGGGCACCTGCCCGATCTGCGGGTTCGAGTTCGCCCGCGGCGACCAGTGCGACAACTGCGGCCACCAGCTCGACCCCATCGACCTGATAAACCCGCACTCCCGGGTCAACGGTGAGGTTCCCGAGTTCCGTGAGACCACCCACTTCTTCCTCGACCTGCCCGCCTTCGCCGAGCAGCTCAACGCCTGGCTCGACTCCCGCGTCGACTGGCGGCCCAACGTGCTCAACTTCTCCTACAACTACGTCAAGGAGCTCAAGCCCCGGGCCATCACCCGCGACCTCGACTGGGGCGTCCGGATCCCGGTCGAGGGCTGGAGCGACGAGGAGCTCAAGCGCATCTACGTCTGGTTCGACGCGGTCACCGGGTACCTGTCGGCGTCCATCGAGTGGGCCAACCGGATCGGCGACCCGGACGCCTGGCGGGCCTGGTGGAACAACGAGGACGCCCGCTGCTACATGTTCATGGGTAAGGACAACATCGTCTTCCACTCGGTGATCTGGCCGTCCATGCTGCTGGGGGCCAACGGTGCCGGCAGCCGCGGCGGCATGCCAAGCGACTGGTTCCAGACCCTGAACCTGCCCACCGAGGTGGTGTCCAGCGAGTTCCTGACCATGAAGGGTTCCAAGGTCGACACCTCGCACGGCCACGTCATCTATGTCCGCGATTTCCTGCGCGAGTTCGGGCCCGATCCGCTGCGCTACTACATCGCGGTGGCCGGTCCGGAGGCCCGCGACACCGACTTCACCTGGGACGAGTTCGTCCGGCGCAACAACACCGAGCTGGCCAACGAGTGGGGCAACCTGGTCAACCGGTCGGTCTCGATGGCCAACAAGAACAACGGTGCCATTCCGCCCGCCCACGAACTCAGCCCCGTCGACAGCGAACTGCTCGCCGCCAGCAGGGCCGCCTTCGATGTCGTCGGCGACCTGCTCGCCCACCAGAAGTTCAAGCAGGCGATCACCGAGGCGATGCGGGTGGTCAGTCTGGCCAACCAGTACATCTCGCAAAGCGAGCCGTGGAAGATGAAGGACGACCCGGACCGCCGCGACACCGTGCTGCACGTGGCCCTGCAGGTGGTCTCGGACGCCAACACACTGCTCACCCCGTTCCTGCCGCACTCCGCACAACAGGTCTTCGAGCTGCTCGGCGGCACGGGCGTGTGGGCGGCACAACCCGAGATCCGGCAGGTGGACGAGGGAGAGGGGACGGCGTCCTACCCGGTGCTGACCGGAGACTACACCGCCGAGCAGGCCCGCTGGGAGTCCCGGCCGATCGTCGCCGGCACGCCGCTGCACAAGCCGACTCCGTTGTTCCGCAAGCTGGACGACTCGCTCGGCGAGACCGGCCCGGAGTGGGCGCCAATCGGTTAGCCCGACGAGCGGCCGGCCGACCACCCCTGGCCACCGGGGTGGTCCCGGCTGGCACTGCCGGGCGCCTCGAAGATGTCCGGCACCCCGTCGGCGTCCAGATCGGCCAGCGCGGCGAGCGCACGTCGGCGAAACCGGCGGTTGCGCGGAATCAGGATGACGCACGCCAGCACGGCGGCCAGCAGGGACGCTGTCAGGATGCCCACCTTGCCGATGTCGTCCAACGGGCTGCCCTGGCCGAAGCTCAGTTCGCTCACCAGCAACGACACGGTGAACCCGATACCCGCCACCGCCGCCAGCCCCAGCACATCCAGCCACGACAGATCCTCGTCCAGATCGATGCCACGCAAGCGGGTGGCGAGGAAGGTCGTCCCGGTGATGCCGACCATCTTGCCCACCACCAGGCCGAGGATGATGCCCAGCGCGATCCGATCGCCGAGCGAGCTGGTCAGGCCCGACCAGCCACCTACCGCCACCCCGGCTGAGAAGAACGCGAAGACCGGCACGCAGAATCCGGCCGAGAGCGGGCGAATGTGGTGTTCCAGCCGGTGTGCCAGCCCCTCCTCGCGGCTGTGCCGACCGCGAGGATGCACCGGCAGCGTGAAGGCCAGCAGGACGCCGGCAATGGTGGCGTGGACCCCCGAGTTCAGCAGCAGCGCCCAGGCCACCATGCCGATCGGCAACAGGACCAGCCACGTCGCGGCCAGCCGGCTTCGCAGCCGCCGCTCCCACAGGTTGGCCACCACCCCGTAGCCGATCACCACCCCAAGCGACGCGAACAGGTAACCGAGGTTGAGCTGCGAGGTGTAGAAGATCGCGATGATGGTGATCGCGATCAGGTCGTCCACGATCGCCAGGGTCAACAGGAAGGTGCGCATCGCGATCGGCAGACTCGACCCGATCACGGCCAGCACCGCCATTGCGAAGGCGATGTCGGTCGCGGTTGGGATCGCCCAGCCGGCCTGGCCCTCCGGATTGGGCTGGTTGACCAAGGCGTAGATGACCGCCGGCACCGCGACCCCACCGAATGCCGCTGCCACCGGCAACACCGCCCGGGCCGGGTTGCGCAGCGCGCCGGCCACGAACTCCTGTTTGAGTTCCAGACCGGCGATGAAGAAGAAGACCGCCAACAGCCCGTCCGCCGCCCAGTGGCCGACCGACAACCGCAGGTCCAGACCTGGCAATTCGGCGCCCAGGTAGGTGCTGCGCAAGGCGAAATAGCCGTCCTGCAGACCGCTGTTGGCGAAGACCAGCGCCGCCACGGCCGCGATCAACAGCAGGATGCCGCCCACCGACTCAGTGCGCAGCAGACCGCCGACGCGCTGCCAGTGGGTGATGGTTCGGGTCTGCTGGGTCATCGGTGTCCCCAATGCTGGTCGGAACAGGACGCGGCTGCCACGCCACGGCTGACCAGACTTCCCAGCTCACCTGACGCCCAGCCTACCAAGGCGGCCCGTTCCCGACCCCGGATCGCCGGGCGCACCCCGGATCGGTGTCTGCGGCGGGGCTGGTGCGGCCGGTTAGGCTCAAGGCGTGCTCAAGGATCGCCCCACCAGCCAGTGGCAGCCGAGCGACCACTTGACCGGCACCCTCGAAGATGCCCACCGGTTGCTGGCCGGGGCGTCCAGCGCGGTGGTGCTCACCGGCGCCGGCGTGTCGACCGAGTCCGGAGTGCCCGACTATCGAGGACCCAACTCGATGCGGGCGACCCCGATGCTGTACTCCGAGTTCACCGGCCACCCGACCGCCCGGCAGCGATACTGGGCCCGCAACTACCAGGGCTGGGCCACCATGTCGCGCGCCGAACCCAACACCGCGCACCACGCGATCGCGAAGTGGGAGCACTCGGGCCGGCCCTGCCCGCTGGTCGGGGTGATCACCCAGAACGTCGACGGACTGCACGAGGCGGCCGGCTCGCGGCGGTTGGTCACCCTGCACGGCCGTTCCGCCGACGTGATCTGCCTGCGCTGCGGACGGATGGTCTCGCGCGCCGACCTGCAGCACCGGCTCGCCGAGGCAAACCCGCAGGTCAGGATCAAGCCGTTCCTCGAGCACGCCGAGCTGCGTCCGGACGCCGACGCCGAGGTGGCCGACTGGCGCGGGTTCCAGGTGCCCGACTGCGAATTCTGCGGCGGCATCCTCAAACCAGACGTGGTCTTCTTCGGCGAGACCGTACCCAGGCACCGGGTGGCGACCGCGATGGCCTGGTGCGAGGGCGCGGGCGCCCTGCTTGTCGCCGGGTCGAGCCTCACCGTCATGTCTGGGCTGCGGTTCGCAAGGACGATGGCCAAGCAGGGCAAACCGGTCATCGTCATCAACCACGGCGCCACCCGGGCCGACGAACTTGCCAGCGTCCGGCTCGACCTCAACGTGGGCCGGGCGCTGGCTACGCTGGTGGCGGAGGTCTGACGATGGCAAACGCGTTACCGTCCCCGAACATCCAGCTGCGAACCGGGCTGCTGATTCCACAACTCGGCTTCGGCACCTACCTGATCGGCGTCGACGACGCCTACCGCGCGGTCAGCGATGCGCTGGAGGCCGGCTACCGGCACATCGACACCGCCCAGATGTACGGCAACGAGGCCCAGGTCGGCGCTGCGATCGCCGACAGCGGCCTGCCCCGCGACGCGGTCTTCATCACCAGCAAGCTCGACAACCCCTATCACCAGCCGCAGGCCGCCCGGGACGCGTTCGCCCGGACGCTGGACGACCTGCGGGTCGACCAGGTCGACCTGTTCCTGATCCACTGGCCGCTGGCCCGCAGCACCGACTACGTCGCAACCTGGCGCACCCTGCTCGAGTTCGAGGCGGACGGCCGGGCCCGCGCGGTCGGCACATCCAACTTCCAGGCGTCCCACCTGCAGGCGATCATCGACGCCACCGGGGTCGCGCCGGCCCTCAACCAGATCGAACTGCATCCCTACCTGCCGCAACGCGAACTGGTGCAACTGCATGGACGCCTCGGCATCGCGACCGCGGCCTGGTCGCCGCTGGCGCGCGGCCAGTTGCTCGCCGAACGGCGGGTACTGCAGGTGGCCCACGACGCCGGGCGCAGCCCTTCGCAGGTGGTGATCCGCTGGCACCTGCAGCGCGGCCTGGTGGTGATCCCGAAGTCGACCCGCCGTGACCGGATCGCCCAGAACGCCGATGTCTTCGACTTCGAGCTCACCGAACGGCAGATGGCGCTGCTGAACTCACTCGACCAGGACCGCCGGGTCGGCTCCCATCCTGACCGGGTGGAGTTGGATGACCGCTGAGTTGGGCCACAATGGGGCGGTGAACCTGCGCGCTGCCGATATCGAGACTGCTGCCGCGAACCTGGCCGGAGTGGCCAGGCGCACCGAACTGATCCGCAACGACCGGCTGAGTGAACTCACCGGCGCGCAGATCCTGCTCAAGCGGGAGGACCTGCAGCCGGTGCGCTCGTACAAGTTGCGCGGCGCCTACTACTTCATGAGTACCCTGACCGCGGCCGAGCGCGCCGCCGGGGTGATCTGCGCGTCCGCGGGCAACCACGGTCAGGGCGTCGCCTACGCCTGCGCGCACCTCGGCATCAGGGGCCGGATCTTCTGCCCGACCACCACGCCGCGGCAGAAGCGTGACCGGATGCTGGCGCTGGGCCGCAACTGGATCGAGCTGGTCTTCGTCGGCAACACCTACGACGAGGCCGCCACCGCGGCCGCCGCCGAGGCCGAGGCCACCGGTGCGGTCAAGGTGCACGCCTTCGACGACCTGCGCACCATCGCCGGCCAGGGCACCGTCGCCCCCGAGATCGTCGACCAGATCGGGCTGGCGCCCGACGTGCTGCTCGTCCCGGTCGGTGGCGGGGGGCTGCTGGCCGGCTGCCTGGCGTGGATGCGGGAACGCTGGCCCGCCACCCGGGTGATCGGGGTCGAGCCGGCCGGTGCGGCCAGCATGCAGGCCGCCCTGTGGGCCGGCCACCCGGTACGGCTGGACCACATCGACACCTTCGCCGACGGGGTCGCGGTGCGCACCGCCGGGGCGTTGACCCTGCCGATTATCCAGCAGAAGGGCTGCGAGTGGGCCACGGTGCCTGAGGGCCAGATCTGCAGCGAGATGCTCGACCTGTACCAGACCGACGGCGTGATCGCCGAACCGGCCGGTGCGCTCGCGTCCGCCGCGCTGCGCCGCCAGGTGGCCGTCGAGCCGGGCCAGACCGTGGTGGCCATCGTCACCGGCGGCAACAACGATGTCTCGCGCTACTCCGAGATCGTCGAACGCTCCCTGGTCTTCGAGGGACGCAAGCACTACTTCCTGGTCCAGTTCCCGCAGGAACCCGGGGCGCTGCGCAGCTTCCTCGACCAGGTGCTCGGCCCCAACGACGACATCACCCTGTTCGAGTACGTCAAGCGCAGCAATCGGGAGGTGGGCCCGGCCCTGGTCGGCGTCGAACTGGGTGACCCGGCCTCGCTGCCCGAGCTGCTGCGCAGGATGCAGAACTCGCAGTTGCAGGTCGAGGCGATCGACCCGGACAGCCCGTTCTACCGCTTCCTGGTCTGAACCCGGGACGCCGGACGCCGCCGGCGGCGCAGACCTCCCGAAAGCCCGCAACAGCCGATGTGCGAAGCTGGACAGGTGAGTCTGCAGTGGGAGACGATGGACGGCAACGAGGCAGCGGCGCGGGTCGCGCACCGGCTGAGCGAGGTCATCGCGATCTATCCGATCACCCCCTCGTCGGCGATGGCCGAGGCGTCGGACGCCTGGAGCGCCGCCGGTCGGACGAACCTGTGGGGCGAGGTGCCCGAGGTGATCGAGATGCAGTCCGAGGCCGGCGCGGCGGGCACCCTGCACGGCGCCATCACCAAGGGCACGCTGGGGACGACGTTCACCGCCTCCCAGGGCCTGCTGCTGATGATCCCCAACATGTACAAGATCGCCGGCGAACTGACCCCGGCGGTGATCCACGTCGCCGCCCGCACGATCGCCACCCATGCGCTGAGCATCTTCGGTGACCACTCCGACGTGATGGGCGCCCGGCAGACCGGCTGGGCGATGCTGTGCGCGTCCAGCGTGCAGGAGGCCCACGACTTCTCGTTGGTCGCCCACAGCGCAACGCTGCGATCCCGGGTGCCGTTCCTGCACTTCTTCGACGGCTTCCGCACCAGCCACGAGGAGAACAAGATCCAGCTCCTCGCCGACGCCGACCTGCGTGCACTGGTGCGCGAGGAGGACGTGCTGGCCCACCGCGCCCGCGGGCTGACCCCGGATGCCCCGCAGGTGCGCGGCACCGCCCAGAACCCGGACGTCTTCTTCCAGGCCCGCGAGGCAGCCAACCGCTACCACGACGCGGTGCCGGGCATCGTAGCCGACGTCTTCGACGAACTGGCAGCCCGCACCGGACGCAAGTACTCGCTGGTCGAGTACCACGGGGCGCCGGACGCCGAACGCGTCGTGGTGGTGATGGGCTCGGCGTGGGGAACCACCTGCGAGGCCGTCGACGAACTCGTCGCGCGCGGCGAGCGGGTGGGCGCGGCGACGTTGCGGCTGTACCGGCCGTTCCCGGCGTCCGAACTCATCGCCGCGCTGCCGGCCACCACCACCGCCATCGCGGTGCTCGACCGGACGAAGGAGCCCGGCGCAACCGGTGAGCCGCTGTTCGCCGACGTCATGGTCAGCGCCGCCGAGAACGGCCGGCACTTCAACGCCGGGATGCCGAAGGTGATCGGCGGGCGCTACGGCCTGTCGTCCAAGGAGTACAACCCTGCGATGGCGGCCGCCGTGTTCGCCGAGCTGTCCGGGCCGGAACCGAAACCAAGGTTCACCGTCGGCATCAACGACGACGTTACCCACCTGTCGCTACCGATCCCCGACGACTTCGACGTGCATTGCGACGCGCTGGCCGCGGTCTTCTACGGTCTGGGTAGCGACGGCACCGTGGGTGCGGCCAAGAACACCGTGAGGATCATCGGCTCGGAGGCCGGCCGGTTCGCACAGGGCTACTTCGTCTACGACTCCCGCAAGTCGGGTGCCACCACGGTCAGCCACCTGCGGTTCGGCGACCGTCCGATCAAGTCGGCCTACCTGATCGACGCCGCCGACTTCGTGGCCGTCCACCAGTTCGAGCTGCTCGGCCAGCTGCGAACCCTGGACATCGCCAAGCCCGGCGCGACTGTGCTGCTCAACTCCCCGCACGGTGAGCGAACCTGGGACGAGCTGCCGGTGGAGGTGCAGCAACTGATCCTCGACCGAGACCTGAAGGTGTGGGTGATCGACGCTGCCGCGGTGGCCCGCGAGGCCGGCCTGGGCAAGCGCATCAACACCGTCATGCAGCCCTGCTTCTTCTACCTGTCGGGGGTGGTTCCGCGCGAGCAGGCGTTGGCCCGGATCAAGTCGTCGGTCGAGGCCAGTTATGGACGCCGTGGCCGCACTATCGTGGAGCGCAACTACGCCGCCATCGACGCGTCCGTGGCCGCCCTGGCCCAGTTGGCGATCCCGGCCACCGCGGACGGGCTCGTCCACCGGATGCCGCCGATGCCCGAATCAACGCCCGACTTCGTCAAGCAGGTCACCGCGGTGATGCTGCGCGGCGAGGGCGACCTGCTGCCGGTCTCGGCGATGCCGGTGGACGGTACCTGGCCGAGCGGCACCTCCAGGTACGAGAAGCGCGGCATCGCCGCCGAGATCCCGATCTGGGACCCGAGCCTGTGCATCGACTGCGGCAAATGCGCCATCGTCTGCCCGCACACCGCGATCCGCATCAAGGTGACCCCCGAGTCGAACCTGGTGGATGCGCCGGAGGGTTTCCAGTCCAAGCTGTACAAGGACCGCAAGCTCACCAACCACCAGTTGATCGTGCAGGTGGCCCCCGACGACTGCACCGGTTGCGGCATCTGCGTCGACATCTGCCCGGCCCGGTCGAAAACCGAGGTGAAGCACAAGTCGATCAACATGGCGCCGCGGCGGGATCACCTGGAACGTGAGCGGGTCAACTTCGACTACTTCCTCGGGCTGCCCGAGATGGACCGCACCAGGGTTCGCAACGACCAGGTCAAGGGTGCCGCCCAGCTGCAGCCGCTGTTCGAGTTCTCGCTGGCCTGCTCCGGTTGCGGCGAGACCCCCTACATCCGCACCCTCACCCAGCTCTTCGGTGACCGGCTGGTGATGGCCAACGCCACCGGCTGCTCGTCCATCTACGGCGGAAACCTGCCGACCAGCCCGTACACCACCAACGCCGACGGCCGTGGTCCGGCCTGGAGCAACTCGCTGTTCGAGGACAACGCCGAGTTCGGGCTGGGCATCCGGCTGGCCTGGGAGATGCAGAACGCCCAGGCCCGCCGGCTGCTGGGCGACCTGGCCGGCCAGTTGGGCACCGACCTGGTCGCCTCCCTGCTGGGCGCCGACCAGTCCGACGAGGCTGGCATCGCCGCCCAGCGGGAACGGGTGGCCCACCTCAGGCAGGTGCTGTCGGATCTCGTCGACCCGCGGGCGGCCACCCTGTCGACCCTGGCCGACGAGCTGGTCGACAAGACCGTCTGGATCGTCGGCGGCGACGGCTGGGCCTACGACATCGGCTACGGCGGGCTCGACCACGTGCTCGGCTCGGGCCGCAACGTCAACGTGCTGGTGCTCGACACCGAGGTCTACTCCAACACCGGCGGGCAGGCGTCCTCGGCGACGCCGCGCGGCGCCACCGCCAAGTTCGCGTCGGCCGGGAAGTCGTCGCCCAAGAAGGACCTCGGCATGATCGCGCAGGCCTACGGGAACGTCTACGTCGCCCAGATCGCGATGGGTGCCAACCAGCAGCAGACCGTGCGGGCGCTGCTGGAGGCGCAGGCGTGGGACGGCCCCAGCCTGGTGATCGCATACTCGACCTGCATCGCGCACGGCATCGACATGGGCACCTCGATGACCCACCAGTCCGACGCGGTCGCCACCGGCTACTGGCCGCTGTACCGGTTCCGGCCCAGCGAGGAGGAGGGCAGCACCCCGCTGCACCTCGACTCCAGGGCGCCCACCGGTTCGGTGGCCGACTTCATGAGCCAGGAGGCCCGGTACTCGATGCTCAAGCGCGCCAACCCGGAACGGGCGGCCGAGCTGTTCGCGCTGGCCCAGGCGGACGCCGATGAGCGGTGGCGCTACTACAGCCAGTTGGCCGGCGTCCAGCGAGTGCTGCCGGGCGACCCGGTCGGCCTGCCGCAACCCGAACCCGGCCCGAAGGAGGACCGAGATGCCTGACCTGACCACGAGGTACCTGTCGATGGCGCTGCGGACGCCGATCATCGCGTCCTGCAGCCCGTTGACCGGACGCCTGGAGTCGCTGCAGGCCCTGGAG
>NZ_JBASCI010000137.1:0-4123 GCF_049651565.1 Brooklawnia sp.
GACCACCACCACGTCGGTCATCTGGTCGGCGGCCGGGCGCTCTCCCGCCACGACCGGTAGCCGGGACGCGTCCGGCTCCGGGTGCCTCCTGCGCGTCCGGCTCACCGGTCGGCGATCTCCTTGCGCACCTGGCCGCGCAGCACCTTGCCCAGCATCGAGCGCGGCAGGTCGTCCACCTCGATGAACCGGCGCGGCACCTTGTAGGCGGCCAGCGACTGTTTCGCCCAGGCCCGCAGGGCTTCGTTGTCGACGCTGTGACCCTCGGCGGGCACCACCGCGGCGATCACCTGTTCGTCGCCCTGCCCGGTGGGCAGCCCGACCACCGCCACGTCGGCGATCGCGTCGTTGCGCAGCAGCGTCTGCTCCACCTCGGTGGGGCTGACGTTGAAGCCGCCGGTGATGATGATCTCCTTCTTGCGGTCGACGATGGTGGTGAAACCGTCGGAGTCGACCGTCACCACGTCACCGGTGCGCAGCCAGCCGTCGACGAGGGTCTGGGCGGTCTCCTCGGGGTCGCGCCAGTAGCCCTGGAAGACCTGCGGCCCCTTGATCAGCAGTTCGCCGGGCTCATCGACGCCGACTTCCGTGGTCGGGTCGTCGGTCTGCACCACCTTCATCAGGGTGGACGGGAACGGGACGCCGATGGTGCCCGGGCGGCGGCTGGGGTGGAACGGGTTGCCCAGCGCCACCGGGGACGCCTCGGTCAGCCCGTAGCCCTCGACCAGCAGGCCGCTTGAAACCGACTCCCAGAGCTCCCGGGTCTCCTCCACCAGGGCCATCGCGCCGGAGATGCACCAGCGTGCCGAGGCCAGCGAGATGCCCTGCTCCAGCGCCTTCTCGGCGGTCTTCTGGTACAGCGCCGGCACCGCGCAGTAGATCGATGGCGGCCGCTTCTTCGCCGCGGCCACGATCAGGTCGGTGTCGGGCCGCGGGAAGAGCACCTGGCGGGCCTGCTTGAGCACGCCGTAGGTGGTGTGCACGGTGACACCGAACGAGTGGAACATCGGCAGCGCGGCGTAACTGGTCTCCCGCCGCGGCTCGGCGCCGAGCATCCACGCCTCCCCCTGCCGGGCGTTGGAGTACAGGTTGAAGTGGCTGAGCATGGCGCCCTTGGAGCGTCCGGTGGTGCCCGAGGTGTACTGGATCGCGGCCAGGTCGTGTACCTCGGGACGCGGGTGGCGCCGGCTGATCGGTGAGTGGTCGACCAGCTTCTCCCAGCTCATCGTCCCCCTGGTGCCGCTGGTCAGCGCCTTCTTCTTGGCCCGCAGGCCGGGCAACGGCAGCCGCAGCGCCATCTGCAGGTGCCGGGGAAAGGCCTTCAGCAGGTTCACCGCGACGATGTGGGTGGGACGCACGTAGACCGGCAACTCGTTGAGCTTGTCGATGGCGCTGTCCAGGCTGATCGCGACCCGGGCGCCGTGGTCCTCGAACAGTTTCTCGAGCTCGGGGGCGGTGTACAGCGGGTTGTGCTCCACCACCACAGCTCCCAGCCGGACGATGGCGTAGAAGGCGATCAGGTGCTGGGGGCAGTTCGGCAGCAGGATGGCCACCCGGTCACCGGCGTGCACCCCGAGCTGGCGCAACCCCTCGGCGGCCCGGGCCACCCGGTCACCGAGTTCGCGGTAGGTCATCTCGGCGCCGAAGAACTGGGTGGCGACGTGGCTGCCGCCCTGCCTGACTGCGGTGTCGAGCAGCGAGCACAGCGACTCGGTGGGCAACTCGATGTCGATCGGGACGCCGGGCTGGTAGTTCTTCGTCCAGTAGGGAGCACCGTCCTCGGTGGTCCGCCGCCACGGCGGCAACTGGTCGTCCGGCTGGGTTTCGTCGTGGGCCATGGGGCGATTCTTCCACAGTGGTTACGGGGCCGTAGGAAACGCGATCCAGGCCGGGGCCGGCCGGCCCGCCGGGCGTCCGGTCCGGCGGCCCTGGCGGCAATCGGGTGCGATTCGGCACTAGTCTGGGCTGCAGCAGACGCTGCCTGCACGGAAGGGGTCTGGCGGACGTGAAGGACATCGTCGTTTTCTCCGGGTCGGCGCACCAACGATTGGCCCAGGAGATCTGCGACCACTTGGGCAGCCGACTGTCACCCACCCGGATCAGCCGATTCAGCAACGACTGCCTGCAGGTGCAGCTGCTGGTCAACGTCCGCCAGCGCGACGTCTACATCATCCAGCCGCTGGTGCCGCCCACCCAGGAGCACCTGATGGAGCTGCTGCTGATGGTGGACGCCGCCCGCGGCGCCTCGGCCAGCCAGATCACCGCGGTCATCCCGCACTACGCCTACGCCCGCTCCGACAAGAAGGACGCCTCCCGGATCTCGCTGGGTGGCCGGCTGGTGGCCGACCTGCTGGTCACCGCCGGGGTATCCCGGGTGCTGACCATGCAGTTGCACGCACCCCAGGTACAGGGCTTCTTCCGCTGCCCGGTCGACCAGCTCACCGCGCTGGGGGTGCTGGCCGAGCACTTCCAGCAGACCGACCTGGGCAACTCCGTGGTGGTCAGCCCCGACCTCGGCAACGCCAAGAACGCCACCCAGTTCGCCCGGCTGCTGGGCCTGCCGGTGGCCGCTGGCAGCAAGCGGCGGCTGGCCGATGACCGGGTGGTGGTGGATTCGATCGTCGGCGACGTGGCCGGCCGCAACGCCATCGTGCTGGACGACGAGATCGCCACCGGCGGCTCGGTGGTCGAGATCTGCCAGCGGCTGAAGGACTTCGGGGCGCTGTCGGCGTCCATCGCCTGCACCCACGGACTGTTCGCCGGACGGGCGGTGGAGCGGCTGCGCGGTGCGTCCTTCATCTCGCAGGTGGTGACCACGAACACGGTGCCGCCGCCGGTGAACTGGCCGGAGCTGACGGTGATCAGCGTGGCGCCGCTGTTCGCCGAGGCGATCGACCGCATCCATCGGGGCCGGTCGGTGAGCAAGATGTTCGCCGACGTCGATCCGGTCTATGCGCCACCGAACGCGCCCGAGGGTCTGTTCTGAACCGTCCCGCTTACGACTGCGGGACGCGTCGCAGCCCGACCCGCAGCCTGATCTCGCCGCGCTGCCCGCCGACGTGGATGACGTGGTCGTCGTGCACGGTGAGCTGGGTGGCGTAGCAGCGCAGCGCATCGACCACCCGGCTGCGCTGCTCGGGCAGCTCGAACCACTCGAAGCCGCCGGCGTCGTCGCGGGAGGCGAACTCGACCACCGGCAACCCGGCCTGCCGCGCCGCGGCCACGGTCATCTCGCGGGCGCGCAGGTGGTCGGGGTGGCCATAGCTGCCGGCGTTGTCGCAGGTCACCAGCACCGTCGGGTGCACCCGTTCGATCAGCGCCATCAGGTCGGCCACCAGTTCGGTGAGCGGGGCGGCGGTCAGCGTCATCGGATCGGCCAGGTCGGCCGGGCCGGCCAGCCCCTCGGCGAACCAGCGCATGCCCGAGTCGTGATAGTTGCGGGCCGGCAGGTCGGCGGCCCGGGCCGGCGGGGTGCCCAGCACGTCATGCTCCCGGATCCCCAACAGCTTCTTCGCGCACTGCAACTCGTGCTGGCGGACCAGGACCAGGTCAGCCTGCGTGACACCGGCGGGCAGCACCCCTTCGACCACCTCGCCCTGCTCCCCCCGGGTGCAGGTGAGCAGTTCGACGTGCACGTTCCGGTCGGCCAGCCACCCCAGCAGCGCACCGGTGTCCAGCGTCTCGTCGTCGGGGTGGGCGTGCACGAACAGCGGGAAGACCTGGTCACCCGGGGCGGCTGCCAGCACGTCCAGTGGCGTCCTCATCGGCGAACCTCTCTGCGGTAGACAGCTTCGAGTTCTGCGCCCACCACGTCCCAGCTGCGCTGCCCGGCGAACTCGCGCCCCGCCCGGCCGAACCGGGCTCGCCGGTCCTCGTCCACCAGGAAATCCAGGACCGCCGCTGCCCAGACCTGCGGGTCGCGGCTGTCGAGAAGCACGCCGGTGACGCCGTCGACGACTGACTCGACCATACCCCCGGTTCGGGTCGCGACCACCGGGACACCCGACGCCGACGCCTCGAGGTTGATCAACCCGTAGGTCTCCGAGCGGCTCGGATTGAGCAGCAGGACCGCGCCGCGCAGCATGGTCGCGAGCTGGTCGCGGTCCTGCGAGCCGATGTACAGCAC
>NZ_JBASCI010000138.1:0-5214 GCF_049651565.1 Brooklawnia sp.
GCGCTGGCGGCCGATCCGGCCGGTCGGGCCGGCATGGCAGGATGGGTTCAGTGACGCCCCGCAAGACCACCATCCAGCCGCCCCGGTACGGTCCACCCGTCGACCTCAGCCGGTACGCCTGGTTGTCGGTGGCCGCGGCCCTGGTCACCATCGCGCTCAAGGGTGGCGCGGCCTGGCTGACCGGCTCGGTCGGGTTGCTGTCGGACGCTGCGGAGTCGCTGGTCAACCTGGCGGCAGCGATCGTCGCCCTGGTGGCCCTCAAGGTGGCCATCAAGCCGCCCGACCTGAACCACCCGTACGGTCACAGCAAGGCCGAGTACTTCTCGGCAGCGCTGGAGGGCGTGATGATCTTCGTCGCCGCGGGCTTCATCATCGTCGCCTCGATCGAGCGGCTGATCAACCCGCGGATGCCGGAGCAGCTGGGGTTCGGCCTGGCCATCGCCGTGGTCGCCTCGCTGATCAACGGGACGGTCTCGGCGGTGCTGCTGCGGCAGGGCCGCCGCTACAACTCCGCCACCCTCATCGCCGACGCCAGGCACCTGATGACCGATGTGATCACCTCGGTGGCGGTGCTGGTCGGCGTCGGGCTGGTGGCGATCACCAACACCCCGATCCTCGACCCGATCGTGGCCCTGCTGGCCGGCTCCAACATCCTGTGGACCGGGATCAGCCTGATCCGGTCGTCGGTGGACGGGCTGATGGACGTCAGCCTGCCCGAACGCACCAACGCCGACCTGTACGAGGTGCTCGACCGGTTCCGGGTGCCGGGCAGGATCGAGTTCCATGCTGTTCGCACCCGCGAGGCCGGCAACCGGCAGTTCATGGAGTTCCACATCCTGGTGCCCGGCCAGTGGAGCGTCCGGAAGGGGCACGACCTCACCGAGGACGTCATCGACGCGCTGGTCGAGGTCGTCCCGGAGGTCAGGGTGTCAGCGCACCTGGAACCGATCGAGGATCCCAGGTCGTACGCCGACGAGGAGGACTTCTGAGATGTCCGACGCAGCCGTCCAGCCAGCCGAGTTCAGCGTCCCCGGCTGGGACGAGTACTTCCTGGGTATCGCGGACGCGGTCGCCGTCCGCGCCAAGTGCCGGCGGCGCAAGGTGGGCGCGGTGCTGGCCACCGACGACCACCGGATCATCGCCACCGGCTACAACGGGGCGGCGCCGGGGCGTCCGGACTGCCTGGAGGGCGCCTGTCCGCGCGGGCTGTTGGACTACGACCAGGTGCCGGGCCTGGGTGACTACGACCGGCCCGGCACTGCCGGGTTCTGCATCGCGATCCACGCCGAGGTCAATGCGCTGCTGTTCGCGGTGCGCGACACCCGAGGCGCGACCGCGTACATCACCGACGAACCCTGCCCGGGCTGCCGCAAGGCGCTGGCAGCGGCCGGCATCGTCCGCGCGGTCTGGCCTGGAGGAGCGTTGGACGCCGCCGATCTGGTCGACTGGGGCGCCCAACGCTGATCACCGGCTGTCGTCAGCTGCGGTTCGGGTCCTGGTAGTCGGTTCCCGCCCGGCGATCACGCTCGAGCGATTCCTCGACGATGGTGTCCTCGACAACTTCGGCATCGGACGCCGGTGCACCGCGCCGGGAGTCGGTCAGCGAGGTCCCGGCGGCCGGGGCGGCCACCACGGGCTCGTCCTCCTCGGCCAGTGCCTGCCGGTTGCCGGCCCCGGCCACCGGCACCTCGTCCTCGGCCACGGCGCCGCCGGTTGCGGCACTGGGACGAATGCTCTGGTCGGGGTCGACGCCGCCGGTCGTGCGGCTGGGCTGATCACCGCCCACCGGCTGGCGCACCTCACCGCCGGCCGGCTGGTCACGCAGTTGTTCCCGCTGCTCCCAGTTCGGCGGGGTTTCGTCGGACTGGTCCAGCGGGCGATCGTAGTCCTCCATGCCGTACCGGTTCTCGGGTGATCCCACAGCTGGTGCTCCCTTCAGGTTCTCGGCGACAACTTCGGGGTCGAGGACGGCGCCCCGGGTGTGCTCGGGACGCTGCTCGTCTGGCAGGTCGCGGACTTCGCGGGAACCCGCTTCGTCGAGGTCGCGGTCTGCGGTCGCGGTGCGCGCCTGCATGCCGGCCGCGGGCGCGGTCACCGGGTGCTCGGAGTCGAGGACGGTCGCGATGCCGTAATAGGCGTACAGCTGGGCCTCTTCGTCGGCATCCAGGTGCTTGTCGGGGTCGACCCGGGGGGCTTCCTTCACCTTCTCCTCGGTGTAGGGCACAGTGATGGTTCCCTCGGTCACCACCGCTTGCTCCAGCGGGACGAACGTCTCCTTCAGCCCGAACCAACCGGTCTTCACGGTCACCCAGCTGGGCTGGCCGGTCTGGTCGTCCAGGTAGACCTGCCCGATGCTGCCGATCTTGTTGCCGTTGACGTCCACGACGTCGGAGTTGAACAGGTCCTCGTAGTTGCTTTCTGCCATCGTCGCTTCCTTTCGTATCGGCATCTTCTACCCGGATCCGGGCCGGCTCACACCATCAGAGTGGCAGATCCGGCTGGTCGGCAGGAGCGTCTTCGGCGAAGTCTGCCGATGGGTCGGCCGGCGGTGGCACAGCGGGCGGAATCACGAAGCCGACGCCGTAGTGCCGGTAGGCCTGCGCCTCGTGGGTGGGGGTGAGGTGCTGGTCGGGTGGTGGCGGCGGGGCCTGCTTGATCACCTCGGCCGGGTGCGGTACCTGCAGCAGGCCGTCGGAGGCGAAGGCTCCGGTCAACGGGATCAGCACCTCCCGGTTGCCGAACAGGCCGGCGCGGGCGACCACGAAGGTTGGCTCGCCGGTGGCGTCGTCCAGGTACACCTGGCTCACCCCGCCGATCCGGGAGCCCTCGGCGTCCAGCACCGTGCAGGAGTACAGCTCGTCGATGGCTTGCGACACGGTGGTCCTCCCGGAGGTTGGCTCAGCGCTTCGGATCGTCAACGTCTTCGCTGACGCTACCGCGTTCCAGCCACACCCAGCCACGTCTGCTGGTGTCGAGTCGCAGGCGGATCTGGTCGGTGCGCATGATCACCACGGTGATGATCAGCAGGGCCACCCCCACGCAAACCACCCCGAACAGCACGGTGGACTGTGGGCCGAGGTGGTCACCCAGCCAACCCACCAACGGCGACACCAACGGAGTGACGCCCATGATGACCAGCCCCCACAGCGCCATCACCCGACCCCGCATCTCGGGGCTGGTGCTGGCTTGCACCAGGGTGTTGCCGGTGACCATCACGGTGACGGTGGCCAGCCCGATCGGCACCTGCAAGATCGCGAACAGCTCGAAGGACGGCGAGTAGGCCGCGATCAGGTTGAAGATGGTGTAGCCGGCCATCCCGCCGAGGACGAACCGCAGCCGCGGATAGCCGCGGCCGGCCGCCCACAGCGCTGCGACCAGCGCGCCGACTCCCATCGCCGAACCGAGCACGCCGTACTCACCTGGTCCGCGGCCATAGAACTGGGTCGCCATCACCGCGTTGGAGATCTGGAAGTTGAAGCCCAGCCCACCGACCGCGAACCCGCAGGCCAGCAGCACCAGCAGGTCGGGACGGCTGAGGGCGTACCGGAAGCCCTCGCGGGTGCGACCGCGCCCGGTCTGCACCGGCGCCGGGTGCAGTTCGGCGGAGTCGAGCCGCAGCAGCGCGGTCAGCATCGCCAGGTAGGTCAGCGAGTTGAGTGCCAACACCCAGCCGGTGCCCAGCGCGGCGATCATGATGCCGGACAGCCCCGGTCCGATCAGCCGTGCGGTGTTGAAACTGGTGGAGTTGAGGCCGATGGCGTTGGGCAGGTTCGCCGATCCCACCAGCTCGCTGACGAACGACTGGCGGGCGGGATTGTCCAGGGTGAAGAACAGGCCGTCGATGAACGCGATCAGGTAGACCATCCAGAGCTGGGCGACCCCGGTCAGCACCAGCGTCGCCAGGATCACCACGTCGATGGCGAAGACGCTCTGGGTGAGCAGCAGGATCTTGCGCTTCGGGAACCGGTCGGCCACCGAGCCCGCCATCGGCGCCAGCCCTAGGCCGGGCAGGAACATGATCGCGGTCACCAGGCCGAGGGCGGACGCGCTGCCGTCGGTCAACTCCATCAGCACCAGCCAGGACATGGCGGTGCGTCCCATCCAGGAACCGATGTTGCTGAACAGCGCACCGGTGAAGTACCGGCGGTAGTTGGCGATGGCGAGGGAACTGAAGATCGTAGGCATGCTAACGCCCGAGGCTACTCCCAGCTGTGATGCGTTTCAGTGCGGGTGCCACCGCTGGTCGGGGCCGATGCATCGGTGAGAGCGCTGAGGATCGGTCAGCGCGACTGTGCTGCGTGTTCCTCCGCAGTCGTGAATGGGGCGCTGGGTGGATTCTGGTTTCGGCACCCTCAAACCGGCTTACATCGATTCAATGACTGCAGGTGCCGTTCCAGCGTGCCAAAACCGGAATTTTGGACCTGCCCCCTGTGATGAGGGGTGTGGGTCTGCAGTGCCTACCCAGGGCCCTGGCCGCGTCCTGCACCATGTGATGAGGGAGGCTGAAGGTCCAGGCAACCCGACCCGGTACCCGAAGGAACGGCGATGTACTGCGGAGGGTCGCTCAGCGATGTCGCTGCACGAACCTCCCCACTAGCGACAAGCGGGTTTCGCCGCCGCGCGTACTCCTGAGAGCGGGTCAGAGCCCGCGGAGCCAGTCAGGGTTGTCGTCCGGTGGTCGAGGTGGCATTCGGCCGCCCCCGGCGGTCCCGCGACGGGGGCCGAGCGGTCGTCCGAAGAACAGCCAGGCCAGCGGGCCCAGACCGGGCAACCCGATGACAACCACCGCCCACAACCATTTGGGCATCCGGCGAACCTCCCAGGTCCTGGCCTGGGCAACCTCGATCGTGCAGTAAAGCGTCAAAGCGATCAGCACGATTACCGGAATCACGCGCCCCATGCAGCTAATTCTAGAGGGAGGCGCCAACAAACCGGCTGCCCGGCCGAGGTGGGACTGCCGGGGTGTAACTGGTTGGTTCGCTGCCGGTTCGCCCGGGCGCCTACCATGGCCGGGTGGTCAGCCGTATCCGCACCTGCGCCCCGTCCGAGGTGGCCGAGCTGCTGCCCGGCGCGCTGGCCGGTGAGTACGTGCTCGCCCCGGTGCCCGACCGGACCGCCCAGCAGGCGCTGCGGGTCGACGAACCGCTCGAGGCCGCGGACGTCGCGGTGGTCGTCACCAGCTCCGGCTCGACCGGGACGCCGAAGGGCGTGCTG
>NZ_JBASCI010000139.1:0-1594 GCF_049651565.1 Brooklawnia sp.
ACGGGCTCATCGAACTCCACCGCCGCATCGCCCGCGGCTTCCGCAACCGAGACAACTACCGGCTACGCATGCTCCTCATCGGCGGCGGACTCACCCCGCCACCCCCACCGGAAGTGTGAAGAGCCACATATTGGTCGGCCAGCGGCAACTGGTCGAGGTCCTGCAGCCGTTCGACCGTGGGAATGACCGGGTAGCCGGCGCGGTACAGGTCGAGCAGGTACTGCTTCCCGATCATGTCGGCCTTGCCCGTCAGTTCGTTGAACACCCGTGTACCGGCCTGCAGAGCGCGGCTGCGGAACTCGTCATGGTGCCCTTGGTAGTGGATGACGGGGCCGCTGTTGCGAACGACGACCACGTCGAAGGAGTTCATGGAGACGAGCGCGTCCTGCGGGTGGCACAGGGCGACGTCGAAGTCAGAGCGAAGACGATCGGACAAGAACACGTCCTCGTCGCCATAGCGGCGCCCCCGCGCCTGGTACGTCAGATCAGTCACGTACAAGACGCGGATCCTATGCGGCGACACGGATTCGCCGTCGTGATAAGCCATGGCTGCAGTCTCACCAGCCCACGCGAAGAAGTCCAAGCGCCGGGCGTTGCGCCGCTCGGATCGCGCTCACGCGCGAGGTTGAGGTCTCCTGACCACCACCACGCAGAACCCAAGCACGCCATGGGGAGGCTCAGGCGTGTCACACCCCACGAGCGCACCGGTCGCGGCAATTGAGGGCGGTCGTGCTCGGGTGGCAGCTAGCCGAAAGGCTACCCTCGCACACCGCGGCATTTGCGCGCGTTCCGGGTCAGGCGACGCGGGTGGCCAGGTCGTCGAGTTCGGCTCGAATCCTGGCGATCAACGACTTGGCGGAATCATCGGACCCTGCCAAGTGGGAGAGCAGGAGGTCGCGAGCCAGCGTGGAAACGGGAAGCCCCCGCTGTTCAGCCAGGTGCGTCAGCGCGTCGAACTCCTCGACGTTGAGCCGCACCTGGAGCGTCTTGGCGCGCTGGTGGCCGCGGGTCACCTTGCTCCCCGGCTTGATCGGGGCATCCGGGTTGCGTTCGGCCGCGTCAGCTTCGCTCGCGATGAGATCACTGATCGACATCTGTCGGCTCCTCTCGGTATCGGCGTTGGTCGGTGCTGTTCGATGGCCACGCGTTCACTCCCCAGACGACGCCTTCGTCGGGGAGAACGATCACCGTGACCAACATCCTGATCGAGGACGACCAGCCAATGACCCGTATGCTTCTGCCCGACAAGGAGGCTGGGTCGGGGTCAATGACCAATCTGTTCGGATCGGCGAAGGCTTCGTCGGCGACGTCGGGGGTCAGTCCATGCTTAGCGAGGTAGTCGCCTCGGTGTCGCCAGTCGATGCCTTCACTCACCAACCCATCGTACTACACGCGCAATACGTCAGCCAGCAACAGGAGCCCCAGATCACGCCCCCACCGCGGCAGAGTCGTGCGTTGGTTCGGAGAGCCTAGGAGACTGCTGAACAAGTGCGTGTCTGTGCCCGGGTGGTGGGGCCGGGTGCGGGAGCCTTGGTCGTGTGCAGGGGCGATCGCGGGATCAGCGGGATCTGTTCGATGCGGAGTCGATGGCCGG
>NZ_JBASCI010000140.1:0-2916 GCF_049651565.1 Brooklawnia sp.
GCCCAGCCCCAACCCGCGGGCAGTGGCGGCGGCCTCGGTGTCGAGGTCGTAGACGACCTCCATGTGGTCACAGATGAACCCGATCGGGGCGAGCACCACTGCGGTGCTGCCGGCCCGGGCCAGCTCCCTGATGGCGTCGTTGACGTCCGGTTCCAGCCACGGCACCTGCGGCGAGCCCGACCGGGAGCAGTACACCAGCTGCCAGCCCAGTTCGCGCCCCAGTTCGGCGCCGGCGAGCTCGACCACCAGGCGCGCCACCTCCAGGTGCTGGGCCGAGTAGCCCGCCGGGCGGGCGATCGCCGATCCAGCGTCCATCGAATCGGGGATGGAGTGGGTGACGAACAACAACTCCGGCTCGAAGTGGCCGGCGCGTCCGACTTCCCGCCACGCAGCCACCAACGCGTCCACGTTCGCCTGGATGAATCCGGCGGTGTTGAAGTAGGGGCGCACGAAGTCGACCTGGAGGGGCCCGCCCAGGCACTGCACCTGGGCGTCGATGTCGTCCCGGTACTGTCGGCACCCCGAGTAGGACGAGTAGGCCGCAGTGATCACGGTCAGCACCCGGCGCCCGCCCGCCCCGGCGACCTCGCGAAGCGCGTCCAGGGTGAACGGGTCCCAGTTGCGGTTGCCGATCACCACCGGCAGCCCGATCCCTTCCACAGCCAGAGCGGCGGCCAGGGCGTCCCGTAGCGCCTCGGTCTGCTCGTTGATCGGCGATCGCCCGCCGAACAGTTCGTAGTGCGCACCGACCTCGGCGAGCCGGGCGTCGGGGATGCCCTTGCCGGCAGTCACGTTGCGCAGGAACGGCATCACATCGGAGGGCTGCCGGGGACCGCCGAAGCCGGCCAGCAGGATGGCGTCGTAGCGCACTACGCCTCGACCCCGAGTACTTCGCGCAGGGCTGCCCGGTACTCGTCGGCGCGGCCCGCGCGTCCGGCGGCGTGGGCACGTTCGGTGGGGACGTGGATCAGCGCGCCGACCAGCCGGTGCAGCGCCCGGGTGGCCTGTTCGACCGGCACCATGCCGTCGGCGGGCAGCTGCGAGATCTCCCGCTGCAGCACCTCTTCGGCCAGCCTGCGGACAGCGACCACCTCGGCGGACAGGACGCGTGCGCCCTGCCTGGCCCGATACTGCGCGAGGTGCTCCTGGACGATCTGTTCACCCAGCTCGATGTCGTCGGCGGCGGCGGCCGGCACCACCCGGCCGACGTCGGCAAGCGTGACCAGTTCCACCCCGGGCAGTTCGGCGACACCGTCCTCAACGTCGCGCTGCAGCGCCAGGTCGATGATCACCAACTGGCGGCCGTTCCGCATGGCGGCGATGGGCGCCAGGGTTTCGACGGTGATGGCGTGGATGCCGGCGCCCCGGCAGGCCACCACCAGGTCGGCGCTCAGCAGCGCCTGACCCATCCCGCCGGTGGGTATCGCCCGGACGCCGTGCCGTTCGGCGAAGCCGTCGGCCCGTCCGGACGCCGAGTGCACCGCGATCGAACGACAGCCCCGCGACCGCAACTGGGCCAGCGAAACCCCGGCGTACGAGCCGGTTCCCGCGATGACCGCGTAGGCATCGTCCCAGGTCATGCCGAGTTCCTCGGCCAGGTCGAGGGCCACCGCCACCGACGACCGGCCGGCCCGGCCCAGACCGGTGCGGCGGCCGACATCGCGGGCGGTCGTCAGGGCCGCAGTGGTCAACTGCTCCAGAGCCGGCGACAGCGTCGCCTGGCCGCGCGCCAGCTCCACCGCGCGGCGCACCTGGCCGCGGATCTCCTGCTCACCGACAACGGCCGACGACAACCCGGACGCCACCCGCATCAGGTGCGGAACCGCCTCGTCCTCACCGGTCACCTGCAGCAGCTCGGAAACCTGGTGCACGCACCGCCCGGCCGCGGCAGCCACCACGTCCAGCACGCTCTCCGCGACATCGGCGGCGGTGGCGTCGAGGTAGACCTCGAACCGGTTGCAGGTGGCCAGGACCATGACACCGCGCACGCCCGGGCAGCCCGCGATCTGCGGTCCCAGCTCGTCCACGCACTTGAAGACACCGACCTCGCTGAGGTCCAGCTCGTGGTGAGTGGCGCGTAGCAGCTGAAGGGGCACGGTAGACCAGTTCCCTGTCCGGTATGTGAGGGCGCCATAATCGTACAGTGACTCATTCCCGCCCCACCGCAGGGGCCCCGTCAACCCTTGTCGAGGCATACCGGGGACGCCGCCCCGCCCGCCTGCCGATCTGGTTCATGCGGCAGGCCGGCCGCTCGCTGCCGGAGTACCGGGCGGCCCGGGCCGGGATCGAGATGCTGACGGCCTGCACCACACCCGAGTTGGTCGCCGAGATCACTGCCCAACCAGTTCGCCGGCACGGCGTCGATGCCGGCATCTTCTACTCCGACATCGTCGTCCCGCTGTACCTGGCCGGTGTGGACGTCACGATCCAGCCCGGCGTCGGCCCGGTCTTCGGCGACCCGGTTGGCGACGACGCGGCCCTCGACCGGCTGCTGGCGCACGACCCGGCCGACCTGACGGTGATCACCGAGGCCACCCGGCTGGCCACGGCGGCCATCCCGGTGCCACTGATCGGGTTCGCCGGGGCGCCGTTCACGCTGGCCGCCTACGCGGTCGAGGGCCGGTCGTCCCGCGACCACCTGGCGGCCCGCACCCTGATGCATGCCCAGCCCGCCAGTTGGGACCGGCTGATGAACTGGATGGCCGACCAGTCGGGGGCGTTCCTGGCCGCCCAGGTGGCCGGCGGTGCGCAGGCGGTGCAGCTCTTCGACTCCTGGGCGGGCTCATTGTCGGCCGCCGACTACCGGCGATTCGTCCTGCCCTACTCCGCCCGGGCGCTGTCGTGGGTGCGCGGCCAGGTGCCGGTGGTGCACTTCGGCACCGGCACCGGCGAGTTCCTGAACGCGCTGCGCGAGGC
>NZ_JBASCI010000141.1:0-8597 GCF_049651565.1 Brooklawnia sp.
GTCGGCTGTGGCCGCAGGTGCTCGATGAGGTGAAGAGCCGCAAGCGGTTCACCCACGCGCTGCTCAGCCAGAACGCGCACGTGGTCGAGGTGCGTGGTCGTGAACTGCTGCTCGGGTTCAGCAGCCAGGGCACCCTGGAGCGGTTCCAGAGCGGCGGCAGCGTCGACGTGCTGCGAGACTGCCTGATCGAGGTGCTCGGGGCCGACCTGCACATCCAGGCGTCGGTCGACGGCGGGCCCTTGCAGCAGAGCTGCCAGCCACCGGCCGTTGAGCTTCCGGCGCAGCGCCCGCCCGCGGCGGCAGCCGTCCAGCGGGCACCCGCACCGGCCAACCACCGGCGTCCACCCCAGCAACCTGAACGCACCCTCGACGTCCCGCCGCCCCCGGAGCCGGACGACTGGGTCGGCGAGGACGACGAGATCCTCGACGAGACCGGCGTCGACGCGGCCGAACTGCTGGCCCGCCAACTCGGCGCCCAGATCATCGACGAAGAAGAGCTCTAGGCAACCCTCCACGAAAGGACAGCCATGTTCCCCGAAGGCATGGACATGAACGCCCTGCTGCAACAGGCGCAGGCGATGCAGGAGCAACTGCAACAGGCGCAGGAGGAGCTGGCCAACTCCACCTTCACCGGCAGCTCGGGTGGCGGCCTGATCGAGGTCACGATCACCGGCGGCGGCGAACTGATCGGGCTGCGGATCAGCCCGGAGGCGGTCGACGTGGACGACCTGGAATCGCTCAGCGACCTGATCATCGCAGCGTTCCGCGACGCCAGCGGCAAGGCCGCCGACCAGGCCCAGACCATGTTCCCCGATCTTGGTGACATGGGTGGCATGGACCAGATGGGTTTGTGAGAGGCGAGGTTGTACGACGGACCAGTCCAGGACCTGATCGACGAGTTGGGACGACTGCCCGGCATCGGACCGAAGAGCGCCCAGCGGATCGCCTTCTGGATGCTGGACCAGCCACCCGAGGACGTCGAGCGGCTGGCGAACGCGCTGCTTCAGCTGAAGGAGAAGGTGCACTTCTGCAAGGTCTGCTTCAACGTCACCGACCAGGAGGTGTGCCGGATCTGCCGGGACGTTCGCCGTGACCCGAGCTCGATCTGCGTGGTCGAGGAGAGCAAGGATGTAGTGGCGATCGAGCGCACCCGCGAGTTCCGCGGACGCTACCACGTGCTGGGCGGGGCGATCAGCCCGATCGCGGGTCGCGGCCCGGGCGACCTGCACATCGCCGAACTGGTCAGGCGGCTCTCGGACGATGCCATCACCGAGGTGATCCTGGCGACCAACCCGAACCTGGAGGGGGAGGCCACCGCCACCTACCTGAGCCGGCTGCTCGGTCAGACCCCGGGCATCCAGATCAGCCGGCTGGCGTCGGGGCTGCCGGTCGGGGGCGACCTGGAGTACGCCGACGAGGTGACGCTCGGACGCGCGTTCAGCGGCCGCCGCTACGTCGACTAGCCATCCGGGCCATCCGGGCGTTCGCCGCCTGCCGAACTTTGGTCGCCAACCCGGCGCTAGCGCAGCGGCTCGCCGCGCTCCCTGCGGTAGACCTCCACGCCGCCCCAGAACCCGACCCCGTTGATCCTCACCACCGGGCCGTCGGGGTGCGGCTGCCGGGCCGGCCGGGCCTGGTCGATCTTCTCCCAGCCGAAGCCGCCCATCACGCCCACGCCAGTTATCCGGACATCCATCTCCGGCGGGACGATGACCTCGATGCCACCCATGACCGCGATGCAGGTGATGGTGGTTTCGGGGCTGACGAAGACAGCGTCCCGCAGGTCGAGGGTGGTGCCGCCCCAGAAGCCGATCGACACATGGGTCGGGGCGACCGTCCAACGGCCGACTTTCTCCATGCCGCTCATGACGCCGACCGACAGGGTTGAGGCGTCGCTGTCATCGGTGGCGTACCGCCTGGCCGGCAGGTTCGCGTCCGGGTCGGACTGCCAACTGTCCTGCACCGCCTTGCCGCCGCTGTTCGGCACCAGGGCGCCGCCGGGGTAGGCAGCCGGTCCTGGGGCGCCGGAGAGTCCGCCGATGTCTGCGGTCAGGGCTTCGAGTTCGTCGGTGTAGGTGGCGGTGAACAGTTGCTGGTTGCGTTCCTGGAACTCGTCGCGGGTGATGCGTCCCGCCCGCCAAGCGCTGGTCAGCGTCTCAATTGCCCGTTGCCGGTCGGCGTCCCCCGCCCGAAGTCTGGAACCTTGCTGCCATTGCTCGGGATTCTCGGTCATGGCAGCACTCTAGGTGCGCGTGCTTCGGTAGCACACCCCAGCAGGAAAGACGCTGGTGAGTCCGGCGTTGCCCGGGCGCCAGCCGCGCCCAGTGATTGGGTGCAGGAAGTGTTGGTCTGGGCGATCGGACGCACCCGCTGGATCGGCCGGCCGCGGGCCCAGGGATTGGGTGCAGGAAGTGTTGGTCTGGGCAATCGGATGCACCCGCTGGATGGTGGCAGCGGGTCACGAGCCAGGGTCGGGATCTCCGAACGCCGAATCGCCGGGCAACGCCTCGCCGGGCGGCGAACCGGGACCGGGCCGCCCCCGTCCGGGGATCTCCGAGCCGCGGAACACCGTCTTTCGTAACAACCAGTCGATGATGGGCCCAAGGATCACCCCCACCGCGACGGCGACCAGCACGCCCAGCAGCTTGTGCTGCCCGAACCAGTTGCCGGCCACCACCCCGACCACGACGCTGTACGCCGACCACAGGCTGGCGCTGGCCGTGACCACCAGCATGAAACGGCGCTGGGAGTAGCCGACGATCCCGCACACCATGTTGATCGCGATCCTCACCCCGGGAATGAACCTCCCGACGACGATCACCGTCGCCCCCCGCGCGAGTATCTCCTTGCGGGCCCAGCCGAACGCGGCCGCCACCTTGGGCCGCTCCAGCAGCAGGTTCTGGCGTAGCCAGCGGCTGCGTCCGATCATGAAGGCCAAGTTGTCGCCCACCCAGGCCGCCACCGCCGACACCACGAAGAGCAGCACCAACAGGTGCTTGGGTTCATGCACCAGGACCGAGGCCATCGAGATCACCAGCGACTCGCTCGGAAAGACCGGCACGATGGCGTCCAGGATGATGAACGTGGCCAGCCACAGGTAGCTCCATCCCGAGGTCGATGCCGCGACGATGAACTCGCTGATCTGATCCAACATGCGGCTGGTTCTCCAAACGGTCGGGCCGCCTCCAGTGTTGCATGCAGCCCAATTTCGGTTCACCGCTCGGAGCGTCCTACAATCGGTTGCGCTGCTGCAAGGCTGTGATGGGGCCATCACCTCGGAGCTGCCGGAAGAACAGCCGGGTTTCCCGGCCTACTAGAACCGGCCGCAGGGCACGAAAACGAGTGGGGACGCCGCGTGCGTCCCAACAGGGGTGGTACCGCGGACGCCCAGGCCGGCGCGTTCGTCCCTTGCAGCAACGACGACAAGGGACGCACCGATGAGCCAGATCAAACAGCCGCAACCGGGCAGCTACCGCGCGGTTCCTGCCCAACTCGACCTGGTGGCGATGGACCACGAGGTCCTCGAGCTCTGGCAGCGCGGCGACACCTTCCACCGCAGCTGGCAGGCGACCGCCGACGGCGAGCCGTGGACCTTCTTCGAGGGTCCGCCCACCGCCAACGGCCACCCGGGCACCCACCACATCGAGGCGCGCGTCTTCAAGGACGTCTTCCCCCGCTTCAAGACCATGCAGGGGCGCCGGGTCGACCGCAAGGCGGGCTGGGACTGCCACGGTCTGCCGGTCGAGCTGGCCGTCGAACAGGAACTAGGGCTGGACGGCAAGGCTGAGATCGAGCAGTTCGGGGTCGAGAAGTCCAACCAGATGTGCCGGCAGTCGGTGTCGCGCTACGTCGGTGAGTTCGCCGAACTGACCAACCGGATGGGCTACTGGGTCGACCTCGACGATGCCTACTGGACGATGTCGGCCGACTACGTCGAGTCGGTGTGGTGGGCGCTCAAGCAGATCTTCGACAACGGTCTGCTGGTCGAGGACTACCGGGTGACGCCGTACTGCCCCAAGGACCAGACCGCGCTCAGCGACCACGAGGTGTCGCAGGGCTACGAGGACGTCATCGACCCGTCGGTCTACGTCCGGTTCCCGCTCACCAGCGGACCATGGGCCGGCGCCACCATGCTGGTGTGGACCACCACGCCGTGGACGCTGGTCAGCAACACCGCGGTGGCGGTGCACCCGAAGGTCACCTACGTGCGGGCCACCAACGGCGCGGAAGACCTGGTGGTCGCCGAGCCGTTGTTCGACGCCGTGCTCGGCCACATCCACACCGAGGACGGCCAGCCGGCCTGGCACGTCACCGACAGCATCGTCGGCGCCGAGATGGAGCACTGGGACTACCGGCGTCCGTTCGAGCTGGTGCAGTTCACCGGCCGAGCCCACTACGTGGTGCTGGCCGACTACGTCACCACCGCCGACGGCACCGGCCTGGTGCACCAGGCGCCCGCCTTCGGCGCCGAGGACATCCAGATCGGCCGGCAGTACGGACTGGAGATCGTGAACCCGATCCGCAGCGACGGCACCTTCGAGCTCAGCCTCGAACTGGTCGGCGGTCAGTTCTTCAAGACCGCTGACAAGGACCTGGTGGCCGACCTGGTCGAGCGCGGGCTGCTGTTCGCCGAGCAGCCGTACTCCCACTCCTACCCGCACTGCTGGCGCTGCCACACCCCGCTGATCTACTACGCCCAGCCGTCCTGGTACATCCGCACCACCCAGGTCAAGGACGCGCTGCTGCGCGAGAACGAGGCCACCAACTGGTACCCCGAGCACATCAAGCACGGCCGCTACGGCGACTGGCTCGACAACAACATCGACTGGGCGCTCAGCCGGTCGAGGTACTGGGGGACGCCGCTGCCGATCTGGCGCAACGACACCGACCCCAGCCAGCTGGTCTGCGTCGGCTCGCGAGCCGAACTGGGGCGACTCGCCGGACGCGACCTGTCCGACCTGGACCCGCACCGGCCGTTCGTCGACGACGTCACCTTCACCCTGCCCGGCCAGCCCGGCACTTTCCGGCGGGTTCCGGAGGTGATCGACGCATGGTTCGACTCCGGCTCGATGCCGTTCGCGCAGTGGGGATACCCGTGGGTGGCCGGTTCCAAGGAGAAGTTCGCCGAGCACTATCCGGCTGACTTCATCTGCGAGGCGATCGACCAGACCCGCGGCTGGTTCTACACGCTGATGACGGTGGGCACGCTGGTCTTCGACCAGTCCGCCTACCGCAACGTGCTGTGCCTTGGGCACATCCTCGCCGAGGACGGCCGCAAGATGAGCAAACACCTGGGCAACATCCTCGAGCCGATCCCGCTGATGGACCGGCACGGGGCGGACGCGGTGCGCTGGTTCATGGCCTGCTCCGGTTCACCGTGGTCGGCCCGGCGGGTCGGGCACACCGCGCTGCAGGAGACCGTCCGCAAGGTGCTGCTCACCTACTGGAACACCGTGGCGTTCCACTCGCTGTACGCCCGGGCCAATGGCTGGACACCGACCGGCCAGCCGCCGGCAGTCGCCGACCGGCACGTGCTGGACCGTTGGCTGGTCTCGGCCACCCAGCAGCTGATCGTGGACGTCACCACCGACCTGGAGGACTTCGACACCCAGCACGCCGGCGCCCTGGTGCAGGGCTTCATCGACGACCTGTCGAACTGGTACGTCCGGCGTAGTCGGCGGCGTTTCTGGGACGGCGACCAGTCGGCGCTGTGGACGCTGCACGAGACCCTGCACCAGCTGACCCGGTTGATGGCGCCGATCACCCCGTTCATCACCGAACGAGTCTGGCAGGACCTGTTCGTCCCGACCGACCCGACCGCGCCGGACTCGGTGCACCTGGCCGACTGGCCGACCGCGGACGAGTCGCTGATCGACGCCAGGCTCGTCCACTCGATGGAGCTGGCCCGCCGCCTGGTGGAGCTCGGACGTGCTGCCCGCGCGGAGGCGAAGGTGAAGACCCGCCAACCGCTGTCGCGGGCGCTGATCGGATCCGCGGCCCGGGCCCAACTTGACGACGAACTGGTGGCCGAGATCACCGCCGAACTCAACATCGGCGCGATCGAGACCTTCAACGCCGCCGGTGACGTGGTCGACTACTCTGCCAAGGCGAACTTCCGGGCGCTGGGCAAACGGTTCGGCAAGCAGACCCCGGTGGTCGCCGAGGCGGTGGCGACCGCCGATGCCGCCCGGCTCGCGGCCGACCTCGCGGCGTCCGGTGTGGTGACGGTGACCGCGCACGGGGTGGGGACGGTCGAGTTGGGTGCCGAAGACATCTTCGTCACCGAGCGGCCCCGCGAGGGCTGGTCGGTGGTCGAGGAGGATGGCCAGACCATCGCGCTCGACCTGGAGCTGACCCCGGCGCTGGTGTCGGCCGGGCTGGCGCGGGAGGCGATCCGGTTCATCCAGGAGACCCGCAAGGCGTCCGGCTTCGACGTGTCCGACCGGATCACCCTGCAGTGGGCGGCCGATCGTCCGGAGCTGGCTGAGGCGGTCAGCTCGCACACCGAGCAGATCGCTGACGAGGTGCTGGCAACCTCGATGGGCCAGGGCGAACCGGATGGTGAATGGGCGACCGACGACGAGCTCGGGTTGCGCATCCTGGTCGCGAAGGCCTGAGTTGCCCGGGGTGGCGTCCGGGTGGCGGGTGGCGTCCCGCGACGAGTTGCTGGACGCCAGCGGCGCCGACCCGTACGTAGCATGCGAGGTGCCGGTCGACGGGGTCGGACTGGTGGGGCCGCAGGGCTGGGTCGCGTTGCGCGGTTGGGACGACCACCGCGCCGGCGCCACCGCGGTGCTCACCACCCAACCCGATGCCGCGGCCGGTGTTGAACTGGTGGCGGCCACCCACCGGCTGGCGTCCGAGGGCGGCTGGCGGCTGGCCTGGTTCACCTGTGAGGACGGCATCGAGCTGCCGCTGGCCGAGCCATGGCAGGCCGGTGGCAACTGGGTCTGGATGTCGACCACCCAACTGGCCGATGACGACGCCCAATGGCCGCTTGTTGAGCTGGACGATGATGCGGACGCCGAGGAGTTGCGGGCTTTCGCGCTGCCGATCAACCCGCTGTGGGAGGGCGACCCGGGCCAGGGCAGGAACCGCTACTGGCTGGGCGCCAGGGACGAGACGGGCAGGCTGATCGGCTGCGGCACGGTGCACGACACCGCCACCGGCGTGGGCCACCTGGCCGGCCTGGTGGTCGACCCGGCCGTCCGCGGGCGCGGGCTGGGCCGCGCCATCACCCGGGCTCTAAGCGTACGGGTGCTGGCGTCCGACGGCATCACCACGTTGTCGGCGTACGCCGACAACGACACGGCGATCGCGGTGTACCGGCGGGTCGGCTACCGACTGGACCACCGCTTCCGGTCCAGGTTCCTGGAGCCCCGGCGCTAGTGGCCGGTCGGGCTCGGCGATTGTGCCGGTCGGGAATTCCGGTTTTGGCACGCTGGAGCGCCATCTGCAGCAGTTGAATCGGTGTAAGCCAAGTTCAGGGTGCCGAAACCGGAACTTCCGCACTCATCGGGTCAGCTGGCGCGCACCGCCGCCACGTGGCTGCCCTGAAGGTGGTCGCATGGCCGGTCAGGTGAGCTCGGCGTCGTGCACGACCACGTGGCCTCCGGTGTCGACCGATCTCGGCGTGAAGGTGACGCCTCAATAGAGGAAGAACGGGAAGAAGTCCGGGTTGTGACCTGAGTTCCACAACTAAGGCCTGATTTAGTGCCCCGCTCAGCGAGGGATCTTGGCGAGGATGGCTTCGGCTTCGGTGGTGAGGCGTGGCTGGGCCTGGATGGGCTGGCCGGTGATGGTGATCGTGACCGTCCGGAGGGGTCGAAGTGTCTGCACGAGGCGTTTGATGGTGACGCCGGTCTGGTCCTGGAGGTGACGGGAGACCGCGAGCGCGGCGAACACGATTGTGAGGTGGGCCTCGATCGGTTCGCGTTTGCGGTGGAAGATCGGCCGAGCCTGGAGGTCTCCCTTGGCCATCCGGAACGATTCTTCGACGTGCCATAGGTCCCGGTAGGCGGCGACCACGGCTGCGCCGTCCATCATGTCGGGGCCGATGTTGGTGACGTAGCCCTTGAAGCCGGCGCAGAACCGGGCTCGTTCGATGACGTCCCAGTTGACCTCGGCCTTCTTCCCGTCCGCGTCGTTGGTGACCTTAACGAACCGGTCACGGGCCACCGGGCGTAGCCCGGCAGCGATCTTCTCGGCCTTGATGACTTGGGCGTTGATGGTCTTGTCGTCTCGCTTGTGCCGCTTGAAGGAGTAGTGATACACAACTCGGCGGGTTCGTCGCTGCCGGCCGGTGCCCATCTCGCGGGTGGTTTCGATGGTCGAGTCGTCGGGGGTGTAGTTGCCGTGGCGTTCGAAGTGGTCGCCCAGGTCGTAGGGCACATGCGATTGACGGGAAGCCACGATGAACCGGCACCCGGCATCCTCCAGCCCGTTGAGGTTGTCCGCCGACAACATCCCTGGGAGGTGTCAGATGGTCTGTGTAAGCGATGGGTCTCCAACTGAGAAGGAGATTGACTGTGAGCATGACCCACGACGAGATGACGACTGAGGATCTGGATCAGGTCCAGGTGGATCAGCAGGCCGAA
>NZ_JBASCI010000142.1:0-12884 GCF_049651565.1 Brooklawnia sp.
TCGCCTGCCGGGCGAGCATCGCGGCGCGGTCCCGATCGGTGGGGTCCGGCTCGTTCAGGTCGGTGGCCGCGCTGGCGGCCTGCAGTCGTTCGGTGAGCTCGCCCAGCCCTGCCCGGTCGGCCGCCCGCTTGCTGCCTGCCGCAGCGATCGCCTGCTCAAGTCGCTGCGCCTCGGCGCGGGCGTTTCGCCCGGCCTGCGCCAGGCTGGCGAGTTGTTCGGTCAGCGCCGACATCCGGGCGTCCGATTCGTGGAGTCGTTCCAACGCGACTCCGGTTGCCTGCTCGGCCTGGCTTAGGCGCTGCCTGACCGCCGAGATGGCGAACCTCGTCCGCTCGGCGGCGTGGCTGAGCTCGGTCAGTTGCCAGCTGGCCTCGTCGATGCTGGCCTGCACCTCGAACAACGACGGTTGGTTGCTCGACCCGCCACCCACCAGCCAGGTTGAGATGAGGTCACCGTCGACGGTGACCGCGGTCACCTCCGGGTGGGTGGTGACCAGGGACTGGGCGGCGGTCAGGTCGTCGACCACTGCGACCAGGCGCAGCAGGCGACACAGCACGGGCCGCACGTCCGGGTCGGCGTCGATCACGTCGATCGCCCACCGGGCATCGTCGGGCAACGCCGGCCAGGCTTCGTCAAGCACCGGCGCGTCGCCGAGCAGCATCACTGCGCGGCCGAGGTCTTCCGACTTCAGCCGTTCGAAGGCGCCCAGCGCGGCCGGCAGGTCTGTCAGGGCCACCGCCTCGATGGCCGCGCCCAGGGCTGCCGACACCGCGGTCTGCCAGCCGGGTGCCACAGACAGCAGGTCCGACAGCGGACCGAGCAGGCCCGCGACCGGATCGCCGGCGAGTAGCGCGCCCGAGCCGTCGCGGCGTTGCAGGCCCACCCGTAGCGCGTCGATCCGGGCGCGCAGGGTCGCCATCTGCTGTTCAGTTGCGCGTTCCTGCTCCTGCAGCCCGACTAACTCGGCCTGGGCGTCGGCCTGCGCAGCGGCGGCCTGCTCGTATTCGGCGTCCAGGTCGGATTCGCCGGCGCTCACTCCGGTCAGCCGGCCCTCCAGTTGGTTGAATTGATGCTCGGCGTCCTCGGCGCGGCTGATCGCCTCGGCCAGCCGGGACGCCAGTCTCGCCTCCTCCTCGGCGGATGCCTCCAGCCTCGACTCGAGCGAGTTGACCTGCCCGGTCAACTTTGCCAGTCCCTCGCGACGGTCGGCGATCGCCCGCAGCTGGGACGCGTACTGCCGGGCAGCGAGGGTCTCGGCCTGCTCGGCCTCGACGCGTCGGCTGGTCGCCGTCGCCAATGCCTGTTCGGCGAGTCGCACCTGCTCGGCCAGTTCAGCCTCCTCGGCCTGCACCTGCTCGGCTTCCCGGTCGAGGGCTTCGGGGTCACGTCCACTGCGCGCCACCGGTTGCTGGGCGCCATGCCGAACCCGTTCGGCGGCCACCTGGCGGGTGGCGTTCACCCGTTCGGCCAGCGCGGACAGCGCATACCAGTTCTCCTGGGCCGCGGTGATCTGGGGCTTCAGTTGCTCGACGGCGTGCTCGGCAGCGTTCTCGGCCTCCCGAGCGGCAGCCAACTCCGCTTCGGCGCGCTGGCGCTGCGCCTTCAGCGCCAGCTCGGCCGCCCGGTCGGATTCCAGTGCGGCCCGGGCCTGGGTGATGTCGTCGGCCAGCAGCCGGGCCCGGGCGTCCCGCAGTTGGGTCTGCACGCTGGCGGCCTTGCGGGCGACCTCGGCCTGACGGCCGAGCGGCTTGAGTTGGCGCCGGATCTCGGTGAGCAGGTCGGTGAGCCGGGCCAGGTTCGTCTGGGTCGACTCCAGCTTGCGGACCGCCCTGTCCTTGCGCCGGCGGTGCTTGAGCACGCCGGCCGCCTCTTCGATGAAACCGCGTCGGGCCTCCGGGCTGGCCTGCAGGATCTGGTCGAGTTGACCCTGGCCGACGATGACGTGCATCTCGCGGCCCATGCCGGTGTCGCTCAACAACTCCTGGACGTCGAGCAGGCGCACGGTCTGGCCGTTGATGGCGTACTCGGAGCCGCCGGTCCGGAACAGGGTACGGCTGATGGTCACCTCGGTGAACTCGATCGGCAGCAGGCCGTCGGTGTTGTCGATGGTGAGCGAGACCTCCGCCCGGCCCAGCGGACCCCGGGCGGTGGTGCCAGCGAAGATGACGTCCTCCATCTTGCCGCCCCGCAGCGACTTGGCGCCCTGTTCACCCATGACCCAGGCCAACGCGTCCACCACGTTCGACTTGCCGGAGCCATTCGGCCCGACAATGGCGGTGATACCGGGCTCGAAGTTCAACGTCGTGGCCGAGGCGAACGACTTGAATCCCTTCAGGGTCAGGCTCTTGAGGTACACGCTCAGCCGACCCCCGCCGCGGGTCGACTGGGCCGCCGCGTCGTCCGCGGTTGCTTGTCCGGGATCGCCCGGAAGGTCCACACCTTGTTCACCAAGTAGTTGATCGGCATGGTCAGCAGGATGGTGAACAGCTGCGCCCAGTAGGCGCGCGCCCGCAGACCCTCGTGGTCGTTGAACGGAGGACTGGGCAGGTAGATAGGCGAGGTGGGGTTGGTGAAGCCGACCTTCAGCGCCGCACCGACGGCAGCCGCCACCAGGCCGATGGCGAAGAACGGCCAGAACTCCTCCCACCAGCCGCGCATCCGGTCGCGCTGGAACGTCCAGACCCGGTTGAGCTGGAAGTTCCAGACGTTCGCCACCAGGAACCCGACGATCCACACCAGCAGCGTCCAGCGGAAGGCATACGGTCCGGGCAGGTCGAACAGGATCCGGTTGTCGTTGCTGACGCCGCCGTTGAGCTGGGTCATGATGTAGGCGACCACCAGGTTGACCACCACGCCGGAGCCGCCGACGATGCCGAACCTGATGAACTCCAGCAGGGTGTGACCCCAGTCGCGGCGTCTGGAATCCGCTTCACTGCCCATGGCGAACCAACCTATCCCCAATAGCTGCCTGCTGGCTTGTGGCCGGCTGTGTTGTCATCGCTTTTCGCCGGGACGCCTGGGCCGCCGCTGGCAGCGCGGACAACGGAAGGATGAGCGGTTCATGAACGGTTCGCGGACGATCGGGGTACCGCACCGGTCGCAGGGCTGCTCCTCGCGGCCGTAGACCGCCAGCGATCGTCCGAAGTAACCCGACGAGCCGTTCACATCTACATAGAGGGCGTCGAAGCTGGTGCCGCCCTGGGCCAGCGACTCGGCCATCACCTCACGGGCGGTGCCGAGCAGTTCGGTGGCCCGACGCTCGCCGAGGGTGGCCGTCGGCTGGTCGTAGTGGACTCGGCAGCGCCAAAGGGTCTCGTCGGCGTAGATGTTGCCGATACCGCTGACCAGGGTCTGGTCGAGCAGGGCCCGCTTGACGGTCGAACGCTTGGCGCGCAGCCTCCGGGCCACCGCCGCAGGGTCGAAGCCCGGGTCGAAGGGGTCACGGGCGATGTGGGCGATCTGCGAGGGCAACTCCGCCCCGTCCACCGACAGCTGCAGGCCGCCGAACATGCGCTGGTCGACGAACCGGAGCTGGAACTGGCTGCCGATGAAGTCGAACAGCACCCGCGTGTTGGGCAGCAGCGCGGCGTCCTGGGGATCCCAGCGGAACTGGCCGCTCATGCCCAGGTGCACCAGCAGCGCGTCACCATCGTCGAACGGTATCCACAGGTATTTGCCGCGACGCCTCGGCTCGGCCATCGTCCGGCCGGCCAACTCGGCGGCGAAGCCCTCGACACCGGCCGGGTGGAACCGCACCGGACGGGGGTGCAGCACCTGCACTCGTTCGACGGTCCGCCCGGTGACGATGGGGGCCAGCCCGGCACGGATGACCTCCACCTCGGGCAGTTCAGGCATCCTGTTCGGACGCCTCGGCGTCCCTGGCGCGACGTTCGGCGTCCAGCGCCTTGAATGCGGTGGCTGCGGCCTGCTGCTCGGCCTGCTTCTTGTTCTGGCCATGGCCCGGCCCGAACCGGCGCTCACCCAGTACGGCCCAGGCGTCGAACCGCTTGTCGTGGTCGGGCCCGGACTCGGTGACCTGGTAGACCGTGGCGGGCAACCCGAGGGCGGCCGCCACCTCCTGCAGCGAGGTCTTCCAGTCCAGCCCTGCGCCAAGGGTGGCCGCGTGGTCGATCAGTGGGACGAAGAGGTGGTGCACCAGCCGCTCAGCGCCGGTCGGGCCGCTGGACAGGTAGGTCGCCCCGATGAGCGCTTCCATGGTGTCGGCCAGGATGGACGTCTTGTTCGCTCCCCCGGTGCTGATCTCACCGCGGCCCAGCTTGACCAGCCGGCCAATGCCGAGCTTCCGGGCGACTCCGGCCAGGCTGACCGCGCTGACGACCTTGGCGCGCAACTTCGCCAGTTGACCCTCGGCCAGGTCCGGGTAGGTGCGGTAGAGGTGCTCGGTGACTATCGCGCCGAGCACCGAGTCGCCGAGGAACTCCAGACGTTCGTTGGTCGGGATCTGCCCGTTCTCGTAGGCGAACGAGCGGTGGGTCAACGCAAGATCGAGGAGGTCCGCGTCCATCCGGACACCGAGCTCCTCGATCAGTGACGTGAATGACGGTGACGTCCGTGCGCCACCCCCAGCGGCCACGCGCAGGTCAGGCCTCGAGGACCTGACGACGATCGCCGCGCGGACCGTACTGGCCGCACGAGGGGCAGGCGGTGTGCGGTAGGTGCTGCTCCCGGCACGCGGGATTGGCACAGGTGACGGTCTGCACCGCGGTGGTCTTCCACTGCGAACGGCGGGACCGCGTGTTGCTGCGGGACATCTTCCGCTTCGGAACAGCCACGGTGGTTCTCCTTCATCATTGGTACCCGCGGCTGTGCGCGGGGCCGCTGTCGGCGAAATCTGTTGGCGCCCGTCGGGACGCACGCCTGCCTACCTTACCAACCGGCGAAGCGTCTGCAAAACAGTGGCTCAGGTGTGGTCGACCTGGTCCTTGAGCTCCAGCAGCGCGGACCAGCGGGGATCGACCTGCGCCTGGTGGGCGTGGTCGGGGTCGTCGTTGAGGACGAAGCCGCACTCCGGGCACAGGCCGAGGCAGTCCTCGCGGCACAGCGGGATGAACGGCAGTTCGAGGACGATCGCATCGCGCATCGGCTGTTCAAGGTCGATGTGCTCGTCGACGATGAACAGGGCGTCCTCCTCGGCGGGCCGGCCGGGGTAGTAGTAGAGGTCCTGCAGTTCGAAGTCGCGCTCGTCGGTCACCTCGGTCAGGCAGCGGGCGCATTCGCCGACCAGGCCTGCCGAGACCGTGCCGGTCGCGAGCACACCTTCGCTCACCGACTCCAGCCGCACGTCGACGTCGATCGGGCTGCCTTCGGGAACCCAGATCATTCCGATTCCGACGCCGGCTGGCGCGGGCATCTCGCTGCGGAAGGTTTTCATCTCGCCCGGGCGACGCATCAGTTCGTGGATGCCGACCACCCACGGCGATCGCGGGTCGAGGGGCTGGTACACGTTCACCCCGCCAGCCTATAGCCGCAGCAAAGAATGCCCTGGTGCGCGGATCACGGTAGAATGGCTGGCCACCCGATCGCCGCCGATCGGTGCACACCCTGCGCCATCCGGGAGGGCGTCATGACACGCGTTCATGCAGCCAAGGCCCACTCCGAGCCGATGCCCAGAACCCGAGCGAGGCTCGAGTTGAGCCGTCGCGGCAGGACACAGTATCCCGTGCGCCAGGTGGCACCCGGGGTGCACTGCGTCGGGCCCTGGGGATTCAGCCGCACCGTCGTCTACCTCGTTGGTTCGCCGGACTCGTGGGTTCTGGTGGACGCCGGTTGGCCCGGTGATGGGCCCATGATCCGGCGGGCGGCGGCTTCGGTGTTCGGGGAGGACGCCGCTGCGGCAGCTATCCTGCTGACGCACGAGCACCCGGATCACGAAGGGGACGCGATTGCCCTGGCTCGTCATTGGGGATGCCCGGTCTATCTGGGCGCCGACGAGATGCCCGTGGCAGTGCGGGACTTCGCCGCAATGCAGGCCACCGCGATGCCGCTGGACCGCTGGGTCATCCTGCCGATCATGCGCCTCATCGGGCGACGCCGCAGACAACACATCCTCGACCGGGCGAGCCTGGCGGAGGTGGCAGTCGGCCTCACCCCGGGTCAGCCGATCCCGCCGCTGCCTGGGTGGGATTGCGTCGCAACCCCCGGGCACACCGCTGGTCACGTGTCATTCTTGCGCCGCTCCGATGGCGTCCCGTTGAGCGGGGACGCGCTGGTGACCGTGGGGATCGACACGATCCGCGGGTTGCTGCGGCGACCGTCCCGGCTCTCCGGGCCGCCCTGGTTCACAACCTGGGACGCCGACCGCGCCCCTGAGTCGATCATGGTTCTGGCCAGTCTGCGGCCCCGCGTGCTGGCCGGCGGTCATGGCTTCCCGCTCACCGGTCCGGACACCGCCGACAAGGTGGCCGCGTTTGCGAACCGGTTGGCCGCCCACCCAGTACCTGCTGCCAGCGTGGGTGCGAGGGCTGCGCAGGCGTTCTGGGGTATCGGCAACAGGGTGATGGTTCGAGGCATGCTGAACGGCATTCGGCGGCGAGCCGAAGCCGGCTCGCTTCGGGCCTCCGGCCGGACCATCGTCAGCCGGGCGACCATCGCGCGGTCGCCAGCCGAGGTCTTCGACTACCTGGCCGACATCCGCCGTGAACGGGAGTGGAATGACAAGCTGTTGTCGGTCGAGCCGGCCACCGGCGGCCCGCTTCTTGCGGGCAGCCGGTTCAAGGTCCGGTTCGCCGGGCCGGTCGGCGACTCGGTCATCACCTACCACGAGGTCGACCGGCCCAGCCGGTGGCGGACCAGCAGCGCGTCCCGGATTCTTGACGTGCGCTTCGAGGGCCGCATCTGCGCCAGTGGTTCAGGCAGCGAGGTAACACTGCGCACCGTCCTGCTGCCGCGTGGCCCACTGCGACTGCTCGGGCCGCTGCTGGCGCGCACCCTGGCGACCAGTTGGGAGCACCACCTGGCCACCGTCAAGAGGCGACTGGAAGATGCGTCGGGACCTTGACGCGGTCAGCGGCCGACCTTGGCCAGCACGGCCTGGTTCACCGCGTCGGTGACGAACGGGCTGATGTCGCCGCCGTTGTAGGCGACCTCCCGCAGCAGCGAACTGGAGATGGTGCCGAACTCGCGGCCGGCCGGGAGCAGCACGGTTTCGATGCCGGACAGTTGCCGGTTGAGCTGGGACATCTGGAGTTCGTAGTCGAAGTCGGAGCCGAACCGCACGCCCTTCACGATCACCCTGGCGTCCTGTTGGCGGCAGAAGTCGACCAGCAGGCCCTCGATGACTGCGACCCGCACATTCGGCAGGTCGGCGATGGCGTCCTGGCACAGCCGGATGCGTTCGTCGAGGTCGAACATGTAGTTCTTGGTGGTGTTGCGTCCGATCGCGACGACGATCTCGGAGAAGACAGCGGCGGCGCGGCCGATGATGTCGAGGTGACCCCGAGTGATCGGGTCGAACGACCCGGGACATACCGCGCGGACAACTTGACTGCTGGGGTTGGTCATTGCTTCACCTCAGTCTGGGTGCCGGACGTCCGAAATACAACTGGGTCTCACCGTAGCGTCGGCTCCAGTGTTCGGGCAGGTTCTGTGGCCAGTGCGGTGCCGCGTCCCGCTTTGACCGTTCCACCGCGACCAGACCGTCATCGGCCAGCCAGCCCTCGGCGATCCGGGTCAGAACTGCATCGACCTCCCGGCCGGGCAGGTCGTAGGGCGGATCGAGCCACACCACGTCGAATACCTCCGGTTCGCCGGCCAGAAAGGTCGGCACGCTGCCCGGTTCCACCCGGACGCGTTCGCCCAGCCCGGTGGCCGCCACGTTGCGGCGGATCAGCTCGACTGTGTTGCGGTGGTTCTCAACCAGCACCGACAGCGTCGCCCCCCGACTGGCGGCTTCCAATCCGATCGCTCCCGAGCCGGAGTACAGGTCGAGCAGCCGAATGCCGGCCAGTTGCTCATGCACCGGCGCTTCCTCGCCACCCGCCCAACTGGTGAGCATGGAGAAGAAGGCCTCCCTGACCCGGTCGGTGGTCGGCCGTGTCCGCTCGCCGGCGGGAGCCCTCAGTCGAACACCACGGGAGCGGCCGGCGATGATCCTGGTCATCCGGGAAGCCTACCGGCGGGTGAAGGGCACCCCCGGGCTGGTCGGTCCGGCACCGAACGCTGCTCCGGTGCTACTGCTGACATCGGCGGGCGGGTTGCGCTTGAATGGGGGCATGGCAGACAACGAAAGTCCTGTGACGATCATCCCGGAGGATTCCTGCTGGGGATACCTGGCCTCCCAAGAGGTCGGACGCCTCGGTGTTAGTGCGCATGATGTGCCAGAGATCTTCCCGATCAACTACTACGTCGACGGGGAGTCGATCATCTTCCGCTCGGCCGAGGGCAGCAAGATGGATCAGCTTGCGCTGAACAACAACGTCGTGTTCGAGGTCGATGGCTGGACCGACGAGGGTGGCTGGAGCGTCATGGTGAAGGGCGTCGCGGAGCGCATCACCGATGAGCAGGAGCTGGCGCGGGCGAAGAAGGCTCCGTTGCTGCCTTGGATCCCCACGGTCAAGACGATCTTCGTGCGGATCAGCCCGACCATCGGGATCAGCGGTCGGCACTTCGTCTTCGGGGCCGAGCCGACTCAGGGCTGACCGTGGCCGGGCAAGATCGGTGTCGCCGACCTGATGGTCGACCGTTGATGCCGCAGGCGCCCTGGCTTGGCTATCGGCTGACCGACGTCATCGTTTGCGAACTGGCCGATCGACTGTCGAGCCAGGTCTGACCGGAGTCCGGGCCGCGCTGCCGCCGGCGGAACGCGTCGGTTTCGTCTGACACGAGGAGGCCAGCGGTGGTCGAGAAAGTGCGGCTGGGAGTGGTGGGAGTGGGCGCCCAGGGACGGCTGTACGCCGAACTGGTGGCGTCCGGACGCGTGCCGTCGCTCACCCTGACCGCGTTGTGCAGCCCCAATCCGGCGAGCAGGTCTATTGACCGGCACCAGCAGTTGGCCGACCGGCTCCACGTCCAACTGTTCACCGACCTGCGCGAGTTGCTCGACTCGCAGCGTGTGGACGCGATCGTCATCACCACCCCGCACTACGAGCATCCGCGGATCGGCATCGAGGCGCTCCGATCGGGGGTGCACGTGCTGGTCGAGAAGCCGGTCGGCGTCTACACCAACCAGGTGGCCGAACTGCTGCAGGTCGCCGACCAGCATCCCCACCTGACGCTGGCGGTGATGTTCAACCAGCGGACCAACCCGTTGTACGCCGAACTGAAGCAGGCGATCGACAGCGGCCGCTACGGACGGCTGCGGCACTCCAGCTGGCAGATCACCCACTGGTGGCGCCCCGACGCCTACTTCAACCTGTCACCCTGGCGGGCCAGTTGGGGTGGCGAGGGCGGCGGCGTCCTGATCAACCAGGCACAGCATCAACTCGACCTGTGGCAATGGTTGTGCGGGACGGTGGAGCGCTGCTTCGCCAGGGTGCAGTTCGGCTACCGGCGTGACATCCCGGTGGACGACGAGGTGCACGCCCTGGTCCAGTTCGCCGGCGGGCCCAGCGGGACGTTCATGACCAGCACCACCGACCTGGTGGGCACCGACCGGTTGGAGCTGCTGTTCGACCGGGCCAAGATCGTCGTCGACAACTCTGCCGACCTCTCGATCTGGGACTTCGTGGACGACGAGCGTCAGATCGCGCGCAGCATCAGCCCGGCCGACGCCGCCAAGGTGCCCTCCGAAGGTTTCGACCGCTCCCGGTTCTACCGCGTCCGCCACCGGCACTACTCCAGCGTGTGGGGCGAACAGCACGCCCTGGTGCTGGAGAACTTCGGCCGGCACCTGCTCGACGGGACGCCGCTGGTGGCCGACGGCCACGAGGGCATCAACAGCGTCCGGCTGGCCAACGCCATGCACCTGTCGGCCTGGACCGGCGAGGACGTCGACCTGACCGACTTCGACGGCGACCGTTACCTGGCCGAACTCAACGCCCGGGTCGCCGCCGAGGGGCGCTTTCCATTGCGTGACTGACGCTGCTCCTGCCCGCACAGGGGCCGGTCAGCTGCGCTCCAACCAGTCGGCGGCGGCGTTCATCTCGGTTGCAGTGACCAGATCCGCCAGCCAGTCGCTGCTCCGATCGGGGTCGGCGGCCACCAATTCCTCGGCGATCTGACGCGTCTGCGCTATCAGGTCGGCGTCGTCCAGCACGCTGAGCAGCCGCAGGGTGGAGCGTCCGCCGGTCTGGGTGGAGCCAAGGACATCGCCCTCGCGGCGCTGTTGCAGGTCTACCTCGGCCAGCTCGAAGCCGTCACGGCTGGCGGCGACGGCGGCCAGCCGCTGCCCCGCGCCCGAGTTGGCGTCCACGTGGGTCACCAGCAGGCAGACGCCCGGGTGGGCTCCGCGGCCGATCCGGCCGCGGAGCTGGTGGAGCTGGCTGATGCCGAACCGGTCGGCGTCCATGATCACCATCATCGACGCGTTCGGCGCGTCGACGCCGACCTCGATCACCGTGGTGGCCACCAGGACATCCAGTTCGCCGGCGGTGAACGCGGCCATCGTGGCGTCCTTCTCGGCGGTGGTGAGCTTGCTGTGCAACTTCCCGACCGACAAGTGGCGCAGCGGGCCGCGGGCCAGTTGAGCGTGCAGTTCGTCCACCGCGGCGCTCGGCGGGTGGTCGTCGTCGGCGAAGACGTCGGCGTCGCTGATGCTGATGCGTGGGCAGACGATGAAGACCTGTCGGCCGCGGGCCACCTCCTCACCGATCCGCTCCCAGGCGCGGCCGAGCCAGGTGGGGTGACGCCGCAGCGAGACCACGGTGGTCTGGACATCCTGCCGTCCGGCCGGGACCTCGCGCAGCGTGGAGACCTCGAGGTCGCCGAAGACCGTCATGGCGATCGAGCGCGGAATCGGGGTGGCGGTGAGCACCAGCAGGTGCGGGGCCAGTGCCGCCTTGCGCTGCAGCACGGCGCGTTGCTCAACCCCGAAGCGGTGCTGCTCGTCGACCACCACCAGCCCGAGCGCGTCGAAGACCACCTGCTCGGACAGCAACGCGTGGGTGCCGATCACGATGCCCGCCCGGCCGTCGGCGATCTTGGCCTGCGCTTCCCGCTTCTGGGCCGCGGTCATCGACCCGGTCAGCAGGACCACCTCGGTGGCGTGGTCGGGTGCGCCCAGCACCTGGCCGTCACCCAGGTCGCCGAGCAGCGCGCGAATGGAGTCGAGGTGCTGCCAGGCCAGCACCTCGGTCGGCGCGAGCAGTGCTGCCTGGCCACCGGCGTCCACCTCTGCCAGCATCGCCCGGAGCGCGACGACGGTCTTGCCGGAGCCAACCTCGCCCTGCAGCAACCGTTGCATCGGGCGGGGCCGGGCCAGGTCGGCGAAGATCTCGTCACTCACCGCTTGCTGGCCGGCGGTGAACTTGAACGGCAGCCGGGTGTCGAAGGCAGCCAGCAGCCGATCGTCGCGAGGCTGCACCGCAACCGCGACGTACCGGGAGGCGTCCGCCCGCCGGAAGGCCATCGTGACCTGCAGGGCCAACGCCTCGTCGAACTTCAGCCGCGCCACCCCGCGCTCGGCGCCGGCCAGGCTGTCGGGCCGGTGGATCTCGCTGTAGGCGTCCAGCAGCTTCAGCAGGCCCAGCCGTTCACGCAGCTCTGCGGGCATCGGGTCGGGGGCGTCGTCCAGGGTCTGCAGGGCGAAGTTGGCGCACTCGCCAACCCGCCATGTCGGGATCTTGCTGCTCGCCGGGTAGATACCCACCAGCCCCGAACGGCTCACCATTGCCGCCATCGACGACTTCTCCTGGCTGGCCCGGCCCACGATGTGGCCGCGGGAGTCGAGCATCACGAAGTTCGGGTGGGTCATCTGCAGCTGGCCCCGGAAGACACCGACCTTGCCGACGAAGATGCCCTTGACGCCCCTGCTCAGCTGCTTCTGCCAGAACGTCAGCAGGTGCTCCCGTCCGAAGAAGGTGGCCAGCAGGAATCCGGTGCCGTCGGTCAGGACGACCTCGAGGCGCTCCCGGCCGCCCCGCACGGGGGTCTTCGAGTGGCTCTGCCTGATGCCCATCGAGCTGACCATCGCCACCACCGCGACGTCCTCACCCGGCTCCAGCCCGCCCAGGTCGGTGGTTTCGGTGCCGGCCAGGTAGCGGCGTGGCAAGTGTCCCAGCAGGTCGGCCACCGTGCGCAGCTTCAGCGACTCCAGCGCCCGGGCGGTCGGTCCGCCAAGTACCGCACCCAACGGCTGGGCGAGCCTGCGGTAGACCTCGGTGCGCCACGGCGTCACAACGCGTCCGGCACCGGCCTGACCGCCGGAACCCTTCTTCTCAGCCACCTTGGCAGCCTATCCGCGGCCTCCGACAACGGTCCGGGTGCGCAGGACGGTGGGCAGGCGGCAAAACGCCCGCCACCGGCGGAACCGGATGACGGACGTAGCGGTCGTGCGGGGCCACCAGGGCCCGGGCTCAGCGGGTGACGACCCGGCCGGCCTTGATGCAGCCGGTGCACACGTGCAGGCGCCTGGGAGCGCCATCCACGACGGCCCGCACACGCTGGATGTTCGGGTCCCAGCGCCGCTTGGTCTTCTTCTTGGACCAGGGGACGTTGTGCCCGAAGCCGGGGCCCTTACCGCAAACTTCGCAGACGGCAGCCATGGGAGCACTCCTCGTTTCGGTCAACCACATATGGATCGTGAGCGTCCACCGGACGCAACCTGACGATCTTAGCCAACCGGCCACCAATCGCCCAAATTACCGAGTTGACTCATGCTGAATGCCCGCGTGGGCGGGGTCGTTGCCTCATCCAAGGATGCCCGCCTGGGTGGAACCATGATGGATGGAGCTCACCATGACCCAGCGACGAGCGGTGTTGCAGTCGCA
>NZ_JBASCI010000143.1:0-2634 GCF_049651565.1 Brooklawnia sp.
GTGTCGCGCTGCGCCCGGCCGCCGCAACTCGGGCAGGCCACGTTGCGCCAGGCGGACGCCGCCTCACCCGCCAACGGGGCGGACCCCTTGGCCGCCAGGTCGGCGCCCCGCAGGTCGGGCAGCTCCACCGGCAACTGGTCGTCGGCCACCGGCACCTCCCCGCACTGCGGGCAGTGGATGATCGGGATCGGGCAGCCCCAGAAGCGCTGCCGGCTCAGCAGCCAGTCACGCAACCGGTAGGTGATGGCGTGCCGCCCGGTGCCGCGTGATTCCAGCTCGGTGATGGTCGCGGCGACCCCGTCGGCGGTGCCGGTGATGCCGTCCAGCGGGCCGGAGTTGACGTACGTGCCGTCGCCCTCGGTGGCTACGCCCGACTCGGCCGGGTCGTCCTCACCGGTGTCGATGACCATTCGCACCGGCAGCGCGAACTTGCGGGCGAAGTCGAGGTCGCGCTGGTCGTGCGCGGGCACCGCCATGATGGCGCCGGTGCCGTACTCGCTGAGCACGTAGTCGGCCGCCCACATCGGGATTCGCTCGCCGTTGACCGGGTTGATGGCGTGGACGCCCAGGAAGACGCCGGTCTTCTCGCGCAGCGTCGACTGGCGCTCGATCTCGGTGGCCTTCTTCACCTGCTCCACGTAGGCCTCGAACTCGGCACACTGCTCGTCGCTGACCAGCTCACCGGCCAGGTCGGAGTCGGGGGCGACGACCATGAAGGTCGCGCCGAACAAGGTGTCGGGACGGGTGGTGAACACGGTGATCGGCTCGGCGCGGCCCTCCACCTTGAAGTCGACCATCGCGCCCTCGGAACGACCGATCCAGTTGCGCTGCATCGCCAGCACCCGGTCGGGCCAGCCGGCCTCCAGCTGCGACATGTCGTCCAACAACCGTTGGGCGTACTCCGTGATCCGGAAGTACCACTGGTTCAGCTTGCGCTTGGTGACCGGGGTGTGGCAGCGCTCACACTCGCCGTTGACGACCTGCTCGTTGGCCAGCACGGTCTGATCCTGCGGGCACCAGTTGACGAAGGAGTCCTTGCGGTAGGCCAGGCCGCGTTCGAAGAAGCGCAGGAACAGCCACTGGGTCCACCGGTAATACTCGGCGTCGCTGGTGTGCAGTTCACGGGTCCAGTCCAGACTCAGCCCGTACCGCTTGAACGAGGTCTTCTGGGTCTCGATGTTGCCGTAGGTCCACTGCGCCGGGTGGGCGTTGTTGCGGATGGCAGCGTTCTCGGCGGGCAGCCCGAAGGAGTCCCAGCCGATCGGGTGCAGCACCTCGTAACCCTGCAGCCGCCACAGCCGGGCCAGCACGTCACCCATCGCGTACGCCTCGGCGTGACCCATGTGCAGGTCACCGGAGGGGTACGGGAACATGTCGAGCAGGTAGCGCCGTGGCTTGTCGGAGTCGTCCTGGGCGACGAACGTCTGGTCGTCGGCCCAGAAGCGCTGCCACTTCTCCTGCGCCGCGCGCGCGTCGTAGCTGGTCCGCTCGGGCGCTTCGCTCGTCTGGCTCACCGTTGTCTCCTCGTTACCCAATGATGATGACGGCCGGCCGCATAGAAAAACCCCGAGGCCCGGGGGCATCGGGGTCACCACTACCCGACCATCTCGACCGTAGTCTAGCGGGAACGTCAACTCACCCCCGCCTGGTGCCCACGCAGCCCGGTGGGGTGGCACGTACTCAGGCCAGCCTTGCCTTCCGACGCCCGTCTGCCCTCGTCAACTCAGCAAAGGCTTGCCTCAGGACGGCCCTGAAGCGCTTGGTTCTGCGACCCTTCGATACAACGATGCAGGTATGGCCATCGATCCAGCGACCACTCAACCGACCCATCTCGCCGACAAGCTGAATTGGCTGCGCGCCGGTGTGCTGGGGGCCAACGACGGCATCGTCTCGGTCTCTGGTCTGGTGATGGGTGTGGCCGGCGCTCAAGTTTCCAAGGAAGCGCTCCTGGTGGCTGGTATCGCCGGTCTGGTGTCCGGTGCCCTGTCGATGGCCGGCGGCGAGTACGTTTCGGTGAGCTCGCAGGCCGACACCGAGCGGGCCGCGCTGGACGCCCAGGCCGCCCGGCTGGAGCTGAACCCGGCAACGGAGCGGGCCCAACTGGCCGAGGTCTACCGGCAGCGCGGGCTGCCGCCGCTGCTGGCCGATCAGGTTGCCGACGAGTTGACCGCCCATGACGCGCTCAGCGCGCACGCCGAGACCCGGCTGGGGATCCGCGCCCACGAACTGACCAGCCCGTGGGCGGCGGCCGTGGCGTCCTTGGTCGCCTTTGCCATCGGAGCAGCCATCCCGCTGGTGTTGATGTTGCTGTCGCCCACCGACGCCCGCTTCTGGGCAACCCTGATCGGGGTCGAGTTGGCCCTGGCGTTGACCGGTTTCTCCAGCGCCCGCCTCGGTGGCGCCCCGGTGGGGCGCGCAATGGTCCGCAACATGCTGGTCGGCAGCCTGGGCATGGGCCTGACGTACCTGGTGGGTACGTTCTTCGCCGGCTGACGTACCTGGTGGGTACGTTCTTCACCGGCTGACGTACCTGGTGGGGCCACGTCTTCGCCGGCTGACGCACTTGGTAGGTTCGTTCTTCGCCGGCTGACGACCCTGCTCAAGCGTGGCTCGACGGCTCGGCCTCGTCGGGCT
>NZ_JBASCI010000144.1:0-9804 GCF_049651565.1 Brooklawnia sp.
GGCTCGGGCAGGCGATGCGCGAGCGCGACCAGACTTCGGCCCGGATCAGCGCGGCCGGCGCCACCCCGGCCCCGGCGTCCGCCAGCTACGAGCTACCGGATGGGATCGCCGATCCGGCCCAGCGCGACCGGGCCTGGGCCAGGCTCGAGATGGCGGTGCTGGCCGGCTGGGCGCGGCTCGCGGCGGCCGACCCGGAGGGGCGCCAGTCAGCGGCCGAGATGGCATTCGACCAGGCCGGACGCGTCCGCAGCCTCGGCACCCCACTGCCCTACTGGCCGGGCTGGGTATGACCCCCGGCAGGGGCCGCTCAGCGACCGATCTCGGCCAACACCTCTTCGACCGCCGCGTCGACCGGCACCGGGCGGGCCGACCCCGACTTGCGGTCCCGGATCTCCACCTGGCCGTCGGCCAGCAGCCGTCCTACCACCACCGAGGTGGGCATGCCGAGCAACTCGGCGTCGGCGAACTTCACCCCGGGTGAGGCCTTGCGGTCGTCGAGCAGCACCGCTACCCCGCGGTGGGCCAGTTCGGCGGCCAGCCGTTCGGCGGTCACGGCGATCTGGTCGCCCTTTCCCGCCGGGACGATCTCGACGTCGAACGGTGCCACCGCCCGCGGCCAGCACAATCCCTTCTCGTCGCAGGTCGACTCGGCCACCACGGCAACCGCCCGCGACACCCCGATTCCGTAGGAGCCCATCGTCACGGTCTGCAGCTTGCCGTTGGCGTCCAGCACCTTCAGGCCCAGCGCCTCGGCGTACTTGGTGCCCAACTGGAAGATGTGGCCCATCTCGATGCCGCGGGCCAGGCTGAGCGGGCCGGAGCCGTCCGGCGACTCGTCGCCCTCGCGGATCTCGGCGACGTCGAGGTAGCCGTCCGGAGTGAAATCGCGGCCGACCACCATGTCGGCGACGTGCTTGCCGAGCTCGTCGGCGCCGGTCAGCCAGCGGGTGCCGCGGGCCAGCGCCGGGTCGACCAGGAAGCGGATGGTGCCGGGCGCGGGGCGCTCACCAGGGGCGAGCGGCCCCTGGCCGAGCACGCCCGGACCCATGTAGCCCTTGACCAGCCTGGGGTTGGCGGCGAAGTCGTCGTCGGTGAATGCCTCCACGGTCGCCGGGGAGACGGCCGCCTCCAGCCGACGCAGGTCGACGTCCCGGTCGCCGGGCAACCCGATGGCCAGCGGCTCGGTGCGGCCGTCCGGGTAGGTCAACCGGAAGACGACGTTCTTCAGGGTGTCGCTGGCCTGCCACGGCCGGTCGGGCCGCGGGAACAGCGCGTTGGCCTGGTCGACCAGGGTCTCGATGGTCGGCGAGTCGGGGGTGTCGTGGACTACTGGGGATGGCACGTCAGAGGCGTCCTGCTCGGCGGCCATCGGGCGCTGGATCGCCTCGACGTTGGCGGCGAACCCGCCCGGTGAGCGGACGAAGGTGTCCTCGCCGCTGGCCGCTATCGCCAGGAACTCCTCGGATGCCGAGCCACCCATCGCACCTGAGTGGGCATTCACGATCACGTACTCGAAGCCCAGCCGGTCGAAGATGCGGATGTAGGCCGCCCGGTGGTCCTGGTAGGCCTGGTCGAGCCCGGCCTGGTCAATGTTGAACGAGTAGGAGTCCTTCATCACGAACTCGCGGCCACGTAGCAGCCCGGCCCGCGGTCGCGCCTCGTCCCGGTACTTGTGCTGGATCTGGTAGAGGTACAGCGGCAGGTCCTTGTACGAACTGCACAGGTCCTTCACCATCAGGGTGAACATCTCTTCGTGGGTCGGGCCGAGCAGCATGTCGGCGCCCTTGCGGTCGACCAGCCGGAACAGGTTGTCGCCGTAGTCGGTCCAGCGGTGGCTGGCCTCGTAGGGTTCGCGGGGCAGCAGCGCCGGGAAGAGCACCTCCTGGGCACCGATGGCGTCCATCTCCTCGCGGATGATCTCACTGATCTTGCCGAAGACCTTCAGCCCGAGCGGCAGCCAGGAGTAGATGCCGGGCGCAACCCGCCTGATGTATCCGGCACGGACCAGCCAGCGGTGGCTGGGCATCTCGGCATCTGCCGGGTCTTCGCGCAGGGTTCGCACGAACAGCTGGCTCATTCGGGTGATCACGGACTCTCCTCGGCTCTGGTTGCGTGGTCAAGGCTAGCGGCCAGCCCCGGCCACACGCATCCGCAAGCGATTCGTGCCCGTTCGCTCGGTGGCGGCCGCCGGTCGGGACAATTGAGGTACTCACCGAGGAGGTCAAGCATGCAGATTCCGCAGCCCGATCTGGCCAGGTCGATCACCGTCACCAGCCCGCGCTTCGCCGAGGGCGACCCGCTCCCCGACCGGTACACCTGCAAGGGCGACGGACTGCCACCCGAGCTGAACTGGGTTGGCGTGCCGGCCGAGGCCCGTTCGGTCGCGCTGGTCGTCAGCGACCCGGACGCCCCGCGCGGCACCTTCCTGCACTGGCTGCTCACCGGGCTGCCAGCGGCCGGCAAGGGCCTGCCCGAGGGCGGGGCACCGCCCGGGGCCCGCGAGTGGCCGAACAGTGGCCGGTCGGCGCGCTGGGTGCCGCCGTGCCCGCCCAGTGGGACGCACCGCTACTTCTTCGGCGTGTACGCGTTGGATTCGCAGGTGGTCGGCTCGACCACCGAGCAGGTGCTGCAGCAGATCGCCCGGCACACCATCGCCTGGGGGACCCTGCACGGCGTGGTCAGCCACTGAGCAGTGCTGCCGGGCGGGATCAGCGGGACAGCAGCTCACAGATGTAGTCGAAGCTGCGCTGAGCGTCGGCCTGGCGATCGGCCGATGGTAGTCGGTGTCCATCAGGCTGGACGGCTCGCCGGCCACGTCGGCCAGCACGGCCACCCGCATCAGATCCTTGAGCTGCGTCCACTGCCGCAGCAGCATCGAATTGCCGGCCACCCGACAGATCTGCTCGTGGAAGCCCAGGTCGACGTCGAGCCGCTTGCTGTAGGGCGACCCCTCCGGGACGTGGGGCAGCAGCCGTTCGAGCTCGTCCGCCACCTCGGCCGCCTTGCCTGCCCGGATGATCAGGTCGATGGCCAGCGCCTCCGGGGCCGCCCGAACCTCGGACAGCTCACGTACCTGGTCGGGGCTCAGCATGGTCACCGCCAGCGCGGTGCGATTCTCGCCCTCGACCAGTCCACTCTGCTGCAGCAGCCGCAACGCCTCGCGCACGGTGCCGCGGCTGACACCCAACTGTTCGGCCGGGTCGGTCTCGGCGAGCCGGGTACCCGGAGCCAGGTCGCCGTCCAGGATGGCGGTCCGCAGCGTGGCCCAGACCTGCTCACGCAACGTCAGGCGATTGATACCTGCCAGCGACACAAGAGCCGTCCTTCAATTTGGCCGGAACTCACCCGGCGTGACATTTGAAGCGTAAAACACCGGCCTCGTCGTCAACATTCGACATCGACTGTTGCCAGGTCATGGATGATCAGTAGAGGACGGTCGCCAGTTCACCCACCGTGGCGAACCCGAGGCCTTCGTAGAGCCGGCGTGCTCGGGTGTTGTAGTCGTTGACGTAAAGCGACACCACCGGGAACTGCTGCCGGCACAGCCGTACCACCTGCGACATCGCGGCCACCGACAATCGCCGGCCCCGCAGCTCCGGTGTCAGCCAGACACCCTGTACCTGGCAGTACCCCGACCACGCCGAGCCGATGTCCGACTTGAACCAGACCCGGGCCGGCGCTCCGGCCGGCTTGTGGACCGCTCCCATCGCGTGCCCCATCTGGATCAGCAACCGGACGTAGCGCTGGTATCCCCCACCGCCGTCCAACGGCGTGACACCGACTTCCTCGGTGTACATCGCTACTGCCGCCCTCAGGTATGGCTCGTAGTCCTCCAGCTCGATGCGGCGCACCCGCGGATCGCCCTCGAGCTGGGGGTCGTGGTCGATGACCATCAGCGGCTGGTGCGGCCGCACGTCCCGGGCCCTGCCCCAGCTGTTGCCCCAACGCTCGGTCAATCCCTGGTGCAGTTGCTGGACGACGGTAGCCGGACCCATGATCGACGAGATCCGCCGCCGGGGACCGATCGCCTCGACGAACGCCCCGACCGCTTCCCGGTCGGCCTCGATCGGCACCAGGTTGGCCCCCACGTGGCAGGCGGCCGCCAGTTCACCGCCGACGTGGTAACCGTAGATGGCGCAACCCAGGCGCTGCGGCGTCAAACCCAGGCTGGCCACCCGGGACGCCACGAACAGATTGGCCACCGGGTCTCGCCGGAACAGCGCCGTCAGCTCGGGCAGGTCGGCCTGATCCAGGACGCGCAGCGTCCCGGCGCCGGACCGCCGCGTGGTGCTCAACTCACTACGACCTCGGGCGCCCCGGAGTGCGCGAACTCATCAGCCAGCTTGTTGGCCTCCGCTATCAGCGTCGGCACGATAAGGTCCTCCGGCACGGTGGCGATCACCTGACCCTTCACGAAGATCTGCCCCTTGCCATTGCCGGACGCCACCCCGAGGTCGGCCTCCCGCGCCTCGCCGGGGCCGTTCACCACGCAACCCATCACCGCGACCCGGATGGGCACGGTGAAGTGCTTCATACCCTCGGTGACCTCCTCGGCCAGCTTGTAGACGTCCACCTGAGCACGCCCACAGCTCGGGCAGCTGACGATCTCGAACTGCCGCGGCCGCAGGTTCAGCGACTCCAGGATCTTGATGCCGACCTTGACCTCTTCGACCGGGGGCGCCGAGAGCGAGACCCGGATGGTGTCGCCGATGCCCTCCGACAGCAGCGCCCCGAACGCGGTCGCCGACTTGATCGTCCCCTGGAATGCCGGGCCCGCCTCGGTGACCCCGAGGTGCAGCGGGTAGTCGCATTGCGCCGACAACCGGCGGTAGGCGTCCACCATGATCACCGGGTCGTGGTGCTTGACCGAGATCGCGAACTGGTCGAAGCCGACCTCCTCGAACAGAGCGGCCTCATTCAGCGCCGACTGAACCAGCGCGCCGGCCGGGTCGGTCTCGTACATGCCACGCAGCCGCTTGTCCAGCGAGCCGGCGTTGACGCCGATCCGGATACTGGTGCCGTGCTCGGCGGCCGCCTTGGCGATGTCGGCGATCTTGTCGTCGAAGGCCTTGATGTTGCCTGGATTGACCCGCACCTTCGCGCAGCCCGCCTCGATCGCGGCGAAGACGTAGCGGGGCTGGAAGTGGATGTCGGCGACCACCGGGATCTTCGACTTGGCAGCGATTGCGGGAAGCGCGTCCGCATCGTCCTGGCTGGGCACCGCCACCCGCACGATGTCACAGCCGGATGCGGTCAGTTCGGCGATCTGCTGGAGGGTGGCGTTGATGTTGCTGGTCGGGGTGGTGGTCATCGACTGCACCGAGATGGGCGCGTCGCCGCCGATGGCGAGGTTGCCGACCTTGATCTTGCGGGTGGGACGGCGCGCCGCCAGCACCCGGGTGGCCGTGGGCGCCGGAGTTCCGAGGTTGATCGGCATTGGTTGTGTTCTCCTCACAGTGACTGGCCCCAAGGATAGTCGTGGGGCGTCAGTTCCCCAGAACCAACGCCCCGCGGTTGAAGCTGGCCTGCGCCCCGCGGCCCGGGTGCAGTCCTGCTCAGTACCCGATCGACTTCAGGTAGGCCCGGCTGTCGGCGATGCAGTCGAACGGGTCACGGCCATAGGTCATGTCCTGCTCGATGAAGAAGAACTCGGCACCCGCCTCGATGGACGCAGGCAGCAGCTCAGGCCAGTTCATGTTCCCCTGCCCCACCTCGGCGAACTCCACGATGTTGACAAACATGTCGTAGCCCTCCTGCATCTTGCCCTCGGCGAACAGGTCAATCGCCTTCGGGTTCAGGGCTCCGACCCGGAAGTCCTTGACGTGGATCAGCTTGCAGACCCCCGCGTACTCCTTGAGCATGTCGAGCGGGGCCATGCCACCGCGCTGCACCCAGTGCAGGTCGACCTCGAAGAAGAGCGCCGGCGCCACTCGACGCACAATGTCGAAGATCCGCTCACCGTCAAACTTGGCCAGGTCGACGTGGTGGTTGTGATAGCACAGCGTGATGCCCTCGGCGGCCAGCCGCTCGGCGGCTGGCTGGCACTCGGCGGCCCAGACCTCGCAGGCCTGCTTGGACACCATTGCCGTGAACGGCATCATGCCGATCCGGGCGAAGCGGGTGCCCAGCCGGTGGGCGTCGGCCACGATCTTGTCGAAGTGTTCCTCCAGGTTGTCGCCGGTGGCTGTCGGGCCACCCTTGAGCGCCACCGAGATGGCACCGACTTCGACGCCCAGTTCCCTGGTGCCGCGCTCCAGTTCAGCGACGTTCTTCTCATCCATAGGAATCTGCGACACCTCGACGGCGTGCAGGTCCATCTCTGCGATTCGCTGCAGGACCGGCCACATGCCCTGTTCGGCGACCTGGTCCTTCATCATCATCATCTGGACACCCAGAACAGCCATTTCGTCAGCTCCTCGTCTCGAACTTGCCCTCTTCGGCAATGCGCTTGTTCAGTTCAGCCAGGTAGGTCTCCTCGTCGAAGTCGACGATCGAAACCTCCTTGCCGGTCCAGCTGGACAGGTGGATGGCGTTGGCGAGCCGGACGCCATGGATGCCGTCGGCGCCGGGAGCCAGCGGCTCGGCGTCCTCGAGGATCTGGGCGGCGAAGTTCTTCAGCACGTCGCAGTGCTGCTCGCCCCAGACCGAGCCGTAGTCCTTGGTCTCGGTGGACAACACCTCCGACATGTCGAGCTGGCCCATGAACAGCTTGCCCACCTCTTCCATCGACATGTTGACGCTCAGCACCTGCTCGGGCTCGCTGAGCCGGCTGATGGTGACCGTCTTGGAATCGTCGACGACGATCTTGCCGGAGTCGCACAGGATCTCCAGCCGGTCGGTGCCCATCATGTCGTGGGTGCAGGTGATGAAGGTGCCGGTGGCGCCGTTGTCGAAGGTGACCAGCGCGTTCACCTCGTCCTCAACGGCGATGTCGCGGCGGAACCCGTACTGGCACTTGGCGAAGACGCTGTTCGGCACCCCGCAGATCCACTGCCACAGGTCGAGTTGGTGGGGGGCCTGGTTGACCAGGACGCCGCCGCCCTCGCCACCCCAGGTGGCACGCCAGTCGGACTGGTTGTAGTAGCCCTGCGGACGCCACCAGGTGGTGATGATCCAACTGGTGTGGCGCAGCGCACCCAGTTCACCGGATTCCATCAGGGCCTTGAGGTCCTTGTAGAGCGGGTTGGTCCGCTGGTTGAAGAAGACACCGAACTTCAACTCGGGCTTGGTGGCGGCGAAGTCGATGAGTTCGCGGGCCTGCTTGGTGTAGACACCGACCGGCTTCTCGACCAGGGCGTGGACGCCGTTGTCCAGTGCGTAGATGCCCATCTCGGGATGCAGGTAGTGCGGCACCGTGGTGACGACCGCGTCCACGTCCCCCGAGGTGACCATTTCCTTGTAGTCGGCGTAGAACGGGACGCCGTACTCGTCGGCCTTCGCCTTCTTCTCGGGAAGGATGTCGCAGATGGCGCCGATCACCATGTTCGGCACCCGCCCGTCGGCCAGGAACTGGGCATACATGCCGCCCTCGGCGCCCAGCCCGATGATGCCGAGGCGAACCTTCTGATCGGTCATTCGATCGTGTCTCCTTTTGTGTGGGGTTGCCTGCCCCCGGGCTACAGCCCGGAGCGTTCGTAGGTCTGCTTGAGGATGCGCAGCGACTTCATGGCCTCGGCTGGGCTGATCCAGAACGGCTCGGGGTCGTCCAACCGGTCGTAGAAGTCGCGGATCAGCAGTTCGTGGCTGACGCCCCAGTAGGTGCGGCCACCCGAGGGCACCTTGCGTTCCTCGAAGACCTGGGGCGCCCGCCCGTCGTGCCACGCCACGGTCAATCCGTTGCGCAACGTCACGTAGGCGTTCTGGCAGTCCAGCTCGAGTTCGACCGGGCGGTGCTGGGGTGCGGTGAGCGTGGCGTAGAACGAGGTCTGGACGCCGCTGGCGTGGGTGAGCAGCATCTCGGCGGTGTCCTCGACGTCGATCAGGTCACCGAACTTGTTGGTGGCAACGTGACCGACGATGTCCACCACCTCGCCGAGGAACCACTGCACCAGATCGAGGGTGTGGATCGCCTGGTTGATCAGCAGACCACCGCCCGACCTGGCCCGGGTGCCGCGCCACGGCTTGACCTGGTAGTAGTCCGGCGTGCGGGTCCAGACCACGGACGCGTAGGCACCCCGGACTGCACCCAGCTCGCCGGAGTCGAGCAGCCGGCGCAGCTGCTGGGAACTCACGTTGTAGCGGTTCTGGAAGCAGATGCCCACCTTCGGAGTGGCCGGCCCCATTCTCGCCAGCGCAGCGGCGTGCCAGTCGACCAGCCGCTGCCCGTCCTCGACGGTGTGCGCCAGCGGTTTCTCCTGCAGCACGTGGACGCCGGCTGCCACGGCCTCCAGCGACACGTTGACGTGCTGGTCGTGGGGTGTGGCGACGTGGACGACGTCTGGTTGGGCGATCTCCAGCAGCTCGGCGACCGACCCGTAGCCCGGGGCACCGGTCAAATCGCATGCCCAGCGCAGGGCGTTCGGGTCGGTGTCGCAGACTCCCACCAGCTCGACGCCGTCGATGGCGTCGAACGCCTCGAAGTGGATGACGGCGACGTCGCCACAGCCGACCAGCGCGGCCCGCTTCATCTGGTCACTCCCACTCGACGCCCAGCTCGGCGAAGAGCTTTGTCACCGCGTTGAAGGCGTCGGTCCACAGGTCCGGCCCGCACAGCCCGCCGAAGGCGTCGAAGTCGCCCAGGTGCGGTTCGATGGAGAAGAAGCCCTGGTAGCCGGATTGCCTGAGCGCGGCGAACAGTTCGCGGAACTGGCCGTCCCCCTCTCCCGAGGGCACCACCTTGCCGAGGTCGTCCGGTCCGGCGGGGGCCAGCGCGTCCTTGCAGTGGACGTAGTCGGTGAGCTCGCGCACCTTCGGGTACGCCTCGTCGAACGGCTTGATCCCGCACTGCACGTAGTTCGCCGGGTCGAAGATCGCGCGGTAGTTGGGCGAATCGATCGTGGTGATCAGGTCGATGACCCGTTCGGGGATGTCACCGAAGATGTCCTTCTCGTTCTCGTGCAGCAGGGTGATGCCGCCGGCTTCGGCCAGTTCCACCATCGCCCGGGTGCGGGCCATCACCTCGTCGCGGTAGGGTGTCGGATCCTCACCCTCGGGCATGAAGAAGCTGAACATCCGGATGTATGGCGAATCGAAGAACTTGGCCACCTCGACACCGTGCCGGGCGCGTTCCAGATGCGCGTCGAACGGGTCGGTGATCTGGATCTTGCCCAGGTCGGAGCCGACCGAACTCAGCCGGATGCCGGCCGCGTCGAGTTTCTGCTTGGCGGTCTGCAACTGCTCGTCGGTGAGGTCGAGCACCTTGGTTCCCCAGGCGCTGCGGAACTCGACGTGCTGGATGCCGAGGGGGTTGAACAGGGCGATCTGTTCGTCCAGGTCGTTGGATATCTCGTCAGCGAAACCGGACAACTTCCACATCGGTCGCTCCTTCTGTGGGCTGAGTGATGCTTGGAGTGGCTTGTGGCGCCCGGGTGGAGGGGCGCCTGCGGACTCTCTGATCACTCTAACGGCCGTTGTGCCGAGGCGTGGGGGTCCGAGCCAATAGAAGATCGACCGCAGAACTGACGCGCGGCTAGGGCCTCAGCGACCCCGGCCGACCAGGGCCAGCAGCTGGGAGTTGATCGACGACTCGCTGGTCGGCCGGAGGCGGTCGCCGGCCAGTTCGGCCGGCACCAGCACCACCTGGGTCCCGGCGGCCAGCGCTGCGGCTGCGGCCTGGCGTCCGGCCTCGCCGGCCAACCCCACCAC
>NZ_JBASCI010000145.1:0-5826 GCF_049651565.1 Brooklawnia sp.
GGTGTACCTGGCGGGGCAGGTGCGCGCCCGGTTGACCGCGGAGGACGCTGACCTGCCCTGACCCGACCGGCCGTCCTGGGCCAACCGGCGTCGCCTTGCCGGACGGGGCGCCCTGGCGTGCGGCGGCCGACCACCATGCTTGTAGGGTCTTGGTATGAGTGGCATCGAACGCACGCTGGTTCTGGTCAAGCCCGACGGGGTCGCCCGCGGCCTGGTCGGGCAGATCATCGCCCGGTACGAGGCGAAGGGGCTGGCGATCAGGCAGCTCGAACTGCGCACCGCCACTGCTGACCTCGCCCGGCAGCACTACCAGGAGCACGTCGGGCGTCCCTACTACCCGGGGTTGGAGGAGTTCATCACCTCCGGGCCGGTGGTGGCGATGGTGCTGGAGGGGGAGCGCGCCATCGATGCCGTCCGCCTGATCAACGGCGCCACCGACTCCGCGGTGGCCGCGCCGGGCACCATCCGCGGCGATCTCTCGCTGTTCAAGAACCGGAACCTCGTGCACGCATCGGACTCCGTCGAGACCGCCGAGCGTGAGGTGGCGCTCTGGTTCCCAGACGTCGGTCAGGCCGCAGGGGAGGGACGCACCGCGTGACCCAACCACAGCCAGGCCAGCCGATCCCGCCGATCCCGCAGGGGCCGCTCAACGCGCCCGTCCACGGGCCGAGACTGCCCGGCCCGCCCGGGCCGCAGCCGCCGTTCGGGGCGCCCCACCGGCTGTTCCGACCCACCCTGCCGGTCACCCACACCGACTACGTGATGTTCTGGCGGACGCCGGCCTGGCGCTGGTGGCGTCCGGTGGTCGCCCTGGTGCTGACGCTGGTCCTGGGGTTGCTGGTGGCCACGGTGCTGTACGCCATCTCGGTGGGCATCGATGCGGCCGCCGGCCGGATCGACCCGCTCTCGCCCGACTACGACCCGTTCGACATCACCGCGCTCGGGTTCCTGGCCAACAACCTTGGCCTGGCCAGCCTGATCGTGATCGCCGCGCTGGTCTCGTCCGCGCTGTTCAGCCAGCGGGCAGGCTTCCTGGCCAGCGTGGTGGGTCGGATGCGGTGGGGCTGGCTGGGTCGTTGTGTGCTGATCATCCTGCCGATCTGGCTGGTCTTCTTCGCACTCGACACCTGGCTCAGCCTGCGTGCTGGCGTCGACTTCGATCTCGCGGTCAACCCGGACACCGGGCTGCTGATCATCGGCATCCTGCTGACCACTCCGCTGCAGGCAGCCGGTGAGGAGTTCGGCTTCCGTGGGGTGTTCAACCGGGCGGTGGCCAGCTTCTTCCGCAACGGCCGTGCCGGGCTGGTGGCGGGCGCTGTCGTGTCGTCCCTGCTGTTCGCTGCCGCGCACGGAGCCGGTGACGTGTGGCTGAACGTCTTCTACCTGTGGTTCGGCTTCGCCACCTGCTACGTGACCTGGCGAACCGGCGGGCTCGAGGCCGCGATCGCCATGCACGTTGTGAACAACATGCTGGCCGAGGTGGTGGTGCCATTCAGCGACATCGGCGACATGTTCAATCGCCAGGCGGGTACCGCGGGTCCGGAGATACTGATCATGATGGTGGCGGTCGGACTGGCCTCGGCGCTGATCGGCTGGCAGGCCGGCAGGCGCGGCATCCAGGTCACCTCGGCCCCGGGGGAGTCGATGGCCCTTGCGCAGGCCGCACCACCGACCGGTATGCCATCGCCGTACCCCGACCAGCAGGCACCTCACCCAATCCGGCAGACCACCGGAACCGCTCAGCCAGTGCCGGCCACCGGGCAGCTGCCCACCGGCGCCCTGCCGATGCCGCCGCAGCCGCCGATGTTCCCCAAGCCCCAGCCGCCGCAGCCCGGCCCGCGGCCACAACCGCAGCCCGGACCGGAAACCCCGCCCGGGCCGCCGCGCACCGCCAGCCTGGATGGCCTGGCCCCGCTGTTCAACCCTCGTCCCTGGGAGTCGCCGTGACCACAACTCCTCCCGGATCGCTGTTCCACCGGCTCGAGCCGCTGCTGGCCCAGGTCACCAAGCCGATCCAGTACGTGGGCGGCGAGCTGAACTCGGTCACCAAGGATTGGGCAGGCATCGAGGTGCACTGGGTGCTGATGTACCCCGACGCCTACGAGGTGGGCCAGCCCAACCAGGGCCAGGCCATCCTCTACGAGGTGCTCAACGAGGTCGACTGGGTGCTGGCCGAGCGGGTCTTCTCGGTCTGGCCCGACCTCGAGCAGCGGATGCGCGCGGCCGGGCTGCCGCTGCTCAGCCTGGAGACCCATCGTCCGGTCAACCGGTTCGACGTGCTGGGGGTGAGCCTGGCCACCGAACTCGGCTACACGAACCTGCTCAACGCCCTCGACCTGGCCGGCCTGTCGCTGCGCAGCGTCGAGCGGGCCGAGGACGAGCCGCTGGTGGTGGTGGGCGGGCACTGCGCGTCCAACCCCGAACCGATCGCCGACTTCGTCGACGTGGTGGTGCTCGGCGACGGCGAGGAGGCGGTGCTGGAGCTCAGCCGGATCGTCCGGGACTGGCAGGCGGCCGGGCGGCCGGGTGGCCGGCTAGGTGTCCTGGAGCGGCTGGCCGGCACCGGCATGTTCTACGTTCCGCAGTTCTACGACATCAGCTACGCCCCGTCCGGGGCGATCGCGAAGATCTCGCCGAACCGGCCGGGAGTGCCCTACCAGGTGCGGCGCTGGATTCTCACCGACCTCGACCAGTGGCCCTACCCGAAGGCGCCGCTGGTGCCGCTGGCCGAGACCGTGCACGAACGGTACTCGGTGGAGATCTTCCGCGGCTGCACCCGCGGCTGCCGGTTCTGCCAGGCCGGCATGATCACCCGCCCGGTGCGGGAGCGCACGCTGCCGGTGATCGGCACCATGGTCGACCACGGCCTGTCGTCGACCGGGCTGGACGAGGTCGGCCTGCTCAGCCTGTCCAGCGCCGACCACACCGAGATCGGCGAGATCACCAGCCAGCTGGCCGACCGCTACCAGGGCTCATGTGTGTCGCTGTCGCTGCCCAGCACCCGGGTGGACGCGTTCAACATCGACCTGGCCGCCGAACTGGCCCGCAACGGCCGACGCAGCGGGCTGACCTTCGCGCCGGAGGGCGGCACCGAACGGATGCGGGCGGTGATCAACAAGAACGTCAGCGAGGACGACCTGATCCAGACCGTCAGCACCGCGTTCGCCGGCGGCTGGCGGTCGGTGAAGCTGTACTTCATGTGCGGCCTGCCCACCGAGACCGACCAGGACGTGCTGGCCATCGCCGACATGGCGCACCGGGTCATCGAGACCGGACGCCGGGCGGCCGGCCGCCGCGACATCGGCTGCACGATCAGCATCGGTGCGTTCGTCCCCAAGCCGCACACCCCGTTCCAGTGGGTGGGCCAGACCGATCCCGAGACCAGCAACGAACGGATGCGGCAGTTGAAGCAGCGGGTGCGGGACGACCGGCAGTGCGGCCGGGCGATCGGCATCCGCTATTCCGACGGCCGGCCGGGCCTGATCGAGGGACTGCTGGCTCGCGGCGACCGCCGCGTCGGCCGGGTGATCGAGGCGGTCTGGCGGGCCGGCGGCACCTTCGACGGCTGGAGCGAGCACTTCGACTTCGACCGCTGGGTTCGCTGCGCGGAGGAGCAGTTGACTCCGCTCGGGGTTGATCTGGCATGGTTCACCACCCGGGAACGCCCGGTGACCGAGGTGCTGCCCTGGGACCACCTCGACCTGGGGCTGGACCGTAACTGGCTGTGGCAGGACTACCAGGACGCGCTGGCGGGCCGGGCGGTGCACGACTGCCGCTGGGACGACTGCAACGACTGCGGGGTGTGCCCGGAGTTCGGGGTCGACATCGAGATCGGGCCGAGCGGGGCGTCCCTGCTGCCGTTGAGTGTGGTGACTCAGTCGGCCGGCTGAGCCGGTTCGGGCGGCAGACCCAGTTCCTGCTCGAGGGTGCCCGACCGGATCACGATCACCCCGCAGATCAGCAGCGGGATGAACATGGCTGCCTGCACCCAAAGCGGCAGTGTGAACGAGCCGGTGGCGTCCTTGAGCAGGCCCACCAGCAGCGGACCGAGCGAGGCCAGCACGTAGCCCACGCTCTGGGCGAACCCCGACAGTGCTGCGGCGCCGGCCGGGGTGCTGGTGTGGGTGCCGATCAGCACCAGGATCATCGGGAACACCGCACCGGCCAATGACAGCAGCGCGGGCCACAGCCACGGCAGTTGGGCGGGATCGTTGATCAGGCCGACGTAGCCCGCCACCCCTGAGACAGCCATCAGCGCCAGCAGCCAGATCGGGCGGGCGAGTCGGTAGGTGAGGGTAGGGACGATGAACGACAGCGGGATGCCCAGGCCGGTGAGGATGGTGAGGTAGTTGCCGGCCTGGATCGGGGTGAAGCCAGCGTCCTGGTAGATGGTGGGCAGCCAGCCGAACTGGGAGTAGGCCTGCGCCGACTGCGTGCCGAAGAAGATCATCATCATCCAGCCGAGCCGAGTGCGGGCGGCGTCGCGCAGGGTGATCGGCTTGGCCGAATGGCGGCGCGGTTCGGCGAAGCGTCGGGTCGACCACACCATCATCGGGACGCCGAGGACGGCGGTGACCACCCACAGCCAGAAGGCGGCCCGCCAGCCGCCCAGCGCGATCGCCAACGGTGCGGTGTACAGGCCGGCCAGCGTCAGGCCGATGGTCTGGCTGGTGACGTAGACGGCGGTGACCATCCCGTCCCTGAACGGGAAGTGCCATTTGACAAGGGGTGGCAGCAGGACGTTGATGATGCCGATGCCGGCCAGCGCGACGATGGTGCCGGCCATGAAGCCGACCACCTCGCCGGCCAGGATGCGCAGCACCTGACCGACGATGTTCACCAACAGCGCGAACAGGACGGCCCGGTGCAGCCCCCAACTGGCCGCAGCCCGCGGCGCCAGGAACCCGAAGACCGCGAAACAGAGGGTGGGCAGCGCCGTCAGCACCCCGGCGACGGTCTGGGTCATCCCGAGATCGGCCGCCAGGTCGGGCAGGACCGGCCCGATGGCGACCGCGATGGTGCGCAGGTTGAACGCGACAATGGCGACCCCCAGCGTGATCAGCAAGCTGATCCTGTTCGGGCGCATAGCAACCTTCTGTCGACGATCGGGGGACTGGCTGGAACCGCAGCCACTCAGCGAGCATACGCGGGCGTCCCGGCACTACTGTGCAGGCATGGCTCGACCGCAACCGGCCCAGCAACCGCCGCCCGTGCAGCGCGTCCGGATCCACTACGTGAAGCGGGGCACCGCGCGGTTCGCCAGCCACCGCGACTTCAGCCGCGCGTTGGAGCGGGCGCTGCGCCGGGCGAAGGTGCCGATGGCGTACTCGTCCGGGTTCTCGCCGCACCCGCGGATCTCGTATGTGGGGGCCGCGCCGACCGGTGCGGCCAGCGAGGCCGAGTACCTGGAGCTGGGGCTCGCCGAGCACCGCAACCCGCCCGAGCTGGCCAACGCGTTGTCGCATGCGTTGCCGCCCGGCTTCGGGGTGGTGCGGGCAGTGGACGCGTCAGGCCGGCCGCTGACCGAACTGCTGCAGGCCTCGCAGTGGCGCATCGAGCTGCCCGGCGTGGCGGCTGACGTGCTGCCCGCGCTGGCCGGCGCGCTGCGGGACGCCGCGACCGTCGAGGTGAGCCGGCAGACCAGGAAGGGGGAGCGGCGCTTCGACGTCCGCGCCGCAGTGATCAGCGTCGAGGTCGTGGACCAGGCGTTGCAGGTGGTGCTGCGACACACCGAGCCACTGGTCCGCCCGGACGATGTCTTCGCCGCCCTCCAGCAGCTCGCCCCCGCAGAGCTGGCCGACGCCGACCCGCCGCGGGCCACCCGGC
>NZ_JBASCI010000146.1:0-4627 GCF_049651565.1 Brooklawnia sp.
AGCCAGCACGGCGCCGGCCAAGACGGGTCGGCCGCCGACGTCCCGGTGAGCGCCGACCCGAACACCCCGCTGACCAGGCACGTCGACCCGGTGCTGGCGCCGCTGGGTGACGAGCGGGTGCACCGCACCACCATCGCCGTCGAGGAGGTCACCCTTGAAGTGGCACCCGGGGTGTGGCAGCAGCGCTGGACCTACAACGGCGGGCCGGTCGGGCCCACCCTGCATGGCCGGGTCGGCGACACCTTCGAGATCACCCTGGTGAACGACGGCACGATGGGTCACTCGATCGACTTCCACGCCAGCGAGGTCGCTCCCGACGAGGTGATGCGGACGATCCCGCCGGGGGAGTCGCTGGTCTACACGTTCACCGCCGACCGGGCGGGCATCTGGATGTACCACTGCTCGACGATGCCGATGAGCGCGCACATCGCGGCCGGCATGCACGGTGCGGTGATCGTCGAGCCGGAGGGCGGGCTGCCCGAGGTCGACCGCAGCTACGTCGTCGTCCAGTCCGAGGTCTACCTCGGCGGCGGTGGCGCCGGCCCGGCTGACGCGTCCGAGGTGGACGCCGCCCAGGTCGCCACGGGTGAGCCCGACAAGGTGGTCTTCAACGGCATCGCCAACCAGTACGACCAGTTCCCGTTCACCGCCCGGGTCGGCGAACGCGTCCGGTTCTGGGTGCTGGCCGCCGGACCGAACCTGCCGAGCAGCTTCCACATCGTCGGCGGCCAGTTCGACACCGTCTACTTCGAGGGCGGCTACCGCCTTCGCCAGGGGGTTGACGCCTTCGGCCAGACCGGCGGCGGCGCCCAGGCGCTCGGCCTGCAGGCCGCCCAGGGCGGCTTCGTTGAACTGACCTTCCCCGAGGCGGGGCACTACCCGGTGGTGTCGCACATCATGAACGATGCCGAGCGCGGTGCGCACGGCATCGTGGAGGTCACCGACTCCAGCGGCTAGAAGACCCGGATGCCCCGCCCGTTGCGAATCGGGACGAAGTTCAGGATCAGGCCGACCACGATCAGGACCAGACCGATCGTCGTCAGCGGCAGACCGGTGTCGACCAGTAGACCGACAATGAGCAGAATCACTCCGAGTGCTACCACGGTTAGCTCCCTTTCGTTGACGTGGCCAGGTAGGCCTTCTGGCCATGTTGGCAGGGTTGAAACGCAGTCCGCACACCCTTTCCGGTGTGATCTTTATTCTTCAATCAACTATTAGACCCAGCTCAGCAAACGGTCGAACGCCTCATCGATCTGTTCGGCCGCCCCGGCGGTGCTGATCCGCATGTACCGCGACCCATCAGTGGCCGAAACCCGACCGGGACGCAGCGGTGCGAAGTCAACCCCCGGGGTGAGCGCCACCCCGATCTCGTCCAGCGCCCGCAGGCACCAGCCGAGCGAGTCGTCGGTCAGGTGGGAGATGTCCGGGTAGACGTAGAACGCACCGTCCGGCACCAGCGTGTCGCGCACCCCGATGTCGGGCAGCCGGCGCAGCACGAGGTCGCGATTGGCTCGGTACCTCGCCACGTGGGCGTCCAGTTCGACCCGGGCGTCCGGACTGAAGGCGGTCACCGCGGCCAGCTGGGACAGCGTCGGGGTCGACAGGTTGAGGTTGCCCAGCAGCAGTTCCACGTTTCGGACCAGTTCGGTGGGCACCACCAGCCAGCCGACCCGCCAACCGGTCATGCAGTAGTACTTGCTGAACGAACCGACCGCGACGTGCCGGTCGGAGCCCTGCAGCACCGACGCGGTCGGCCCGCCGAACGAGATGCCGTGGTAGATCTCGTCGCTGATCAGCAGGGTGCCGTGCCCGCTGCACCAGTCGGCGATGGCCGCCAGGCGTCCGGGCTCGATGATGGTGCCGGTCGGGTTCGCCGGGGACGCCACGATCAGCCCGGCCGGCGGCGCGGGCAGGGCGTCCAGCATCTCGACCGTCGGCTGGAAGCCGGTCTGCGGGCCGCAATCGAGGTCGACCACCTGGCAGCCGAGCGCTCCCAGCACGTTTCGGTAGGCGGGATAACCCGGCCGCGCCATCGCCACCGCATCCCCCGACTCGAAAGCGGCGAGCAGGATCGCGGTGAACGCCGCCGACGACCCGGTGGTCACCAGCACCCGCGCCGGGTCGACCTCGACACCGTAACCGGACGCGTAGTGCGCGCTGATCGCCGCACGCAGCGTCGGGATGCCGTTGGCGTCGGTGTACCCCAGCGGCGAGCCGGAGGCCAGGGCGTCGATGGCGGCCCGGCGCACCACGGCGGGTGCCCCGGCGGCCGGCTGCCCCAGGCAGAGCGAGATCACGTCCATCCCGGTCTGGCGCTTCTGGTTGGCCAGCTTCAGCAGTTCCATCGCGTAGAACGGCTCGACCCGGCCCCGGCTCGACACTCGCACACCCATGGGTGGATCATGCCACCCGCCCCTGACAACGCCGGCGGGAGACCGGTCCGTGGAGTGCTGCACACCTGCCGCACAGCCGCGCGGTTCCCGCTAGGCTGGGTGGCACTCCTTGCCGGATTTCCTCCCACGGCTGGTAGGATGCATCCCAAGGTCAGTTCGCAGCGCTGCGGAGGAGAGTGTCATGGCCCAGTGGATCAAAGCCCGCTGGAACGACTTCACGCACGCCTTCACAGGTTGGCTTGGCGTGACGCTTGCTGCGCTGATCGGTGTGATCCTCGGGGTCGGGTTCTTCACCTTCTTCTATGCCGGCACGTTGAGCTACTTCGGCAACGACCCGGCGACCTGCAACCAGTGCCACGCGATGAACGAGCAGTACAACGCGTGGCAGCGGGGCAGCCACCGCGACGTCGCCGGTTGCAACGACTGCCACGCCCCGCACGGCAACCTGATCGCCAAGTATGCGAACAAGGCGGAGAACGGCTTCATGCACTCGCTGAAGTTCACCTTGCAGAACTATCCCGAGAACATCCAGATACGCGAGCACAACCGGCGGGTGACAGAGGACGCCTGCGTGTACTGCCACAGCAACATCGTCGATCAGATCCAGAACGATTCCAACCACAGGGGCGAGACCCTTTCCTGCATCCGGTGCCACGACGGCGTGGGCCACATGAGGTGAACTGATGAGTACCAGCAATTCCCAGAACACTGACACCACCTGGACCGGCCCCCGCAAGCGGTGGGTACCCATCGTCGTGCTGATCGCCGTCGCGATCGCTGCCGCGGGGCTGACCTGGCTGCTGACGACGATCTTCGCGCACCGGCAGGAAGCCACCCAGCCGTTCACCCAGGTGGTCGAGATCACCGAGACCACCTACGACCCGGCGGTGTGGGGCCAGAATTTCCCGCTGCAGTACGAGGGGTTCAAGGCCACCGCCGAGATGGCCGAGGAGGACAAGGTCCCCAACGACCCGCCGAACACCGAGAACGACCAGCGCGGTGACTTCATCACCCACAGCAAGCTGGCGATGGAACCGCGGCTGGTCACCATCTGGCGCGGCTACGCCTTCTCGGTGGAGTACCGCGAACCGCGCGGCCACGAGTACATGCTGGTCGACCAGCAGTGGACGCACCGGCAGACCAACTTCAACCAGTCCGGCGCCTGCCTCAACTGCCACGCCTCGTTGCCCGAGATCGTCAACAACCTCGGCGACGGCGACCAGGCCGCCGGCTGGGCCGAGATGAACAAGCTGCCCTACGGCGAGGCCGTGCAGCACGCCGCCGGGCCGATCGCCTGCATCGACTGCCACGAACCCGAGACCATGGCGCTGCGGATCACCCGGCCGGCCTTCGTCGAGGGCATCAGGAACTTCAAGGCCAGCCAGGGCATCGAGAACTACGACGTCAACACCGACGCCACCAACCAGGAGATGCGGGCCTACGTCTGCGCGCAGTGCCACGTCGAGTACTACTTCAAGGGCGAGGAGAAGACCCTCACCTTCCCGTGGCACGAAGGCCTCACCGTCAACGACGCGATCGCCTACTTCGACGGGGTCGGCTTCAGCGACTTCGTGCACGCCGACACCCAGGCCAGCGTCATCAAGGCGCAGCACCCCGACTTCGAGACCTACTCCCAGGGCATCCACGCCGCCAACGGCGTGACCTGCGCCGATTGCCACATGTCCTACCAGCGGACCGGGGCGGCCAAGATCTCCGACCACCAGATCGCCAGCCCGATGCGTAGCGAGGAGACGATCAACCAGTCCTGCCTGACCTGCCACCACTCCACCGCTGAAGAGATGAACCAGCGGGTGGACGACATCCAGGCCCGTTGGCACGACGCCAAGAACGTCTCCTTCACCGCCGTGCAGGCGCTGATCGACGACATCGTGGCGGCGATGGACGAGGGCACCGTGACCGAGGACCAGCTGGCCGCGGCCCGCGACTTCCAGCGCAAGGCGCAGTACATCGTCGACTACACGGTGTCGGAGAACTCCTACGGCTTCCACGCACCGGCGTACTCCATTGCGATCCTCAACCAGGCGACCGACTACGCTCGTTCCGGACAGCTGGTGCTGCGGGGTATCGACGTCGAGAACGCCCGTGGGCCAGAGACCTACGACATCCCGCCGGTGGAGCCGCCGGCCTGATGCTGGACAGACCCCCAGGAACTGACATTGGATAACCACAGGACGAGGACCGCACATCCACAGGGCGCCGACGCAGAGCAACTC
>NZ_JBASCI010000147.1:0-11753 GCF_049651565.1 Brooklawnia sp.
GGTCATCGCAACCGCAGTCACTGCCCTGCTGGCCGCCTCGGTGCTGTGGCCGGCCAGTTCGCCGCCGCTCCGGGACGCCGAAGGCCACCCCATCGAGGGCTCGGTGTCGGAGCTGATCACAGTGGAGCTCGGCGGCCACGAGCAGTGGATCCAGGTGCGCGGTGCCAGCGCCGACCTCCCGGTGCTGCTCTACCTGAGCGGCGGTCCCGGGCAGAGCGACCTGCCCCACTCCAGGGCATTGCTGGAGCCGCTCACCGATGACTTCCTGGTGGTGGGTTGGGACCAGCGCGGCACCGGCAAGTCCTACCCTGCCCTGGACGCCGACACCCTGACCCCGGAACAGGCGGTGTTGGACACCATCGAGCTTGCCCGATGGCTGACCGATCGCTACCGGCAGGAGAAGGTCTATCTCGTCGGCGAATCATGGGGCAGCCTGCTCGGCGTGCTGGCTGTCCAGCGTGCCCCCGAGCTGTTCCACGCCTTCGTGGGTAGCGGCCAGATGGTGGACATCCGGGCCACCGACGAGGCGATCTACCGTGACCTGGTGTTGTACGCGATGTCCCACGGGGACGGCGAGCTGGTCGCCCAGCTGGCGGAGATGGGACCGCCACCGTACCGCGGCGGAACCATCGACTACGGCACCATCTTCAGCCTTTATCCCCTGCTGGAGGGCGGCTACAGCCCACCCGAGGCCTACCAGCAGCGGGGCATGGCCGCCCGGCTCGGCCCGTGGGGTCTGCTCGGGCAGGAGTACGCGCCGATGGAGAAGATCAACGTCCTGCGCGGCCTGCTGGACATGCACTCGGTGATGTACCCGCAACTGCAGGACATCGACCTGCGCCAAAGCGCCACCGACCTGGAGGTGCCGGTCTACCTGATGGTCGGCGACCACGAACTCGCCGCCCGGGTCGACCCGGCCCGGCAGTGGTTCGAACTGCTGGACGCACCCGACAAGCGCTGGTACCAGCTACCCGACAGCGGCCACTCCGTCGCCTTCGAGCAGGCCGACGAACTGAACCGGATCCTGCTCGAGGACGTCCGAATCGCCGGTTAGCCAAGACACCGGACCGCCGTCGCGCCGGTCGCTACACCGATAGCGGCCGGCCTTCGGCGTCCTGACCACGGGTTATGATCACCGGGCAGTGCGCCGCACGGATCACGTGCTTGCTGGTCGAACCGAGCAGCAGCCCCCGGAAGCCGCCGCGTCCCCGCGAGCCGACCACCAGCAGGCCGGCCTGCCTGGACGCCTCGACCAGCACGTCCTGCGGCCGCCCCCACTCCACCCTGACCTCCACCGGCACGTCCGGGTGGGCCGCGATCTCGTCGGCTGCCAGTTCGAGCACCTCGGCGGTGATCTGCTGCCTGTGCTCCTCGCTGTACGGGTTGTGCTTGGCCGGGTCGGAATAGCGGCTGACATCCGCCGATCCGTACGGGAACGCGGAGTACATGATCAACGGCACACCGCGGACCGTTGCCGCGTCGAAGGCCAGCCGCACTGCCGCCCGGGACGGTTCGGAGTCGTCGACGCCCACCACCACCGGGCCACCGGGGTTCTCGTGGGCGTCGTCGCTGATCACCGCCACCGGCCCCACCGAGTGCGCGGCCACCGCGTCCGAGACCCCTCCCAGCAGCCGGACCCCCAGTGGGGCGGTCTCGCCCCGAGCGCCGACCACGACCAGCTCAGCGTCCCGGGACGCCTGTGCCAGCACCTCGGCCGGGGTGCCCTCCACCACCACGCTGCTGACGTCCAGACCGGGGAACACGGCCCGCAGGTTGTCCGGCAACTGCTCGAGCTGCTTCAGGGTCTCGCGCAGCTGGTCGCGCTGCCGGGTGGCGGCCGCGCCGGCCACCTCACCCACCAGGATGTTGGCGTTGGTCATCGTGAAGACAACCAGCAGCGGTAGCTTCCGGGCCACCGCCCGATCGGCAGCCCACTCGACCGCCTTGCTGGCGCGTTGGGAACCGTCGGTTCCCACCACGATCCGGCCTGCAGACGCGATTTCGGTACTCATAGTCAACCTCCCCGGGTTTGGTGGCCACCACCTCGAGCGCGGCTCGGTGCGGCCAGTTTACGGTGGATGAGCTGCCGATTCGGCGGTCCGGCGGGCATCGGGTGCAGCCGGCACCGCCCGCTACTCCACTGCGGCCAGGATCCGGTCGTGGGCCGCGAACGCGATCGTGGTGGCGTAGTCGGAGGTGAGGTGGTCGCCGTCCAGCCAGACCAGCACGTTGCCGATCACCGGCGGGCAGATACCATCCGGACAGATCAGGTCGGTGAAGTCAAGGTTCACGTAACCATCCCGGCCTTCCCAGACCTCGGCCGGGTTGACCGGGCCAAGCACGACCTCCTGCGCCACGCTGCAGGTTACGCCGTCACCGCTGGGGCGACCGAGGCAGTCGACCGGGTTGAACCCGAGCCGGGGGTTGTCGCGGATGCCGACCACCCGGATCCCGGCCGCCACCAGACGGTCGATGGCCTGCGACTGGCCGGTGACGAGCCGCTCATCGACGCCGACGACCACAGCACCCCAGGTCGAGACCGTGAACACCACGTCCGGCTGGAGTCGCTCCAGGTAACGGCCGAACGACTCGTTCGACTCCAGGCACTCCTCCGGCTGACCACCCAGCCCGAAACTGCAGATCGGCTGCACCAACGACACCAGCTGCCAGCCCTGCTCCTCGGCGATCGGGATGATCGTCCCCATGAACTGCTGGGCGTGCGAGTTGCCAACCACCGCCACCGTCCTGGTCGGCTCGTCGAGCGTCGGGGTCTGCCGGCAGTAAGTGGCTGCTGCCCCCTCGTCGGCCCGCAGCCGGCCGGAGCAACGTTCGGGCAACTCCACCCACTGGTCCCGCAGGTTGCCCACCCTCGGCAGCACCGGCGCGTCCGGGTCGCCCTCGAACCAGAACCCGGGCAGCAGCGACAGCGCCCCCGGATGGTTGCGGTAGCCGTCGCCACGCGATTCGGCGACCAACCGGTTCAGCCGGTTCACGTCGTAGGCCATCCAGCCCCCCACCGGGACGGAGACCCCGACCAGACAGACGGCCACCACCAGCGCCAACCGGCGCTTGCTCACCTCCGGCCAGGCCCAGTTCTTCAGCGGCTGCTCGATGAGCCTGGTCAGCACGATCGCCAGGGCAGTGGACGCCACCACCAGCACCGCACCCGCCGCGGGGTCGGCCACCTGCTGGTCGCTCACCACCAGGTAGGTGATCAGGATCGGCCAGTGCACCAGGTAGAGGGCGTAGGCGCTGTCGCCGAGCTTGACGATCGGGCGCCAGGCCAGGAAGCGGTCGACCCCGAGGACCGAACCGGACTGGCCGGCCGTGATGATCGCCCCGGCGGCCAGCAGCGGCCACAGCGCGATCCAGCCGGGAAAGGCGGTCTGGACGTCGACGACGATGCCGACCGCGAGCATGGCGATGAACCCGACCCAGCCGAGGACCACCCGAACCGCCTTGCCAGGCTGCAGGTATGGGATGGCCAGCGCGAACAGCGAGCCGAGTGCGAATTCCCACAGCCGGGCGCCGGTGTCGAAGTAGGCGAACTCCTGCCTGGTGTTGGTGGTGATGATCGAATAGGTCAGCGAGGCGGCGAAGATGGTCGCGAACGCGATGGTGAGCGTCCGCACCGAACCGATGCCGAACCGGCGCCGCAGCCACCAGGCCAGGCCGAACACCAGCGGCCAGACCAGGAAGACCTGGCCCTGGATGGACAGCGACCAGAAGTGCTGGAACGGGGAGGCCAGGCCGCCGTCGCGGGCGTAGTAGTCGACGTTCGTCGCGGCCAGGTGCCAGTTCTCGAAGTAGAACGCGGACGACAGGGCTTGCGGCCGGAACTCCCAGATCGCCCACTCCGGGTACAGCAGGCCGAGCAGCAGCGAGGTCGCCAGGATCGTGACCACCGCCATCGGCAGCAGGCGTTTGAAGGTGTGCAGCCAGTAGCGGCCGATCGCGATCGGCCGGTCGGACTCGATCTTCCGCACGAACGACAGGGTCATGAAGAAGGCCGAGATCAGCAGGAAGATGTCGACGCCGCCCGATACGCGTCCGACGAAGACGTGGTAGACCACCACCATCATCACCGCGACGGCGCGCAGCCCCTGAACCTCGGGTCGAAAGCCCGAATAGCGGGCTACGAGTTCAGGTCGGTGTGGCATTTGTTGAAGGTTACCAATCTTCGCTTTCGGACCGAATCAGCTGAGTCACGACCTGATCGTCGCGCGAATCGTCCACCCCCTCAACCAGCTGGTGGGCCAGCACATGCCCAGCACAGCACGTCGTCCGGACACGCCAAGCGGGGCCGTCCATCACCGACGACCCCGCTCCGGTCAGGTTGTCACGGATCAGGCCTCCAGCGACTCCCGCGCAGCCTCGACGACGGCTTCGGCGGTGATGCCGAACTGCTTGAACAGCAGCGTCCCCTTGCCGGACGCGCCGTAGTGCTCGATCGAGACCGAGCGGCCCTTGGCGCCGACGTACTTCAACCAGCCCATCGCGATGCCGGCCTCGACGCTGACCCGGGCGGTGACCTCAGGCGGCAGCACCTGGCTGCGGTACTGCTCGTCCTGTGCGTCGAACCACTCCTGGCAGGGCATCGATACCACGCGGGTGGGGATCCCCTCGTCCTCGAGCACCTTCTGGGCGTCCAGTGCGACCTCGACCTCCGACCCGGTGCCGATCAGGATGACCCGCGGGTCGGCGCTGGCCTCCTTCAGCACGTAGGCGCCTTTGGCCAGGCCGTCGGCGGACGCGAACTCGCCGCTGGTGCGGTCGATGGTGCGCAGGTTCTGCCGCGACAGGATCAGGCCGACCGGCTGCTTGGTCTGCGCCAGCGCAGCCGCCCACGCCGCGGCGGTCTCGTTGGCGTCCGCAGGCCGCACAATGGCCAGGTTGGGGATCGCCCGGTAGGCGGCCAGGTGCTCGACCGGCTGGTGGGTCGGGCCGTCCTCGCCGACACCGATGGAGTCGTGCGTCCAGACGAAGATGGACGGGATGTTCGACAGCGCGGCCAACCGCACGGCCGGACGCATGTAGTCGGCGAACACGAAGAAGGTGCCCCCGTAGGCGCGGGTGAGCCCGTCGGCGTTGATGCCGTTGAGAATGCCGCCCATGGCGTGCTCGCGGACACCGAAGTGCAGGGTGCGGCCGTACGGCCCGCCCGGCCAGTCCTCGGTAGTGCGGCTCTCGGGCAGGAAGCTCGGCTCACCCTTCATGGTGGTGTTGTTCGAGCCGGCCAGGTCGGCCGAGCCGCCCCACAGCTCGGGCAACTGGGACGCCAGCGCGCTGAGCACGGTGGCCGACGCGGCGCGGGTGGCCTTCGAACCCTCTTCGAAGGTGGGCAGCTCGAGTTCGGGTAGCTCACGACGCCGGACGCGCTCCAGCAGCGCCTTGCCCTCGGGGTTGGCCTCCTGCCAGGCAGCGAACCGCTCGTTCCAGGCAGCCCGGACCTGCTTGCCGCGCTGCCGTAGGTTCTTGCGGGCCTGCTCGACGAGGTCCTCGTCGATGCCGAACGGCTCGTCGGGGAAGCCGAGCAGCTGCTTCAGTTCGGTGATCTCCTCGGCACCGAGCGCCGAGCCGTGGACCTTCTCCTTGCCCTGCAGGTTTGGTAGCGGCCAGCCGATGATGGTCTGCAACCGGATCAGCGACGGCTTGTTGGTGACCTGCTGGGCGGCGATGATCGCGTCGTACAGTTCCTGGATGTTCTCGCCGTAGCTGGTCGCGCCGGCGGTCCAGTCGACCTCGTGCACATCCCAGCCGTAGGCCTCGTAGCGCTTGGCGACGTCCTCACCGAAGGCGATCTTGGTGTCGCCCTCAATGGTGATCTTGTTGTCGTCGTAGATCATGATCAGGTTGCCCAGTTCCTGGGTTCCGGCAAGCGACGCCGCCTCGGCCTGGACACCCTCCTGCATGCAGCCGTCGCCGGCGATCACGTAGACGAAGTGGTCGAAGACCGACTCACCCTCGGCGTTCGGGTCGTACAGCCCGCGCGCCCGGCGCGCCGCCATCGCCATGCCGACCCCGTTGCTGACGCCGGCACCCAGCGGACCGGTGGTGATCTCGACGAACTTGGTGTGCCCGTACTCCGGGTGGCCCGGGGTCAACGAACCGAAGGTGCGCAGCGACTGGATGTCGTCCATCTCAAGACCGAGCCCACCCAGGTAGAGCTGGCAGTACTGCAGGATGGACGCGTGGCCCGCCGAGAGCACGAACCGGTCGCGGCCGATCCACTTGTCGTCGGCAGGGTCGATGTTCATCACCTTCTGGTACAGCAGGTAGGCGACCGGTGCCAGCGAGATCGCGGTGCCGGGGTGCCCGTTGCCGACTTTCTGCACCGCGTCGGCGGCCAGAACGCGCGCAGTATCTACTACTCGCCGGTCTTCATCGGTCCAGGTGAGATTGCTCACAGTTCTTCCTTTGCAGTGAGAGCGCTCGACTTCGAGCTCACGAGCGGGTGTCCACTCCAGAGTGTAGTGGCGAGAGGATGAATCCTCCCGGTGTCCGGTTTCATCGGTCCGGCCAGATTCCCTAGATGGGACGCCGCAGCACCCCGGTCGACTCGCTGAGCCGAGCGGTCTCGGCGCCCTTGGACCGCTGCCCGATCGGCAGATAGTCCCGCTGCGGCGGGCCGACGTACACCTGGCGGGGACGGCCGATCTTCAGCTTCGGGTCGGCGCGCAGCTCACGCCACTGCGCGATCCAGCCAGGCAGCCGGCCGATCGCGAACAGGACGGTGAACATCTCCTTCGGGAAGCCCATCGCCTCGTAGATCAACCCGGAGTAGAAGTCGACGTTCGGGTACAGCTTGCGCTCGGCGAAGTATTCGTCCGACAGCGCCGCCTGCTCCAGTTCCTGGGCGATCTCGAGCAGGTCGCGGCGGCCGGCCTTCAACCGCATCACGGTGTCGGCGTGCTCCTTGATGATGGCGGCCCGCGGGTCGTAGTTGCGGTAGATGCGGTGGCCGAAGCCCATCAGCTTGATGCCGGCCTTCTTGTCCTTGACCTGCTGGACGTACTCCTTGACGCTGATGCCGGAGTCCTTGATGGCGGCCAGCATCTCGACCACGGCCTGGTTGGCGCCGCCGTGCAGCGGCCCGGACAACGCGTTCACCCCGCCGGCGACCGAGGCGTAGATGTTCGCACCGGACGAGCCGATCAGCCGCACCGTCGAGGTGGAGCAGTTCTGCTCGTGGTCGGCGTGCAGGATCAGCAGCACGTCGAGGGCGCGGGTGATGTCGTCGTGGAACTCGTATGGCTCGGTCGGGTAGGCAAAGCTCATCCGCAGGAAGTTCTCGATGTAGCTGAGCGAGTTGTCCGGGTACAGCATCGCCTCGCCGCGGGAGTTCTTGTAGCCATAGGCGGCCAGCGTCGGAACCTTCGCGATCAGCCGTTCGGTGGCCTTCTCGATCGCCTCCGGGCTGTCACCCAGCGAGTCGAAGCTGAACGTCGACAGCATCATCAGGCCGCTGGCCAGCACCGGCATCGGGTGCGAGCGGCGGGGGAACATCCGGAAGAACTCGCGCATCCGCTCGTCCACCATCGTCTTGCGGCGGATCCGGTCCTCCCACTCACCAAGCTGTGCGGCGGTGGGCAACTCGCCGTAAATCACCAGGTAGGCGGTCTCGAGGAAGGTCGACTGCTTGGCAAGTTGCTCGATCGGGTAACCCCGGTAGCGCAGGATGCCCGCGTCCCCGTCGATGTAGGTGATGGCCGAGGTGGACGACGCGGTGTTCGCAAAGCCGGGATCGAAGGTGACGTGGCCAGTGGAGTCAAGCAGCTTGCCGATGCCCAGACCCGACGGACCCTCGGTGGCCTCGACGATGGGCAGTTCCAGGTCTCCGCTGTCGAGGCCGGTGATTTCCACGGATTCGGTCACCTCGGGTACGTCCTTCCTGTGCGCGTCGCTGCGCCTACCACCCTAACTTGATCAGCTTCCCCACGCAGGCAGAGTCGCGAGGTCCCGGGCCAGCAACGCGCGCGCCCGAGCCTCCTGCTCGGGGGTGCGCCAGGGCACCTCGTCGAAGCCCTTGCGGGTGGCCTCGGCCACCGCTCGTAGCCCGCCATCGCTGATCAGGCCGAGCCGGTGCACCGCGACCACGGCACCCACGTAGGTGTCGAAGAAGACCAGTCCCCGTTCGGCGTAGTCGGCGCGGACCTGCGCGGCGGTGTCGACCACGTCGTGGATCAGCACCGCGTCCACGGCCCCGGCGAACTCGGTCAGCAGCCGCTCCCCCACCCGGACGTCGCCCTGCCCGGAATCGCCGATGAAGACCAACCGGTACTCGGGATACAGGCTGTGGTAGTGCATCAGGTTCTGGATCTTCTTCTCGGCCATCCCGGCGTGGCTGAGCAGGTGCAGCAACGAACCGGTCAGCATGGCCGAACTCGGTACCCCCACCCCGCGCAGCTTGCTGCGGGTCTGGTCCTCGACCCAGCCCAGCAGGTCGGCGGGCCGGGCGGTGATGAACGTCAGGTCGCCCACGGAGCGGGGTTTCGAGTTGGGCCCGACGTCGAGCGCCTCCCACAGGGCCACCACGCCCGGGTAGACCACACCCTTCGGGAACCGCCGGTCGTGCAGGCTGCAGATGGTGGTGTCGTCGATGTCGGACAGCACCTTCGCCTCCAGGCCGGTCACCTGCCGGGCCTGCTCGGCGATGTGGGCGAGGATCACCCCGCGCACCTCGGCACTGTCGATGTCGCGGTAGACCAGCTCCTCCAGGTCGTTGTGGTTGGGGGTGGCATCGATCAGGTTCTTGAGGATTGTCAGGTCGGCGCCCAGCACGTCGGTGAACAGGTCGCGGACGAAGATCTCGTCGCGCCGGGAGGTGCGTCCGGTCTGGACGGCGTGGATCAGCGCGGCCCGGGCCGGCAGGTCGAGTTCGTGGCGCCGGTTACGGCCGAGGAGCTCCAGCAGCTGGTCGTGGTGGCTGGGTCCGGATCGGCGGCTGATCGACATGGTGGCGGCCAGCCGGTCGGTCAGCCCGGAGTCGGCGAGCATCTCGTTGAGTTGTTCGGTGTCGGCCCACTCCAGCAGGTCGAGGATGACCCGCTCGGTCTGGGCGCTGGTGCGTCCGGTCAGCAGCTGGCGCAGCAGGCCGACCGCCGGGCCGGTCATGCCCCGTCCCGGCACTCGGGCGGCACCTGGACGCGCAATCCGCGCGGCTGGATCCGGGCGTCCATCGCGACCACCCGGTTGACCACGTCACCGTCCAGCTGTGCCGGCAGCGGGTCGAACGGCCGCACCCGCAGCCGCTCGGCCTGCTGGTAGCGCAGCACGGCCACGTCCAGGTCGGGGTTGAGGACGCCTTTGGCGGCGACCGGCAGCCACTGCACCGGGTTCCGGATCGGGACCTGCAGCACGTCCATCAACCCGTCGTCGGGCCGGGCGTCCGGGTAGACGACCACTCCGCCGGGCGCTTGGCGGGTCAGCCCGGCCAGCACCGTCCAGGTCAGCACGCTCTCCGGCTGGTCGTCGTCCAGCTGGACCTTCATCGGCAGCGGCGGCCGGATCGCCTGCCGTACCCCGTGCAGGGCGTAGGCGGCGGCGCCGATCCGCACCTTGGACGACAGCCTGGTGCGCGCGACGGTCTGGGCGTCGCGGCCGATGCCGGCCATGGTGAGAAAGGGCTCGTCGAAGCGCTGACCGCTGGCGGTCTGCAGGTTGGCCCAACCGACGTCGAGTTCGACGCTTGGGCCGGTCAGGGCGATGGAGATCTTGGTGGCCAGGTCGTGGTTGGCCAGGCCGAGGTTGTAGGCCAGGACGTTGCCCGAGCCGAGCGCGACGATGCTGATCCGGGTGTCGGTGCCGGCCAGCTCGCGGGCGACCTGCCGGACGGTGCCGTCGCCGCCGATCACAATGACCATGTCGGCGCCGGAGTCGAGGGCCTGGCGCGCCTGTGCCGAGCCGGGCTGCTCGCGGGTGGTGGCGAGTGAGCGCGGGATCGGGATGCCGAGCCGGTCGCACTGGCCGACCACCTCGGCGACCGCGCTGCTGGCCCGCCTGGCCAGCGGATTGACCACCACGAACGGCTGGCTGGCCACGGGGGTGGGTTGAGCGCACGGCCTGTCGAACCATACGCGGCGGGTGTTGTTCACAAGGGCTATTCTGCCCCAAGAAAAAGTGATATCTTCTTGGTATCACTTCGTTGGAAGGAAGATCGATGGAACCCACTGCATCCCCCCTCGTTGACGACTCCGGCGACTCCGTCGGCGGCGATCCTGCCGGACGTCCGGTGGGCATCAGCGGTATTCGGGTCGACGTCACAGAGCACAAGGCCTGGTACATCGGCGGCGGGATCGCCCTGGTGCTCATCCTCGCGATCTTCGTCGCGGCGGGGCTGAGCTTCTTCGCCGCCGTGCTGGGCGGCGGACCAGGGGTGCTGGTGCTGCTGGCGATCGTGTTGTTCGTGGCAGCGATGGTCCTGAGCAGCTCGCTGACGATCGTGCAGCCCGGTGAGACCAAGGTCGTCCAGTTCCTGGGCAATTACATGGGGACGATCCGCAAGTCGGGGCTGCAGATGACGGTGCCGTTCAGCGCCAGGCGCACCGTGTCGGTGCGGGTGAACAACTTCGAGACCAACGACCTCAAGGTCAACGACGCCGAGGGCAACCCGGTCAACATCGCGGCGATCATCGTCTGGCAGGTGGCCGATACGGCGAAGAGCGTGTTCGCGGTCGAGGACTACCAGGCGTTCGTCAGTGTGCAGTCCGAGGCGGCGCTGCGGCACGTCGCGACCTCGCATCCGTACGACAACGCCGCCCCCGGCGAGCCGACCCTGCGCGGATCCACCGAGCTGGTCGCCGACGAGCTCGCCCACGAGGTCGCTGACCGGATCGCCATCGCCGGCCTGGAGGTGGTGGAGGCCCGGATCTCGTCGCTGGCATATGCCCCGGAGATCGCCCAGGCGATGCTGCAGCGCCAGCAGGCCACTGCGGTGATTGCCGCGCGGGAGAAGATCGTCGAAGGCGCGGTCACCATGGTGCAGAACGCGCTCGACCGGCTCGAGGTGGACGCCATAGTGCACCTCGACGACGAGCGCAAGGCGGCCATGGTCAGCAACCTGCTGGTGGTGCTGTGCTCGGACTCCAGGGTGAGTCCGGTGGTCAACGCTGGAAGCCTGTACACCTAGGCCGACATGGCTGAGCGAAAGCACGTGCTGCTGCGGCTGGACCCGGCTGTGCATGACGCCGTGCAGAGGTGGGCGAGCGACGAGCTGCGCTCGGTGAACGCCCAGATCGAGGTGCTGTTACGCCAGCAGCTGCAGCAGGCCGGACGGCTACCGGGCCGGGTGCAGCCCATCCCCAAGCGGGGTCGGCCTCCCAAGGGGCAATGGCAGCAGCCGCCCGAGCTGGAAGAGCCGGAACCTCAGCACCCTGATCACCTGGACATGACCGAGTAGGGCGCCGCCACCGCCCGTCGGTGGTGGGGCGCGCCCGCCCTCGGCCGCGTGCGGGCACGCCGAATGGCTGCGCCACCCCGCAGAACTCACCCCATGGTCAGCTGGCCTCGTCCAGACGTTCTGGTTCGTCTGGCAGCTCGGCCTGGACTGGCGGTTCGGTCTCCTCGGTGAGTTGGGTCTCGGTTTCGGCTGGGTCCGGCTCGGTGTCGGCCTTGGTTTCTGCCGCCTCGGCTCCGGCCCTGACCTCCGGCCCCGCTTCGGCTCCGGCTCCCTCTTCGGGTACTTGGATGCGGGTGGTGCCGTCGGGGGTGACGAGGTATTGGTAGCCGGCCGGTGAGGTCCAGTGGAACACCCC
>NZ_JBASCI010000148.1:0-2091 GCF_049651565.1 Brooklawnia sp.
TGTCCTTCAGATACTCGATCGCGGCGTCGATGTCGTCGACGTAGAACGCCAGGTGGTGGCCGCCGACGTCGGAGTTGGCCGGCTGCTGCTCATTGCGGCCGTCCAGTTCATACTCGAAGATCTCGAAGTTCGAGCCGTTGCCGCAGCGGTAGTGCCGGTTGCGGAAGCGGGCCCGGTCATCCACGTTGACGTGCTCGGACAGCCAGGTGCCCCCGTCGGAGGCGAACGGCCCCAGCTCGAAGAAGTACTCGCAGCCGAGCACGTCGACGAAGAACTCGTGGGCCTGCTCCAGGTCGGGCACCGTGAAGCCCACGTGGTCCATGCCGCGGATACCGGGGACAGCCATGGTCAGCTCCTTGGGTTGATCAATACCTTCATGGTCTTGCCGTCGTGGATCGCGGCCAGCGCGTCCTGCCACCGTTCGAGCGGGAAGATCTCGCCGACGCAGGGCGTCAGGTCGAGCACCTCGCGGGCCATCAGGTCGATCGCGATGTCCCACGCCTTCGGGGAGTGCGAGAACCCGGCGGTCATGGTGAGTTCGCGCAGGATCAGCACGTCCAGCGGTACGGTGACGTCCTTGCCGAAGATGCCGACCTGGATGTACTTGCCGCCGCGCTTGACCGCCCTGATCGCGTTGGCCGCGCCGGGCCCCGAGCCGGAGCACTCGATGGCCACGTCGAAGGTCGACTCGGGCGGGGTCTCCATGGTGGTGGTGACGCCCTCCGACTGCAGTGCGGCCAGTCGTTCGGCGTCCTTGGCGATGCCGGCCAGGGTGACCTGGGCACCGGACGCCTTGGCGACCTGCGCCGACAGGTATCCCATCGGCCCCGGCCCGGTGACCAGCACCTTGTTGCCGGGTTTGATGTCGCTGCGCAGCACCAGCGCGTGGATCGCGCAGGCCAGCGGCTCGGCCAGGGCCGCGACCTCGTCCGGCACGTTGTCGGGCACGGCGTGCAGGTTCAGCACCGGGACGACCAGTTGCTCGGCGAACCCGCCATCGCGGAACGAGCCGATCGACTCGCGGTGCTCGCACATGTTGCGGCGTCCCGACCGGCACATCTCGCACCGCTCGCAGCATCGGAAGAAGGTCTCGGTGACCACCCGCCGGCCGACCCATTCGGCGTCCTCGGTCGAGCCGACCGCGGTCACCCGGCCGAGCACCTCGTGCCCCATGATGACCGGCGGGTTGACCTTGTACTCGTCGTGCATGACGTGGTGGTCGGTGCCGCAGACCCCGGTGTAGATGACCTCCAGCAGGGCCTGCCGGTCACCGGGAACCGGTTCCGGTACTTCCCGGAGCTCCACGTTCTCCGCGCCGGCGGCCAGCTTGACTAACGCTTTCACCCGCGTCTCCCCTCGCTGTCCGGTTCTCACAGTGCCAGCAGCACCGGGTTCTCGATGCGGGCCTTGAGCGCCTGCATGAACTCCGCGCCCAGCGCGCCGTCGATCACCCGATGGTCGCACGACAGTGTCATCGTCATCACGGTCGCCACCCCTGGCTCGCCATCGACCACCACCGGACGCGCCTCGGCCGCGCCCACCGCCAGGATGCCGGACTGCGGCGGGTTGAGGATCGCGGAGAACTCCCGCACCCCGTACATGCCCATGTTGCTGATCGAGAACGAGCCGCCCTCGATCTCGGGCTGCTTGAGCTTGCCGTCGCGGGCCCGGGCGATCAGGTCGGCGGTGGTGGACGCCAGCGAGGCCAGGCCGAGCTTCTCGACGCCGCGTACGACCGGGGTGATCAGTCCCCCGTCGGTGGAGACCGCGACGGAGATGTCGACGGTGCTGTACTGCCTGATCGAGTCGCCGTTCCAGACCGCGTTGGCCGCCGGGACCGCCTGCAGGGTGGTGGCGATGGCCTTGATCAGCAGGTCGTTCACGCTGATCCTGACCGGGCTGGCTTGGTTGAGTTGCCTGCGGTAGTCGAGCAGCGCATCCACCCGGGCGTCCACGGTGACGTAGAAGTGCGGCACCGAGGTCTTCGACTCGGTCAGCCGGCGGGCGATCGCCCGCCGCATACCGGTCAGCGGGATGTCCTGGTAGGCGCCGCCCGCCTCGGGGGCCGGTTCGGACGCCACTGCCTCGGCC
>NZ_JBASCI010000149.1:0-12500 GCF_049651565.1 Brooklawnia sp.
CGGCGGGTCGAGGCCAGCCAGTTCCGGATCCCGCAACTGGCCACCGCCACCCTGACCGGCACCACCATCGAGCGGGTATGGCCGCCCGGCAAGCACCTGTTCTGGCTGTGCGACGACCTGGTGCTGCACACCCACCTGCGAATGGACGGCACCTGGCGCATCCACCAGGCGGGCACCAACTGGCGGTTGCCCGCGCACACCGCCCGGATCGTCGTCCAGGTCAGCGGTGGTATCGAACTGGTCGGCCACGACCTCGGGCTGGTCGAACTGTGGCCGGCCGCCGAGTACGACGCCCGCACCGCCCACCTTGGGCCTGACCCGCTGGCCGACGACTGGACCACCGCCGGTCGCTGGCAGCCGACCGGACGCGATGAGGCGGTCCGCCGCCTGCACGCCGCGTCCGACCGTAGCATCGGTGAGGCCCTGCTCGACCAGCGGATCATCGCCGGGCCCGGCAACGAGTACCGGGTCGAGGTCTGCTTCCTGCGCGGGCTGCACCCGGCGTCCCCGGTCGCCGGCACCGACGTGGCCGCAACGGTCGACCTGGTGGCCCGGGTGATGCGCGGCAACCTGGCCAGCCCGGTGCGCACCTTCACCGGCGACCATCGACCGGGCCACACCAGCTTCGTGTTCGGACGCAAGGGCCGGCCCTGCCGCCGCTGCGGTACCCCGGTCGCCGCCGGGACGCTGGGCGGCGCCACCAGCGTCGCCGACCCGCCGGCCGGCCAGGAGCGGGTCATCTGGTGGTGCCCACGCTGCCAACCCCGGAACTGACCAGCGTCGGGAGCTGGTCCCGGGCTCTGGCGAACCCGCGCTTCGGGCAGAATGGGCAGCGACCCGCAGCAGCGCGTCCACCGACTCGCCGCGGCCAGGTATGCCGCCGAAAGGAAGTAACCCGTGTCCATCAACGTGCTCGTCAACCGCAACGGAACCATCGAATCCCGGACGGTGGACACCGGCACTACCGGACTCGACCTGTTCGGCGACGACCGGGCCGTGGTGGCCATGTCGGTGAACGGCACCACGGTCGACCTTGCCGCGCTGCTGAGCGACGGCGATCAGGTCGAACCGGTGCTGGTCACCTCCGAGGAGGGTTTGTCGATCGTCCGGCACTCGGCCGCGCACGTGACCGCGCAGGCCGTGCAGGAGATCTACCCCGACGCCAAGCTGGGCATCGGCCCGCCCATCACCGACGGCTTCTACTACGACTTCAAGATGGACCCGATCGGCCCGGACGACCTGGCCCGGATCGAGAAGAAGATGCAGGCGATCATCAAGGAACGGCAGCGCTTCGTCCGCCGCGAGGTGAGCGACGAAGAGGCGCTGGACGAGGAGGCCAACGAGCCGTTCAAGCTGGAACTGGTCCGCGACAAGGGCGGCGCGTCCGCCGACGACGGCAGCTCGGTCGAGGTCGGCGGCGGCCAGTTGACCATGTACGACAACGTGCGACGCAACGGCGAGGTGGCCTGGACCGACCTGTGCCGCGGCCCGCACGTGCCGCACACCGGCTACATCAACGCGGTCGCCCTGACCCGGACGTCGGCCGCCTACTGGCGCGGCGACCAGCGCAACCCGCAGCTGCAGCGGATCTACGGCACCGCGTGGGCCACCCGCGAAGACCTGAAGGCATACCAGCACCGGCTGGCCGAGGCAGCCAAGCGTGACCACCGCCGGCTGGGCGCCGAACTCGACCTGTTCAGCTTCCATGAGGAGGTCGGCTCCGGCCTGCCGCTGTTCCACCCGAAGGGCGGGGTGATCAAGCGCGAGATGGAGGACTACGTCCGCGCGCGGCACATCGAGGAGGGTTTCGAGTACGTCGGCACCCCGCACATCGCCCGGGAGGAGCTGTTCTACACCTCCGGCCACCTGCCCTATTACGCCGATGTCATGTTCCCCGAGTTGGACGACGACGGCCAGGCCTACCGGCTGAAGGCCATGAACTGCCCGATGCACAACCTGATCTACTCCTCGCGGGGCCGCTCCTACCGGGAACTCCCGCTGCGACTTTTCGAGTTCGGCACCGTCTACCGCAACGAGAAGTCCGGGGTCATCCAGGGCCTGACCCGGGTGCGTTCGATCACCCAGGACGACTCGCACTCCTACTGCACCCCGGAGCAGGCACCCGACGAGATCCGGCACCTGCTGCGGTTCATCCTCAGCCTGCTCAACGACTTCGGCCTGACCGACGTCGCCCTCGAGCTGTCCACCCGCGACGCCGACGGCAAGAAGGCCGACAAGTTCATCGGCTCCGACGAGCAGTGGGCCAAGGCCACCGCGATACTGGCCGAGATCGCCGCCGAGTCGGGCCTGCCGGTGGTGGACGACCCGGGCGGCGCTGCCTACTACGGCCCCAAGATCTCCATCCAGGCCAAGGACGCGATCGGCCGCACCTGGCAGATGTCGACCATCCAGTACGACTTCAACCAGCCCGAACGTTTCAAGCTGGAGTACGTCGCCCCGGACGGCTCGCACCAGCAGCCGGTGATGATCCACTCGGCCAAGTTCGGCTCCATCGAACGGTTCATGGGCGTGCTGATCGAGCACTACGCCGGCGCCTTCCCGGCCTGGCTGGCGCCGGTCCAGGTGGTTGGCATCCCGGTGGCGTCCGGCTTCAACGATTACCTGGACGAGGTGATGGGGCGGCTGCGGGCTTTCGGAATCCGCGCCGAACTGGACGCGTCCGACGACCGGATGCAGAAGAAGATCCGCAACGCCCAGAAGCAGAAGGTCCCGTTCATGCTGATCGCCGGCGAGCAGGACGCCGAGGCTGCAGCGGTGTCGTTCCGGTTCCGGGACGGCTCGCAGCACAACGGCGTCCCGATCGACGAGGCGATCGAGTTCATCACCGGCTGGGTGAACTCCCGCCGCAACGACGACCCGAAGATCGAAGCCTGAGATGACTGAGCCAGACACCCCCGAAATCGTCGAGCCGGACGATCTGGTCGGCGTCCCCGATGCCCTGCAACGGCTGTGGACGCCCTACCGGATGGTCTACATCGACGGCCAGGACAAGCCGACCGACACCAGCGAACGGGAGTGCCCGTTCTGCCGGGCGCCGCGGAGCACCGACCAGGAGTCCCTGATCGTGCATCGCGGCCGGACCGCCTACGTGATCTGCAACCTGTACCCGTACAACCCCGGTCACCTGCTGGTGTGCACCTACCGGCACGTGTCGGCCTTCATCGATCTGAGCGCCGATGAGACCCTCGAGATCGGTCAGCTGACCCAGAAGGCCATCCGGGTGATCCGGCACGTCTCGGCACCCGCCGGGTTCAACCTGGGCATGAACCAGGGGGCGGTGGCCGGAGCCGGCATCGCCGGGCACCTGCACCAGCACATCGTGCCGCGCTGGCAGGGTGACTCGAACTTCCTGCCGGTGATCGGCCGGACCAAGGCGCTGCCGCAGTTCCTGTCCGACACCCGCGACCTGTTCGCCGACGGTTGGACGGACCTGTTCGGGTCAAGCACGTCGGATGGCCTGAATGCTTGAGCGGTTGCGCTCCCGCTGGACCCGGATCATCCTGCCGCTGTGCCGCCTGCTGTTGCGCATCGGGATCAAACCCGACTGGGTGACCTGGGTGGGAACGATCGCCACCGTGGTGGTCAGCCTGGTCTTCCTCCCTCAGGGCTGGCTGTGGCAGGGCGTGCTGGTGCTGCTGCTGTTCATCTTCTCCGACTCACTGGACGGCACGATGGCCCGCGAGTCGGGCCGCAGCTCCACGTGGGGGGCCTTCCTCGACTCCACCCTCGACCGGATCGCCGACGGCGCCATCTTCGCCGGGCTGGCGCTCTACCTGGCCGGGCCGGGGGAGTCGCTGCTGGGCTGCGGGTTGGCCGTGGTGGCGCTGGTCTTCGGCCAGGTCACCTCGTACACCAAGGCCCGCGGCGAGTCGCTGGGCATCCCGGTCAACGGCGGCCTGGCCGGACGAGCCGACCGGCTACTGGTCAGCCTGCTGGGGACCCTGCTGACCGGGCTGGGGGTGTGGTGGGCGCTGCCCGTCGCCATGGGCCTGCTGGCTGCGGCGGGCGCCATCACGGTCGGGCAGCGGATGCACATCGTCCACCGCGCGATCCACGACCCAGACCAATCCGCGGTCGATGAACCACGATGAGTTCCCTGGTCACCCCCGACACCCAGTTGAAGCTGCTGAAGGCGGCCGCCCACGTCCCCAGAGCGGTCTGGTGGCCGCTGGGCCAGCTGGTCAGCCTGGCGCTGGCGGCGCGGCCGCCCAGGCCGCTGCGGCAGTGGGCGCTGAACTACCAGGTCGTCACCGGCCGACCGGCCGGCTTCCGCGAGCGGCGGGCCGCCCAGGCGTCCTGGCTACGTAACACGGTCGGTTCGCTGCAACTGGGACGCTGGAGTGAGCGCCGGATCCTGGACACCATCAGCATCGACCCCCAGGTGAGGCAGCGCGTCCAGCGACTGCACGCCGAACGCGGCCTGGTGATCGCCCTGCCGCACATGGGCAGCTGGGACCTGGTGGGCGCCTACGCCTGCCTGATCGGGTTGCCGGTCACCTCGGTGGCCGAGAAGCTGCCGGCCGGGCAGTTCGAGTACTTCCGTGACCTGCGTGCTGAACTCGGCTTCCAGATCCGGCCCTACGACCAGCCCAACGTGGTGGCCACGCTGTGCGAAGACCTGCGCCGCGGGCGGGTGATCTGCCTGATCGCCGACCGCGACTTCGGACGACGCGGCCTGCCGGTGCGCTGGCCGACCCCGGACGGCGGACGGGACCTCACCCTGCCGGCCGGTCCGGTGGTGATCACCCAGCAGACCGGCGCCGCACTGGTCGGCGCCACCACCACCTTCGAGGGCAATCACCTCAAAGTGGTGGTCAGCGACCAGATTCCGCAGCAGGATGGCCGTGAGGGTGCCGAACGGATGGCCCAGCAACTCGCCGACTTCTTCGCCGCCCGGATCAGCGAGAAGCCCACCGATTGGCACATGATGCAGAAGTTCTTCCCAGGAGTGGTCGCATGAAGGTCGGATTGGTCTGCCCCTACTCGTTCGACCGACCCGGCGGGGTACAGAACCACGTGCTGGGCCTGGCGAGCTGGTTGAAGCAGCAGGGCCACTCGGTCGCCATCCTGGCCCCCGGCGAACCCCCGTCCGGGATGCTGACCAGCTACGGACTGACCGACCGGGAGTACACCACCGGCGGCAAGGCGCTGCCGGTCAAGGCGAACGGTTCGGTCGCCCGGATCAACTTCGGTGTCGGACCGGCCCGGCGGGCGAAGGCCTGGCTGGACGCCGGCGACTTCGACGCGGTGCACCTGCACGAGCCGATGACCCCCAGCCTGTGCATCCTCACACTGTGGCTGACCGACCGGCCGGTGACCGCCACCTTCCACACCAACGCCCCCACCATCAAGGCGGTCAAGCGGTTGAACCAGATGCTGCCGCAGGCGGTCAAGCGGCTCGACTCGGCGATCGCGGTGTCATCGGTGGCCGCCAAGGTTGCCAAGGTACACACCGGGGTGTCGCCGGTGGTGATCGGCAACGGCCTGTGCATCGACGACTACGAACTGGTTCCCACCACCGGACGCTGGCGCGGCGGCGACCGCCCGCGGATCACCTTCCTTGGCCGCTACGAGGAACCCCGCAAGGGTTTCAACGTGCTGACCGCGGCGCTGCCACTGGTGCGGGCCGCGTTCCCCGACATCGAGGTGATCGTGATCGGCCACGGCGGCCGGATGTCGGTGGAGGGGGTCAGGTTCGTCGGCGGGGTCAGCGACGCAGAACGCAACCGCTGGCTGGGCGTCACCGACGTCTATGTCGCCCCCCAGACCGGACGGGAGAGCTTCGGCATCGTGCTGATCGAGGCGATGGCCTGCGGGGCACCAGTGGTGGCGTCGGCACTGCCGGCCTTCATCGAGGTGCTGTCCGACGACGATGGACCGATCGGGCACATCTTCCGCACCGGTAACTCCCACGCGCTGGCCAGGGCGATCATCACCAGCCTGAACGAGCCCCGCGACCTTCGGCTGCAGCGAGGCCGCGACCAGGCCGCCCAGTTCGACTGGTCGGTGATCGGTCCGCAGGTGGTGGCGATGTACCGGCTGGCTGCCGAGAACAGGTACCTGTCGGTCGACGAGGCGCGCGGCCGCCAGCACCGGGGGATGGCTTAGGGTGGAGGCCGTGAATCAGCCCGTCGAGCGGCATGACCAGCAGGTTGTCAGCAACCGGATCTGGACGATTCCGAACGCGCTGAGCTTCCTGCGGCTGGTCGGGGTGCCGTTCTTCTTCGTGCTGATCATCCAGCAGCGCGACATCGCCGCTGTGGTGCTGCTGGCCATCGCCAGCCTGTCCGACCTGCTGGACGGGCGGATCGCCCGGCACTTCAACCAGATGTCCCGGCTCGGGCAGGTACTCGACCCGGCCGCCGACCGGCTCTACATCTTCGCCACCGTGCTGGGGCTGGCGATCCGCGAGATCATCCCGTGGTGGTTGCTGGTGCTGCTGGTCGGACGCGACCTGATGCTCGCCCTGATCGTCCTGCCGGCCCTGCGGACCCGTGGCTACACCACCCTGCCGGTCAACTTCATCGGCAAGGCGGCCACCTTCTGCCTGCTCTATGCGCTGCCGCTGGTGCTGCTGGGGGCCGGGCCCTGGGTGATCTCACCGGCGGCCAAGGTCTTCGGCTGGGCGTTCGCGATCTGGGGTGTCTTCCTGTACTGGTGGGCGGGCCTGATGTACCTGAACCAGACCCACCAGATCCTCAAGGCCCTGCCGCGGCCACAAGAGGCCTGAGCCGATGACCGCGCCGACCTCCACGCAGCGCCGGTCGCCGGACGCGTCCATGGAGTTGCTCAACTCGATCCAGCGCGACACCATCGACCCCGAGTACGCCGCAGCCAGTGCCGGGGGGCAGCCGGGCCGCAGCCGCGCCCCCTTCCTGGTGCTGCTCGTCGGGTTGCTCGCCGGGCTGATGTTCGCCACCTCGGGGCTGCAGGCCGGGCTGGCCGCCGACGATGCCAGCCGCGAACGCAGCGAGCTGATCACCCGGATCGAACAGGCCGAGCAGCGGCTGCAGGAGCTGAACGCCGAGTCCGACCGGCTCAACGCCGAGATCGAGCAACTGGAGGCCGACCAGCTCGGCTCGGCGCACCGGCCCAGCCAGCAGGACCTGGTCTGGTCGGGCAGCGTCGCCGTCACCGGCCCGGGGATCGAACTCAACCTCGAGGACAACCCCCGCGACCCCAACGGCACCATCGTCGACCAGGACCTGCGCCAGATCGTCAACGGGTTGTGGGTGGCCGGCGCAGAGGCCATCACGATCAACGGCCACCGGCTCAGCGCCCGCACCGCGATCCGGCAGGCCGGCGCGGCGATCACCGTCAACTACCGTTCCCTGACCACCCCGTACCACATCCAGGCGATCGGCGACCCGGACGGCCTGGAGTCGGGCTTCATGCAGAGCCCAGGCGGCAGTTGGCTCAACTTCCTGCGCCGCAACTACGGGGTGGGGTCCACCATCCGGCGCAGCACCGAGCTGCGGCTGGGTGCCGACGCCGGGCTGGACGTCGACCGGGCAGGTGTACCGTGACGCGAGACGAAGGAGGCAACAGATGCTGGCGATCATCGGTTTGGTGACAGGCGTGGTGCTGGCGGTGGTCTTCCGGCCCGAACTGCCGTTCTGGCTGCAGCCATACCTGCCCATCATGATCGTCGCCGCGCTGGACGCCCTGGTCGGCGCCGCCCGCGCCAGCCTCGAGCACACCTTCTCCGACAAGGTGTTCGCGGTCTCGTTCATCTCCAATGTGGCCATCGCCGCCGTGATCGTCTGGCTGGGCGACCTGATCGGCGTCGGCTCGCAACTGTCCACCGCGGTGCTGGTGGTGCTGGGGATCCGGATCTTCACCAACGCCGCCGTCATCCGTCGACTGGTGCTGCATGCGTGAGACCCTGCTCAGGCTGCTGCGCCCCAGCCGGTCCCAACTGGCCTGGGCGGTCGCGCTGTGCCTGGTCGGGCTGGCGGTGGTCGTCCAGGTGCAGACCATTCAGGCCGGCGACCGCTATGCCAGCATGCGGCGCGACGACCTCGTCCAGCTTCTCGACGGCCTGACCGAGGAATCGGAGCGGCTAGCCGCCGAGGTGGCCGAACTCGAACGCACCAGGGACGCCTTGCAGTCCGGGGTGGACGCCGACGAGGTCGCCCGGGCCGAGGCCCAGCGCCGCGCCGACGGCCTGGCCATCCTGGCCGGCACCGCCCCGGCGGTCGGTCCGGGTGTGCGGATCACCATCTCGGCGCCCGAGGGACGGATCACCGCCGACCTGATGCTGGACGCCATCCAGGAGCTGCGGGACGCCGGCGCCGAGGTGATCGAGGTGAACGACTCGGTCCGGCTGGTTGCGCAGAGCTGGGTCACCGAGTCGCCGCAAGGTCTGCTGATCGACGACCAACTGATCACCCTGCCGATCGTCATCGAGGCCATCGGCGACTCGCATTCGCTGGCCGAGGGTGCGCGTTTCCGCGGAGGCCTGGTGAGCCAGGTGGAGAGCCAGAAGGTCGGGGGATCGACCGCGATCGAGGAACTCGACCAGGTCAACATCTTCAGCCTGCACCAACCCCGAGCCCCCCGGTATGCCGAGCCCGCATAGCGAACCGGCCGAAGTGGCGATAGCGTGAGCCTGTCAGGAAGCGACGATTTCCAACGGAGGAAGTAATGAGCGAGTTGCCCGACGATCTTCGGTACAGCAGCGAGCACGAATGGGTGCGATCGGACGACTCGAAGGTGGCCCGGATCGGTGTCACCGACTTCGCGACCAGCGAGATGGGCGACATCGTCTACGTCTCGCTGCCCACCGTCGGCTCGACGGTGGTCGCCGGGGACGCCTGCGGCGAACTGGAATCCACCAAGTCGGTGTCCGACCTCTACGCGCCGGTATCGGGCGTGGTGACCTCGGTCAACGAGGCGGTCACCGAGGAACCGGAGTCGATCGGCGAGGACCCGTATGGTGAGGGTTGGCTGTTCGACGTCGAGATGTCCGACCCTGCCGAACTCGACGCCCTGCTGGACGCCGAGGCCTACGCCGAACTCATCGGGGAGTAACGCTGCGTCGGGGGACTGCTCGACTACACTGCACACATCCGCCCTCAAGACAAGGAAGCCTGGGACCATGATCGAATGCAGCAAGTGCGGTCATTCCAACCCCGTGGGCAGTAACTTCTGCTCGAAGTGCGGTAGTGCGTTGGCCCCCACGGCATCCACGTCGGATACCACCCGCGTCATCATCGTGCCCGAGGAGGATCCCCGCACCCTCGAGATCAGCGCCGAGGACGCCGACGCGTTGAGCAGCCTGCCAGCCGGCAATGCGCTGCTCATTGTCACCCGCGGCCCCGACGTCGGTGCCCGGTACCTGCTCGACAAAGAGATCGTCACCGCCGGACGCAGCCCCAAGTCAGATATCTTCCTCGATGACATCACGGTTTCGCGGCACCATGCCGAGTTCGTGATGCGGGAGAGCAAGGTCACCCTGATCGACAAGGGAAGCCTGAACGGCACCTACGTCAACCGGACGCTGGTTGACCAGGCCGCGGTGCTGCGTCCGGGGGATGAGGTGCAGATCGGCAAGTTCCGGATGCTCTTCTTCGTGAGTGAGCACGGGTTGCGTTGATGCCGGCGGCGGCCAAGCGCAGTATCGGACAGGTTCTCCCGTTACTGAAGAGCGAGTTCCCCGACATATCAATCTCCAAGATCCGATTCCTGGAGAGCGAGGGGCTCGTCGCGCCTGAACGGGCCCCGTCCGGATACCGCCGCTACTCCGAGGCCGACGTCGACCGCCTGCGTTACATCCTGCGGATGCAGCGTGACCACTACCTGCCGCTCAAGGTCATCCGGGAGAACCTGGCGCTGATGGACCGCGGCATCGAACCCACCACCGCCGAGGCCCCGGTGCCCGCGCCGGCCGCTCCCGCCCAGCCGGCAACCACTGCCGAACCCGTCGCGCACGGTCGCAACAACGACCGCCCGATGAAGCTCACCCGGCGTGAGCTGTTGCAGGTGAGCGGACTGTCGGAGGCCACCCTGATCGAGCTCGAGCGGCAGCAGATGGTGGTGCCCCGCCGGGGTTCGATCTACTACGGACGCGAGGCCCTCACCATGTGTGTGGTGGCCCGCAAGCTTCAGACCTACGGCATGGACACCCGGCACCTGCGCGCCATCAAGCAGGCAGCCGAACGCGAGGCCTGGCTGGTGGAGCAGGCGGCCCGTCCCCACCTGGTGCGCAGCTCGAACCCGGCCCAGACCATGCACGAGGTCAGCCAGCTGGTGGTGCACGCCCACGCTGCGATGATGTATACGTTGCTCGAAGGGTAAGGGTGATGGCGTGATCGAACTTGACATCATCGGTGTGCGAGTCGAGGTGCCGTCCAACGCTCCGATGCTGCTGTTGAAGGAGTCCGGCGGGCACCGCTACCTGCCGATCTGGATCGGCGCGGCCGAGGCGTCCGCAATCGTCAACGCGCTGGAGGGCATCGTGCCGCCCCGACCGATGACCCACGACCTGATGGCCGACATCCTGACCCAGCTGGGCCACGTCGACCTGGAAGGACGCATCACCAACGTCAATGACGGCACCTTCTTCGCCGAACTGTGGGTCGACGGCACCGTGATCAGCGCCCGGCCCTCCGACCTGGTGGCGCTGGCGCTGCGGGCCGGATTCAAGGTGATGTGCACCCGGGAGCTGATGGATCAAGTAGGGGTTGAGCTTTTCGAGCCTGCCGAGGACGAGGTGGAGAAGTTCCGGGAGTTCCTGGACACCATCACCCCCGACGACTTCGAGCACTGAACTGCCTTGCCAACCCGCGATCAGTCGGCCGGTGGCCGGCTGCGGGCAAGGAAACTGTTGCGTGGCGGTGATTGCCCGGGGCTGAGCGACGACCTAGCGTCTCAACCACCCCGGTGAAGTTACACTGCTGTGGTGAGGAGAGTCGCATGAGCAGTCCGCAGGTTGAGCACCCTGCCAAGGGCGCGCAGGACGCGCTGTTCGACGGCGACTTCGGGCCGCTGCCCGAAGACCTGGGGTTCCGGGGTCCGGTCGCCTGCCAGCTCGCCGGCATCACCTACCGACAACTCGACTACTGGGCCAGGACCGGCCTGGTCACCCCCGAGATCCGGGATGCCGAAGGCTCCGGCACCCAGCGGCTCTACTCGTTCCGCGACATCCTGATGCTGAAGGTGGTCAAGAAGCTGCTCGACGCCGGCATCTCGCTGCAGCAGATCCGCACAGCGATCGACCACCTGCGCCAGCGGGGAGTGCAGGACCTGTCGCAGGTCACCTTGATGAGCGACGGCGTCTCGGTCTACGAGTGCACCACCGACCACGAGGTGGTCGACCTGCTGCGCGGCGGCCAGGGGATGTTCGCCATCGCGCTGGGCGGGGTGTGGCGCGACCTCGAGGGCACCCTGCTGGCGCTGCCGGTCGAGCCGAACCACGAGCAGGCACCCAGCGACGAGTTGTCACGCCGACGGCAACTGCGCCAGGCCAACTGAGCCGACCAACTACGCTGGGGGAGTGTCCTCCTTCGTCAACCGTCACCTCGGCCCCGACCCCAGCCAGCAGCAACGGATGCTCGAGTTCCTCGGACTGACCAGCCTTGCCGAACTGTCCGATCGGGCGATGCCCGAGGCCATCGTTGACCAAGAACTGAACCTGCCGCCCGCGCGCCCCGAGGCCGCTGTTCAGGCGCGGCTCGCCGACCTCGCCAGCCGCAACAATCCCGGCCGGGCGATGATCGGGCTCGGCTACCACGGCACCGTGACCCCGTCGGTCATCCGGCGCAACGTTCTGGAGGACCCGGCCTGGTACACCGCATACACTCCGTACCAGCCCGAGATCAGCCAGGGCCGGCTGGAGATGCTGCTCAACTTCCAGACCGCGGTCACCGACCTCACCGGCCTGCCGATCGCCGGTGCCAGCCTGCTCGACGAGGCCACCGCCGTCGCCGAGGCGGCCGCGATGGCCCGCCGGATCACCAGATCAGGCGAGGTGGTGCTGGCGTCCGCCGACCTGCTGCCGCAGTCGCTGGCGGTGCTGCAGACCCGGATGCGGTCGATGGACATTGAACTAGTGGTCGCCGACGGACCACTGATCGAAGCCGTCGACCTGCCCCGGGCATTCTGCGTGATCGTCCAGACCCCCACCACCAACGGCCGGCTGCAGCCGACCGCAGAACTGGCGGCCCTCGCCGAGGCCGCCCACGCGGTCGGCGCGCAGATGGTGGCCGCGGCCGACCTGCTGGCGCTGACGCTGGTCACCCCGCCGGGCGAGTGGGGAGCCGACATCGCGGTCGGAAGCACGCAACGGTTCGGCGTCCCCCTGTTCTACGGCGGCCCGCACGCCGGCTACATCGCGTCGCGGGTTGGCACCGAACGCCAACTGCCCGGCCGCCTGGTGGGTGTGTCGAAGGACGCCGACGGCGCGCCGGCGCTGCGGCTGGCGCTGCAGACCCGCGAGCAGCACATCCGCCGCGAGAAAGCTTCCTCGAACATCTGTA
>NZ_JBASCI010000150.1:0-10602 GCF_049651565.1 Brooklawnia sp.
ACCCAGCGAGCACCCCAGCCCGGAACCCAGCGGGGACCCGAGTCCCCAACCGTCCCCGGAGCCCACCGAGGAACCTTCTGAGGAGCACACCGAGGAACCCAGTGAAGAGCCCGCCTCCCCCGCCAACCGGAGCCCGGAACTGGTCTCCTACGACAAGGTCTCGGCCTTCATCAACGCGGTCGCCCCGATGGCCCAGGAAACCCAGCGCGAGTATGGCGTCCCGGCCTCGGTAACCCTTGCCCAGGCGATCCTGGAATCTGGCTGGGGCGGCAGCACGCTGTCCCGCTATGGCCAGGCCTACTTCGGCGTCAAGTGCAGCTCGAACAACGGCCCGTATGTCACCAACTGCGTGCAGCTGCCGACCTGGGAGGTCATCAACGGCCAGAACGTCACGGTGATGGCCTACTTCCGCTCCTACCAGTCACTCACCGACTCGATCCTCGACCACGGCCACTTCCTGCGCAACAACAGCAGGTACGCCCCGGCGTTCCGGACATCCGACCCACGCGAGTTCGCCCGCGCCATCCATGCCGCTGGCTATGCCACCGACCCGCAGTACGCCAACAAGTTGATCAGCCTGATTGACTACAACGGCCTGGAGCGGTTCGACCGCGGCGAGCTGGCCGGCACGGTGCCGGTGATCAACGGCATCGGCGCCCGCTACGACGAACTGGGCGGGGTCAACGGTCCGCTGGGCACCGCAGTCGGCATCGAATCCGACGGCCCCGTGGCCGGTTCGCGGCTGGTCTCGTTCGACACCGGCGTGATCATCTGGACCGAGGAGCACGGCTCGCACGCGATCACCGGAGCGATCTGGGACCACTACCGCCTCGACCCCAACGTGCGCAGCCGGCTCGGCGCCCCGACAACCGACGAGATGGACTACGCAGATGGCACCATCCAGTACTTCCAGGGTGGCTCCATCTACAACGGCCCCTCCGGCGCCAAGCTGAGCAACTAGGGTCGCCCTTGGTGCGAAGGAGTAGGCTTGATCCTCAGGTCTTTTTCTGAGGATGGATCAAGTTGACCGAAATCAGCACCCCGAACGAGTCCGAGATCCTGGCCAACGAGCTGGCCATCGAACAGGCACACGTCGACAAGGTGTACGAGCACCTGGAGACGGCGACCGCCTCGGCAAGAAACGTCGAGGCGGAGAGCCGTGCCAAGTTCCAGACCGATCGCGCCGACTGGATGCGGGAGGAGGACGGCACCGCACTCTTCGAGCGCGACGCCTTCGCCTACCAGGCCGCCAGGCGCCTGGCGATCCTGGACGCGCAGCACGAGGGCCTGGTCTTCGGCCGTCTGGACTTCCGGTCGAAGGAGAAGCGGTACGTCGGACGCATCGGCGTCCGCGACGATGACTACGAGCCGCTGGTGATCGACTGGCGAGCGCCGGCCGCCGAACCGTTCTACCGCGCCACCGCGGCCGACCCGATGGGCGTGGTGCGCCGACGCGTGCTGCGCTGTCGGGACGAAGTGGTGGTCGGCATCGAGGACGACCTGCTCGACGACAGTGTCGACACCGACCTTGTGGTGATCGGCGAGGGGGCGCTGCTGGCGTCATTGAAGCGGGCCCGCGGCCCGCGGATGCGCGACATCGTCGCCACCATCCAGGCCGAGCAGGACGAGGCCATCCGCGCCCCCTACCAGGGCGTGACCATCATCTCCGGCGGCCCGGGCACCGGCAAGACGGTGGTCGCGCTGCACCGGGCCGCCTTCCTGCTGTACACCCACCGCAAGCGGCTGGAGCAGGGTGGCGTCCTGGTCGTCGGCCCGACCGACCTGTTCATGCGTTACATCGAACGGGTGCTGCCCGGCCTGGGCGAGGACTCGGTCACCCTGAAGTCGGTCGGTGAACTGGCCACCGACGTGCTCGGCTTCAGCAGCCAACTGGTGGACGACGGGGACGCCGCCATGGTCAAGGGCAGTTTGCGCATGGTGCAGGTGCTGCGCCGTGCGGTGCACGAGCCGCTGATCGCCGACAAGACCCGGCTGCGGGTCAGTGTCAAGGGCGAGATCCTCACCCTCGAGGCGGCCGAACTGTCCACCATCCGCCGCGAAGTACTGACCTCCCACAAGGCTAATCGGGCCCGTCCGGCAGCCGAGAAGGCGCTCACCGACGCGTTGTGGGCCAAGCTGCCCACCGACATCGCGGCCCTGCTCGACCTGCCGCGCGAGATCTTCGACGAGATCGTGACCTCGCAGGCGAGCTACGTCATGTTCCTGAACGCCTGGTGGCCGAAGCTGAACCCCGAGACGGTGCTGACCCGGCTGGCCGACCCGGTGTTCCTGCACAAGGTGTCCCACGACGTGCTCAACGACGCCGAGCGCCATGCGCTGTCCGACAGCCTGCAGCATGCCCGCGGGTTCATCCCCAACAGCGAACTGCCGCGGCCCAACTGGTCGGTCAGCGACATCGCCCTGCTGGACGAGCTGGCTGCGATGATCGGGCCGGCGCCGGTCGAGGAGGAGGTCGATCCGACGCTCTTCCTGGCCGACGGCTCGGATGTCTCCGAGCTGGTGACGCTGGCCGACCGGCTGACCACCCGGCAGCACACCGAGCCCGACGACGACCTGGCGGTCACCCACGCCCACATCCTGGTCGACGAGACCCAGGACATCACTCCCATGCAGTGGCGGATGCTGCGCCGCCGCGGGCCGCAGTCGTCCTGGACGCTGGTGGGCGACCCGGCGCAGAGCTCGTACCCGAACAACGAGGAGACCCGCCGGGCGATCCGCGACCTGATCGGCCGCGGACCGTCCCGCACCTACAGGCTGTCCACCAACTACCGCTCGCCGGCCGAGGTGATGGAGCTGGCCGGCGAGGTGATCACCCAGGTGTACCCGGACGCCGACCTGCCGCGCGCGGTCCGGCGCACCGGGGTGGCGCCGCGGTTGCTGACCAGCCCCCCGGACCGGCTGGACGAGTCGTTAACCCGGGTGCTCAGCCAGCTCGGTGGCGAGGTCGAGGGCACCATCGCCGTGATCACGGCCGGTTCCCGCCGCCGGTCGGTGGCCGAGGCCGTGGAGGCGTTGCCCCTGCCGGCCGGAGTGCGGGAACGCACCAGCGTGCTCAGCGCACTGCAGTCGAAGGGGCTGGAGTACGACGCCACCGTAGTGGTCGGGCCCGACGAGATCGTCGACCAGACCCCGGGCGGGATCCGGGTGCTCTACGTCGCGCTGACCCGGCCGACCAGGCGGCTGGTCACCATCGACCTCACCGATGGCCAGCCCGGAGCATGGCGAGAATTTCTCGAGTTGCCACTGAGCGATTCTGCGTGAAGAAGTGCAGGCCGGGCGCCCGTCCGGCCAGCAGCCGCTCGCACAGTTCGGCGGCGATCCGGGAGCCGGTGATCCGTACCTGCTCCGGGTCGTCCGGCGCGGCCAACAACCGCTCGGCCACCCGGGCCGGGATGTCGGCGCCGGACATCTCGGCGAACCGCCCCAACTGCCTGACGCTGGTGACCGGCATGATGCCCGGCACGATCGGCAGCGTGCAGCCGGCGCTGCGGGCTCGGCCGACCAGCTCGAAGTAGTGTCCGAGTTCGAAGAACAACTGGGTGACGGCGAAGCTGGCACCGGCCTGCTGCTTGCCCAGCAGGATCTGGGCGTCCTGCTCGAGGGTCGAGGTGGAGTGCCCGTCCGGGAACGCCGCCACCCCGACGCAGAAGTCGCCGCGCGAGCGGACCAGTTCGACCAGCTCGGTGGCGTTGGCCAGGCCGCCCGGGTGCCGCTCCCACGGCACCGACGGCCCGCCCGGCATGTCGCCGCGGATCGCCAGGATGTTGCGGACCCCGGCGTCCCCGTAGGCGTCGATCACCGCCTTGAGCTCGTCCACGGTCTGCCCGGTGCAGGTCAGGTGCCCCATCACCCGCAGGTCGGTGGAGGCGATGATCGCCATCGTGGCGTCCAGCGTGCGCTGCCGGCTGGAGCCGTTGGCGCCGTAGGTGACCGACACCCAGTCGGGACGCAGCGGCTGCAGCTCGCTGATCGTCCTGGTGAGCAGCTGCTGGCCGGCCTCATCACGTGGCGGGAAGAACTCGAAGCTGAACGTCGGCTCGGTGGCGTACGCCAGCAGCTCACCTATCGTCTGGTCCCTCGGCACGAGGGTGATTGTAGGCCGATCGGCTAGGTTGTCGGTCATGCAGCTCACCCCGGCCGACCCGACGTCGAAGGCGTTCCGCGACCGTATCGATGCCGAGATGGCCGCCTTCCTGGCCGGCGTGAGCCGGCGGCTGGAGCCGGTGTCGCCGTCGTTGACCATGCTGACCGAGGTGGCCGGTGACCTGCTGGCCGGCGGCAAGCGGCTGCGTCCCGCCTTCGCGTACTGGGGGTTCGTCGCGGCTGCCGGGACCGACCGGGTGCCCAATGCCCTGTGGCGGGCCATCACCGCGATCGAGCTGCTGCACGTCGGGGTGCTGGTGCACGACGACGTGCTGGATGACGCCGACACCAGGCGCGGCCGCCCAGCCGCCCACCGCCAGTTCGAGCAGTGGCACCGCGGGCAGCAGGGTCTGGGCGACGCCGCCGAGTTCGGCCGGGCGATGGCGGTGCTGCTCGGCGACCAGTTACTGGTGTGGTCGGGTGAACTGGCCGACGACGCCGGTCTTGATGCCACCGCCTGGCGGGCCTGCCGCGGCTACTGGCACGCGGCCCGCAGCGAGGTCAACGCCGGCCAGGTGCTCGACCTGTACGCGCAGTACGGGGTCGGTTCGCGGGCCGGCGCCGAGGAGGTGGCCGCGAAGGTGCTGGAGGAGAAGACCTCCCGCTACACCGTGCAGCGGCCGGTCCAGTTCGGGGCGGCGGCCGGCGGCGGATCGGACGCCGTGCTGGCTGGGTTGGGACGCTACGGGCTGGCGCTGGGGCGGGCCTTCCAGTTGCGCGACGACCTGCTGGGGGTGTTCGCCGACCAGGCGCAGACCGGCAAACCGGCCGCCGGCGACCTGCGGGAGGGCAAGCGCACCGTCCTGCTGGCCAGGGTGCTGGCCGCGGTGGACGCCGCCGACCGGGGTGCCCTGGGTTCGATGCTGGGACGGCCCGACCTGACCGACGCCCAGATCGACCGGGCCCGGGCAATCATCGCCGGCTCCGGCGCGGTGGCCGAGATCGAACAGGCCATCAGCGCCGACCATGCCAGGGCGCTCGCGGCACTGGACGAGATCGACATCACCGGGCCCGGACGGACAGCACTGGTCGAGCTGGCCCGGCAGTGTGTCCAGCGCGCCAGCTGAACCGGGCACCTGGCCGGGATGCCGGTGGGTCAGCTCACCAGTGGTCGTCCGGCCCACGTTCCCGGCGCCCGGTGCCGTCCCACAGGTCGTCTTCCACGGCGGCATGGTAGGGCTGGGCCTGCGCAGGCGGGGCGTCCGGGGCCGGACGGCTGAGCCCAGCCGCCTCCGGCCAACCGAGGGCGAAGCTGCGTCCCAACACCTGCGCACCGCCGTGCAGAGCGGCGAAGGTGACCTGCTCCATCTCGTCGCGCCAACTGCCGGCGAGGGTCTCCCGGTAGGACGTGACGAACTGGCGCGGTGACATCCCCAGCCGCCGTTGCGAGATGATCGCCGGCAGGGCGAGCCGCCGGGCCCCGGCTGCCACCGCCGAGCGGGCCTGACTGACCGAGTTGACCTGCGCGAACCATGGCTTGGCGTCCGGGAGGGTCGGCGGCGCCAGCGCCACCGCACGGTCCACCAGGTCGGCGGTCACCACCATCGCGTCGGCGTTGACGTCCCGCGCCGCCCGATCAAGATCGGTCCGGTTGTTCGCCACCGCCAGGGTGAGCGCATACTCATGGGCCCTGATCGGGGCCACCACCGCATCCGCGGCGACCATGTCGGCGCGGGCCTGGCGGGCCAGCGACTCCGAGGTCGCCAGGCCCAGGACCGCCCGGCCGTCGGAGGCCTCCAGTGCGGTGCGGTAGCCGAGCAGCAGGTCCTCGACGCTGGCATCCGGTTGCACGATCACTATCACGTCCACCCGGCCGGCACACAGCGCGCCGACCAGCTCCCCCAGCGCGTGGGGCGCGGCCTGGAGGCCTACCCAGGCCAAGGTCCGGGAAAGGGCCAGCCGCGTCTTCAAACCCAGCATTGCGGTCACGGTCCAACCCTAGGGCAGCGCGAAACGCCACGCACCGCAAGTGGCGGTTGCCGTCTGGGGACCTACACTGGTTGGGACTTGCCCCCACCCGCCCGCGAGCAACCGGAGCAGATGTGACCAAGACCGGAACCGGTACCGACCGCCTGGTCGGCGACGTGCTGGACGGTCGCTACGAAGTACTCCAACGGCTGGCGCGCGGCGGCATGGCCACGGTCTACCGGGCCTGGGACCGCCGGCTGGAACGAGTCGTCGCGATCAAGGTCATGCACGAGGGGCTCGGCGATGACGCCGACTTCGTCGCCAAGTTCGACCGTGAGGCCCGCTCGGCGGCCCGACTGTCCGACAAGAGCGTGGTCAGCATCTTCGACCAGGGCCACGACCACGGCCGGCCCTACATCGTGATGGAGTTCGTCGAGGGCAGCACGCTGCGCTCGGTCATCACCCGGGAGGCACCGATCAGCCCGTTGCGGGCGGTTCAACTGATCGAACCGGTGGCGGCCGCGCTGGCGGCGGCCCACGAATCCGGGCTGGTGCACCGCGACGTCAAGCCCGAGAACGTGCTGATCAGCAACCGCGGTGCGGTCAAGGTGGCCGACTTCGGGCTGGCCAGGGTGATGACCAACCAGACCTCCACCCACACCCAGGGCCTGCTGATCGGCACGGTCAGCTACCTGCCGCCGGAGCTGTTGACCACCGGCCGCGCCCAGCCGTGGTCGGACGTCTACTCCACCGGCATCATGCTGTTCGAGATGCTCACCGGCTCCAAGCCCTACACCGGCGACGCCCCCATCACGGTGGCCTACCGGCACGTCAACGAGGACGTCCCGCTGCCGTCGGAGGTACTGGCCAGCAAGCACCCGGGCCAGGCCCGCCGCGACCCGGTCCCCGACTACCTGGACGCGCTGGTCGCCGCCTGCACCCGCCGCAACCCCCAGGCCCGGCCAGCCGACGGCCGCGAACTGCTGCGCCGGGTGCGCGCTGTCAAGCGCGCCCTGGAGCGCGGGGTGCGTAGCGACGATGCCCTGGCCACCATGGTGTTCCCGGCTGCGGCCATGCCGTGGGCCATTGACCAGACCCAGGTGATAGCGCCGGAGGAGGCCGCCACCTCGGTGCTGGCCGCCGTCCGGCCTGAGGCGGTCGACGAATCCCCGGTCGACCACGGTGGCCCGGTCACCCCGGTGGAACCGATGCCGGCTGTGGTCGAGCCCAGGGTGCGGCCCCGTCCGGTCGAGCCGTACCGACCGCCCAGGCCCGCTGCTGTTGATGTCCCCGCCAGCGAGCGGTTCCCGAGGTTGTCGCAGCGCACCTACCGAAGGCGACGAGCGTTCCTGGTGACCGTACTGGTGCTGGTGCTGACCCTGACGGTCGGGACGGGCAGCTGGTGGCTGGCGTCCGGTCGGTACGTGACCACCCCGGCGGTGGTCAACCAGCCCCAGTCCGAAGCAGCCGCGATCGCCGAGGCCAACGGCATGGCGATCACCTTCACCGAGGCATACTCCGAGACCGTACCGGCAGGCATCGTGATCAGTTCCGATCCGGCCCCCGGCGAACGGGCACTGCGAAACGCCGCCATGACGGCGGTGGTCTCGCTCGGCCGCGAACGCTATCCCGCCCCGGCGCTGGTCGGGCTAATGCTGGACGACGCCAGGCAGGCCCTCACGGCGGCCAACCTGCAGGCCGGTGAGATCACCGAGGCGTGGGACGAGCAGGCCGCCGTCGGCTTCGTGGTGTGGGCCAGCCAGGCCGAGGGCGAGCTGCTGAAGCGCGGCACCGCGGTCGACCTGACGATCTCCAAGGGACGCGAACCGCTTACCATCCCCAGCGTGGTCAACAGGAAGCTGGCGGACGCCCAGAAGACGCTCACCGAAGCCGGGTTCCAGGTCGCTACCGGGCCCCAGGCCAACCACGACACGATCCCGGCCGGATCGGTCATCAGCCAGCAGCCAGCCGGCGGCACCGGCCACCGCGGCGACACGGTGACGCTGGTCGTCAGCAAGGGGCAGCAGATCGTCAAGCTGCCCAGGGTGGAACGCAACCATGCCGTCGCCGACGCCAGCAAGAAGCTCACCGACGCCGGCTTCGAGGTCGAGGTGCAGTGGGAGGGCGACCTGCCGATCAGGCAGGGTCGGGTGGTCAGGCTCACCGATGCCGACGGCAAGGAACTGACCGAGGGCGATGAGCTGCCCATGGGTTCGATTGTGGTGATCCGGGCAACTTGATGGTAGATCGCCTGGCCCCCGCCAGCCTGATGCTGATGGCGGTGCTGTGGGGCTCCACGTTCTTCGTCCTCAAGGACATGTTGGCGCGGATGGACGCGTCCGACCTGCTTGCGGTGCGGTTCACGATCGCCGCGCTGCTGTTGGTGGTGGTGCTGCGCCGCCGGCTGCGGATGGACGCCACCACCGTGCGGCACGGTCTGGTGATGGGCGCCCTGTACGGGGCGGGCCAACTGCTGCAGACCTACGGCCTGGCCCAGACCAGCGCGTCCATCTCGGGTTTCCTGACCGGGTTGTACGTGGTGATGACCCCGATCCTGGAGGCCGTGCTGCTGAAGGCACGGGTCGGTCGGCGGGTCTGGCTGGCGGTTGCGCTGGCGACCGCCGGGTTGGGCCTGCTGACGCTGATGCCGGGCGTCGGCGCCACCCGGTTCGGCTGGGGCGAGTTCCTCACCGTGCTCAGCGCGCTCGCCTACGCCGGGCACATCGCCTACACCGGACGGGTCAGCACCCAGGCGCTGTCCCTGCCGCTGAGCACCGTCCAGACCGTCACGGTGGCGGCCGTCTGCGTGCTGGCGGCGCTGCCGGGCGGTATCGCACTGCCGCAGCGGGCGGCCGACTGGTGGGCGGTGCTCTACCTGGCGGTGCTGTGCGGGGCGCTGGCGATCGTCCTGCAGGTCTGGGCGCAGGCCAGGGTTGAGGCCACCCGGGCCGCAGTGATCATGAGCTCCGAACCGATCTGGGCGGCGTTCTTCGCGATCGCGGCCGGACAGGAGGAAATCGGCTGGCGCACCCTGGTCGGCGGCGCCGCAATGGTCTGCGCGATGATGCTGGCATCACTGCCCGAACCGGCAAGGCTGCCTGGGATCAGGGCTGCCAGGGCCGAGTATCGCGAACGTCCACCAGAGTTGTCCGGGTCAACGCGGTGATGTGCCTGACGATCAGGGCGTGACCGCGGTCGTTCAACAACCCCTCGTGAATCAGGAAGCCCTGGGGTGCGCCGACCTGGCGGGTGAAGTCGATGGTCTCCCGGGTCGCTGACCACGGCCCGAACGCCGGGATCAACGCGATGTCGATGCCCTCCGACACCGCATCGAGGCAGTCTCCCGGGTGCAGGACGCTGGGCTCGCCCTCACTGCGGAAGACGAAGCCAACGTTGCCGATCCGGGGGTAGTCGCGGTGGATCACGGCGTGCTGACCGCCAATGGTGTTCACCTGCAACGAACCCAGATCGATGATCTCGTCCGGCCCGAGCCGGCGGACGTCGTCGGGCAGGTCCACGATGTCGGCGACGGTGTGCTCCACCGCCACCATCGCGCGCGGGTTGTCCGCCAACAGCTCCGGCAGGTGGGTCGGGTCGGCGTGGTCGGGGTGCTGGTGGGTGACCAGCACCGCGTCCAGGTCGGTGAGCCCGCGCCAGGCGGTGCTGAAGTCGCCCGGGTCGACCAGCACGCGCTGGTCGGCGGTCTCGATCAGGACGCAGGAGTGGCCGAGATGGGTTATCTGCATGGTTCCAGTCTGGTGCAGCCCGGGCCCGGTTCGCCGGTGGGACGACAACCGCCCCCGCCGAACCGGGTCGGCAGGGGCGGCTTGCGTCAGTGGCAGGGGTGGGACCAGGTCAGTGGCGGCCCTCCGCGAACTCCTCGATCAGCTTGGCGTTGAACGCCGGCAGGTCCTTGGGCGTCCGGCTGGAGACCAACCCGTCGTCGACGTGCACCTCCTCGTCCACCCAGGTGGCGCCTGCGTTGCGCAGGTCGGTCTTCAGGCTTGGGTAGGAGGTCAGGGTGCGACCCTTCAGCACCTCGGCGTCGGCGAGGATCCAGCCGCCGTGGCAGATCACGCCCACCGGCTTGCCCTCGTCGAAGAAGTGCCGGGTGAACGCGACCGCGTCCTCGTCCATCCGGATCTTGTCGGCGTTCACCACACCGCCGGGCAGTACCAGCGCGTCGAAGGCCGCCGGGTCGGCGTCCGCCACGAGTTCGTCGACCTTCGCCTGGTGGCCCTTCTTGCCCTCGATGGTGCCCCGCTCCGGCGAGACCAGGGTAGCCTGCGCGCCCGCCTCGGTCACCGCCTCCCAGGGACTGGTGAGTTCGCTGTCCTCGTAACCGTTGGTGAGCAGGAACGCGACTCGCTTGCCGTCCAGTTCGGCCATTGGTGTTCTCCTCTGCTGGGGTATTGGGGACTGTGCTGTCCTTCTACCCTATGTCGGGTGCCCAGCCGTCAGGACGCCAGCAACTCCCCCACCAACCGGCCGGCCCAGCGGCACGACTCGGCGTCCGCGTCCAGGTGGGTG
>NZ_JBASCI010000151.1:0-2736 GCF_049651565.1 Brooklawnia sp.
CCCCAGACCTGGCCCTCCAGCACCTCACCGAGGTCGAAGCCCTGCCTGGCGGCCGCTTTCACGATGTAACCGGTGGCGCCACCCAGGGCGGTGGTCTTGAGCAGGGCGCGCAGCGTCCGGGAACGGATGAGGTCGGGCATGGCGTACCAGGCCAGGGTGGTCGCGCCGGTCACCGCGGCGAGGGCTGCAGGGCTGTGGGGATCGCTGGTCATGACCCCATTCTGGCAGCCGCCCCCGACGCGGCCGCCGGCCGACGGTCACATCAGCGGGGAGAAGGTGCGCAGCACTGTCCAGATCGCACGGCGCCACCACGGGGTGGCGTGGACGTCGGCCAGTGTGATCCGGCGCGACTGGGCCACCGTGGCGTCGAAGTCGGCTGCCATCTCGGCGATCACCGGGGTGCGGTACATCCAGACCGCGTTCTCCTGGTGCAGGTAGAAGCTGCGGAAGTCGAAGTTGATGGTGCCCAGGATGGCCACCTCGTCGTCCACGACCACCTGCTTGGCGTGCAGGAAACCCGGACTGTACTCGTACACCTCCACCCCCGCCTCGACCAGTGGACGGTAGTTGGACCTCGTCACCGCGAAGACGTACGCCTTGTCCGGGATGCCCGGGGTGATGATCCGGACCCGGATGCCCGACTTCGCCAGCGAGGTGAGCAGGCTGGTCATCTCGGAGGTGGGCACCAGGTAGGGGGTCATGATGTCGACGTGGTGGTGGGCGCGGGCCATCATGTTGCGGTACGCGGCCCAGCCGATCGAGATGTCGTCGTAGGGGCTGTCGTCGTAGTTGACCACCAGACCCCTGCCGGTCGGTTGGGCGGCCACCTCCTCCTCGCTCGGGTGCAGCCGTGCGTAGTCCACCTGGTCGCCGCTGACCATGTTCCACATCGTGAAGTAGAGCGCCGCCATCCCCCAGGCGCCGGGCCCGCGCAGCCGGATCGCGGTGTCCTTCCAGTGGCCGAACCGTTCGATGGCGTTGATGTACTCGTCGGCGATGTTCAGTCCGCCGGTGAAGCCGACCAGCCCGTCCACCACCAGCAGCTTGCGGTGGTCGCGGTTGTTGTAACGCAGGGTCAGGCCGGGGCCGAGCTTGTTGACCGGCTTGACCCGGATGCCGGCCCTGGTCAGGTCACGGATGAAGCCGAACGGCAGTTTCCAGAACGAGCCCAGGTCGTCGTACATGAACCAGATCTCCACGCCCTCGGCTGCCTTGCCGGCCAACGCGTCGAACAGTTGGCGCCACATCGTGCCGTCGGAGACGATGAAGTACTCCAGCGCGATCCACCGCCGCGCGTCCTCGATCGCGGCGAGCATGTCGACGAACGCGGCCTCGCCGACCGGGTAGTAGGTGGTGTGGGTGTCCCGGTAGGCGACGAACGGCCCGCTGGACTCCAGGTAGCGGATCTGCCGGGCCGGGTCGGCCGGAACGCTCAGCACCGGCAGCAGGTCGGTGCTCACCGAGGTCAGGGCGGGCAGGTCCTCACCCTCGCGGCCGGCCCGGATGCTCAGCACCCCGGGTGCACCGGCCTGGTCGAGGGCGGCGTGCTGCTGCGTCTCGCGGTAGCGCACCGCCTGCCGCCGACCGCCGGTGCGGGAGCCGAACAGCAGGTAGAACGCGCCGGCGAACAGCGGCGCCAGCAGGATCGGGATCGTCCACGCCAGCTTGTACTCGATCTGGATCCGGGAGTTCAGGATGAACGCCAGCACCCCCAGGCTGAGCAGCAGCGAGGCGGTACCGACCCAGGGTGCCGCCGAACTGCCGGCCAGCAGGATCACCACGAAGACGAAGATCTGCAGCAGCAGGGCCGCCGCGGTGATCGCCAGGCGTCCCCAGACGAGCAGGAATCGCTGAAGCGAGTTGTGCGGCTTGCTCAACTCGACCTGCGAACCCATGGTGATCAGTATGTCTGACCGGGCCGCCCCTGCGTGGGCAGCACTGGGTGCCGGCACACCTTGCGGGTAAGCTGGTACGCACAACACGGGAGCCCGGTGCGCCGGGCTGAGAGGAGGGCTCGGAGCCCTCGACCGTCGAACCTGATCTGGATCATGCCAGCGCAGGGAGACAGCTCTACGGGCCGAAGGTCGGCCCGGAACCCGTGCCCCTGATGAGCGGAGGGCACCGATGTCAGACAACAGCACCGACCGGCAGGTCGACGACCTGACCACCCCGGCACCGAAGAGCAGGTACAGCTGGCGAGTGGTCGACATCGTGGTGGCAGCCGTACTCGGCGTCGCCTGCGGCTTGATCTTCGTGGCATGGAACACCGTCGGCTACGCCTGGTACCAGGCGATGAACGCACTCACCCCCGGCCTGGGCGGTATCGCGGTCGGCATCTGGATGCTCGGCGGCCCACTCGGCATGCTGATCATCCGCAAGCCGGGCGCTGCCATCCTGGTCGAGGTGATCGCCGCGGTGGTGTCGGCGCTGATCGGCAACGCCTGGGGCATCACCACGCTCTACTCCGGGCTGGTGCAGGGGCTGGGCGCCGAACTGGCCTTCCTGCTGTTCGCCTACCGCAACTACCGGTTGCCGGTGGCGTTGCTGGCCGGGGCGGGCGCCGGGCTGGGTGCCTGGACGCTGGAGTTGTTCACCGAGGGCAACCTGCAGAAGGGCCCGGCGTTCCTGGTCATCTACCTGGTCTGCGTGGTGATCTCCAGCACCGTGCTGGCCGGTGGGGTGGGCAACGCGCTGACCCGGGCGTTGGCCGGCACGGGAGTGCTGGGCAGGTTCGCG
>NZ_JBASCI010000152.1:0-4343 GCF_049651565.1 Brooklawnia sp.
GGTCGGCACCGACCAGCACCACCGGCGCGCTGGACCAGTTGCGGCGCAGGGTCTCGGTGTCGCGGGCGACCACCAGGTCAACCTGGGCGGCGGCAGCGGCGGCGAGGACGGTCTGGACGAGGGCGTCGTCCCGGGAGACGAGCATGGATGTGGACATGACCGGAAGATCGCCCGTCCGCACCCGGGTCGGTCAAACTCGTCCGATCCTGTGGAGAACTGGCGGGTTCCGCCTGCGGGGGCAGTTCCCTGCCGCGCACGGCAGCCCGCTGGGCCAGCCGCGCCCCCGACGGTACCCGGCGGGCCCACCCCGCCGCGCACGGCAGCCCAGCCCTGCCTTTACGATGCAGGCAAACCCTGACCGGGCCGACACCACCGGGGGAGGTCGACATGCCGGACCTGCTGAGCGCGCCGACGCGGTTCCACTCCGCGTACATCTTCGACATGGACGGCACCATCTACCTCGGCGATCACCTGCTGCCCGGGGCGGCCCGGCTGGTCACCGAACTGCGTGACCGCCGGATCCCGGTGCGCTTCCTGTCCAACAACCCGACCCGGGACCCGCAGATGTACGCCGACATGCTCGCCGACCTCGGCCAGCCCACCCCGGTGGCGGACATCGCGAACACCGTTGTCACCACCACCCGGTGGCTGCTGGCCAACCACCCCGACGCGGTGCTGTTCGTGGTCGGCGAGGAACCACTGCAGCGGGCGCTGCGGGACGCCGGCTTCGAGCTCAGCGACGACCCGGCCCGGATCGACATCGTGGTGGCCTCCTACGACCGCACCTTCGAGTACCGCAAGCTGCAGATCGCCTTCGACGCGATCTGGTACCACAAGCGGGCATTCCTGGTGCAGACCAACCCCGACCGGTTCTGCCCGTTCCCCGGCGGCCGGGGTGAGCCGGACTGCGCGGCCATCACCGCCGCCATCGAGGCCTGCACCCAGACCACCTGCCGGGCCAGCTTCGGCAAACCCGACCCGATGATGGCCAGGCTGGCGATCGAGGGCCTGGACGTGAGCCCCGAAGAGGTCGTGATGGTCGGCGATCGGCTGCAGACCGACATGACGATGGCCCGCGGGAGCGGGATGGGGACGGCGCTGGTGCTCACCGGCGAGGCCACCGCCGCCGACGTCCGCGCGCTGCCCCACGACGAGAAACCCGACTACGTGCTGGACCGGGTGGACCGGATGATTCCCCAAGCGGTGTGGGATGAGCTCGGCTGGCGCGCCGACGATGCCTGAACCACCCCTGGCGGGTGCGGGGCTGGGCGCGTCCTCTGATCGGCGCACTAGGGTTCAGGTAGCAAGCCAGGGAAAGAGAGCCAGATGAACGTCCGGATGATCGTCACCGACCTCGACGGAACCCTGTTCCAGCCGGACAAGTCGATAACCGATCGGGCAGTGCGGGCCCTCGAGGCCGCCAGTGACGCCGGGATAGTGGTGATGGCAGCCACCGGGCGCTCCATCGTCGACGTGAACGGGTTGCTGCCGGATGTGCTGGGCGAGTTGGCGGTCTGCTCGAACGGCGCGGTGGTCTACGCCGCCAGGGACGACAGCGTGGTGCTGTCGCGCCCGATCGATCCGGCGGTGATCGGGGCGTTCATCGACGAACTACAGCCGGTCGCCCCGCACACCCGGTTCGCCACCCTGGTCAACCACGGCTACGACCTGCTCCCCGGTCCCGGCTACCTCGACCTGATGGCGGACGGCAACCATGGAAGAACCAGGCAGTCCCTCACCGAGGTCGGGTTGACCCACCTGGCGTCGCAGCCGGCGGTGAAGTTGATCGCCCGCAGCGACGAGGTCAGGCTGGACGAACTGTTCGAGCTGTGTGAACAGGCCGCCCATGTCGGGGTGCTGCCGACCACCTCAGGTGTGCCGTTCATCGAGATCTCGGCGGCCGGGGTGAGCAAGGCCACCACCATCGAGATGCTGGCCGCCGAGCGCGGCATCAGCCGCGAACAGGTGGTCGTGCTGGGTGATTCGGCCAATGACGTCGAGATGATCAGGTGGGCCGGCCACGGGGTCGCGATGGCGAACGCGGTGCCCGCCGTCCGCGAGGTGGCTGACGAGGTGGCGCCCGCGAATACCGACGACGGTGTGGCGGTGGTCATCGAGCGCCTGCTGGGGATGTGAGCCGGCACCACTAGAGTTGCCCCATGCCCAGATCGACGCGTCCTTCGTTGCCGCCCGCCGCATTGACGTGGCTGGTCGGCGACGAGCCGGTACGCGTGATCGCCCTCGGCTGCTCGCCGGGCATGATCAACCGGCTGGTCGGGATGGGGCACGGGGTGGTGGTGATCGACTCCGACCACGCCAGGGCGGCCGCGATCGCGGCAAGGTTCGCCGGTGACGAGCGAGTGCTGACCGCGGTCGGCCGCGCGGACGAGCTGCCGGTGCAGCCCTGCATCGCCCACGTCGTGCTGTTGCAGGGACGCTTCCGGTCGCCGCTGACCGGCCCGCCGGTCAACCAGCATGCTGCGCACAGCCAGATCAGCCGGTCGCTGCAGTCGGGCGGGTGGGTGGCCGGCTGGCAGGTGGTCCGCGATGACACCGTGCCGTGGGTTCGGCGACTGATCAACCTGATGCGCAGCGTGGACTCGTCGGCGATGTCGGGGGCCGTCGAGAACGACTTCGCCGACCTGCTGGCCAGCAAGTACTTCCCCCGGATCGAACGCCGTAACTTCCGGCTGTGGGTGCCGATCACCCGCTCGGGCATGATCGAGATGGTGACCAGCCAGCGCGGGGTGAGCAGGCTGGCCGAGCGTGACCGCCGGCAGCTGGTGGGTGAGGCCAGCGAGATCTTCGACTCGGCGGCCCGGATCTCGGAGCTGCGGCTGCCCTATCAGATGCAGTGCTGGCGGGCGCACGTCGACCACCACGAGTTGACCCAACCGATCAGCTTCGGGGATGGCTCGCTGGTCATCCCGATCTAGCCCGTCGGGACACCGCGTCGCCCACTGGGTGCATCTGGTCGCCTGGACCAGCACTTTCTGCACCCAATCCGGGGCGGGTGCGGTCTAGCGGACCAGATCCTCGACCTGCGCCGGTGCCGGCGGCGGGTCGACCGGCGAGGGCTCGGGCGCCCGCGTCCTGCGGAGGACGACGGGCCGGGTACCGGTGCGGGCCTCGCCCAGTTTCACCAGCACCACGCCGCCGAGCACCAGCATGCCGCCTACCCACTGCCACACGGTCAGGATCTGGCCGACCAGCAGGGCTGCCAGCACGATGGCGAACAGCACCTCGACCAGGCCGACGAAGGACGCCAGCCGGGTGCCCAGCAGCCGCGCCCCGGCGATGCCCAGCAGGTACGCGGCCGCGGTGGCGACCACGCCCAGCACCACCAGCGGAACCCACCAGGGCACGTCCAGCCCCGCATAGGTCACCGGGGCGGTCGAGGTCTGGAACGGCAGGAGCCCGAGCAGGGCCACCACCACCAGCAGCACGGACGCCACCAGGGTGCCGCCCGCAGCCATCACCACCGGCGGCAGGTCGGGCCGGTTGTCGGAGGAGAAGATGAAGTAGGAGGCGTTGCCCACCAGGGCGACGGTCGACCACAGGATGCCCCGGTAGTCGAAGGACAACCCGGCTGCGCCCACCTGCAGCACCAGCATCAGGCCGCCCATCGCCAGGATCGCGCCGAGCACGGTCTGGCCGGCCGGCCGTTCACCACGGCGGGCCCACAGCCAGAAGACGATGGCGACCGGCGCCAGGTACTGGAAGAGCAGCGCCTGGGCGACCTGCATGTACTGGACGGCGCTGAAGTGCGCGAGCTGGGTGAGCGCCATCGAGATCACGCCGTAGCCGAGGATGACCCGCCAGTTGCGGCGCACCACGTCCCATCGGCCGCGCAACGCCACCAGCGCGAAGACCAGGGTGACAGCGCACCCGATGGCAACCCGCGGGATGACCACGCCCAACGGTGACCAGCCGGCTGCCAGCAGCCCGGCCGCGAGCGTGCCGGACGTCGCGAACGAGAAGGCCGACAGGAGCGCGAGCGTCAGGCCCGCGCCAAACCGGGAGGAGGGATCGGGGCGCATGGAGGCAATCATATGGGGTACCCCTTGAGGGTCCTATTTGATCGGGGGCCGCCAGCGCCACACGCCGACCGGTTTGCCCCCGGACGAGCACTTTCCCGCGATCGGCACGGATAATGCCCGGTTCCAGGGCCAAACGCGTACATCCTTCGGCGTCCGGGACGCAAAGTGCCCAGCGACCCGTGCAGCCCCGCCCGGGCCACTACCAGGACGCCCCGGGACTTGATCCCCGGGACCCCACCCGCGGGCCGTCCGCCCGCCCCCGGGCGAGCACTTTCCCGCGGCCGCCACGCATAATGCCCGGTC
>NZ_JBASCI010000153.1:0-8772 GCF_049651565.1 Brooklawnia sp.
ACGAGTCCGGCGTCCCGGCCGGAACCACCGCGGCCGCGCTGACCCGGCTGGGCGTCGAACTGCCCGGCGACCGGCACCCCCGCGACCTGTCCGAGGGCCAGCAGCTGGCCCTGGTGCTGGCGATCCAGCTGGCCGGCCGGCCGAAGGTGCTGCTGCTCGACGAACCCACTCGCGGGCTGGACTACACCATGAAGGCCCAGCTCGCCCGGATCGTCGGCAGGCTCGCCGCCGGCGGCACCTGCGTGGTGATCAGCACCCATGATGTGGAGTTCGCCGCCGCCGCCACCGGCCGGGCGATCATCATGGCCGACGCCGACATCGTCGCGGACGGCCCGACCCGCGCCGTGCTCACCTCGTCACCGGCGTTCAGCCCGCAGATGGCGAAGGTCTTCCACCCCTCTGCGGTGCTCACCCCGGACGAGGTCGTCCCGGTGCCGGTGGCCAGCCTCGGAGGCCTGGCATGACCGCCACCGCCGTGCACCGGCACCGCCCCGCCACGCTGGTCGGCCGGGCCACCCCCGCGCTGCCGATCGGGGGCTGGTCGAAGGTGATGCTGGTGACAGCCGCGCTGATGGGGGTGCTCGCGTTCGCCTGGCCGCTGTTCCTGCGTCCCGGCGCGTTGCTCGGCGCCGACACGCTGGCGCCGCTGATCCTGGCGGCGCTGCTGCCGCTGGTGCTCGGGGTGGTCGTCGTCCAGTTGTCGCAGCACGAACTGGACGTCAAGGGTCTCGCACTGCTCGGCATCCTGACCGCAATGGGAGCGGTGACCCGTCCACTGGGCGCCGGCACCGCCGGCTTCGAAACGGTCTTCTTCCTGGTCATCATCGGCGGCCGGGTCTTCGGTCCAGGTTTCGGCTTCGTGCTCGGCAACACCACCCTGTTCGCCTCCGCGCTGATCGTCGGCGGAGTCGGACCGTGGCTGCCGCACCAGATGCTGGCGACCGGGTTCACCGGGCTGGTGGCTGGGCTGCTGCCCAGGTTGGGCGGACGCGCCGAGATCGCGCTGCTCGCTGGCTACGGTGCCATCACCGGATTCGTCTTCGGCACCCTGATGGACTTCTCGTTCTGGCCATTCGCGGTCGGCATCGGCGGGCAGGGCTTCGACCCGGCCGTCGGTCCGGCGGACAACCTGCGGCGCTTCCTGGCCTACGAACTGGTCACCGGCATGGGCTGGAATGCCGGCCGGGCCATCACCAACGTGGCGCTGGTCACCATCCTGGGAGCCCCTGTCATCCGCGTGCTGAGGCGCGCGGCCCGCCGGGCCCGCTTCGAGTAGCCTGCCAGCAGATGCCGAACCTGCCCGCCCCCTACCCCAGCTCCAGCTCCAACCGCCAGGTCTCCCACGAGCTGGCGGTGCTGGCCGCGCTGGGTTCGGTGGTCGGTGTGGAGATCGGGGCCGCGCTGGGCAAGGGGCTGTTCGCTCAGGTGCCGCCCACCACCGCCGCCTGGCTGCGCTTCACCTTCGCCGCGGTGGTGCTGCTCAGCATGCGCGGCGTCGGCGCCGGGCTGCAGCGGCTACGCGGCCGGCCCGTCCCACCGCGGCCGGGTCTGACCAGGACAGCGGTCTTGTCCGCCCTGCCCTACTGCCTGGCGCTGGCCGGCATGAACTGGTCGTTCTACCTGGCCATCGAGACCATCCCGCTGGGCATCGCGGTCACCATCGAGTACCTGGGTCCGCTGGCCGTGGCGATCATCGGCTCCCGGGGACGACTCGACCTGCTGTGGGCCGGGTTGGCTGGTGTGGGGGTGGCGCTGCTGGGTCTGCGTCCGGTGGCGCTCGACCCGCGCGGCGTCGGCTTCATCCTGGTCGCCGCCACCTGCTGGGCCGGCTACATCACCCTCGGGGTGCGGGCCCGCCGGCACTGGGCCGGCGCCGATCTGGTCACCATGGCCTGCCTGTTCGGCTCGGTCACGCTTGCCGGCCCAGCGGTGGCGTTCGGCGGTGCGAACCTGTGGACCTCGGGGGTGCTGGCCATGGGCCTGGCCGTCGGGGTGTTCAGCTCGGTGCTGCCGTACACCCTGGACATGGTGGCCTTCGGCCGGATCTCGCCGGCGCTGTTCAGCATCCTGCAGTCGCTGGCGCCCGCGGTGGCCGCTGTGGCTGGCTGGCTGCTGCTCAGCGAGGTGCTCGGCGTCACCGACTGGCTGGCCCTGTTGTGCGTGGTGACGGCGTCTGCCGGTGCCACCCTCAGCTCTGCCGCCCGCGTCCAGGCTGCCGGGCGCACCCGTCAAGGTAGGATGTCACGCCGTGTCCGAAATCAGCCGAGCCCAGAAGACCGCCCTGGCGACCCTGCTGCCGGCCAGCCCGATCATCGGTGAACTCGGCCAACTGTTCGCAGCCGCCGGTCACCAGCTCTACCTGGTGGGCGGTTCGGTGCGCGATGCGCTGCTCGGCCAGCTCGGCAACGACCTCGACTTCACCACCTCGGCCCGGCCGGCCGAGACCCAACGGCTGCTGCGCCGGTTCACCCCCACCGTCTGGGACATCGGCAGTGACTACGGCACCATCAGCGCCCAGGCCGAACGCGACGGCCGCGACTGGCTGATCGAGGTCACCACCTTCCGTGCCGACACCTACCGCGCTGACTCCCGCAAGCCAGCGGTGGTCTTCGGCGACACCGTCGCCGAAGATTTGGTCCGCCGCGACTTCACAGTCAACGCGATGGCCCTGGACGTCAGCGGCGGCAGCCCCGACAGCTGGCGGTTCGTCGACCCTTACGGCGGGCTGGCCGACCTGGCTGACCGGCGGCTGCGCACCCCGTCCCCACCCGAGGTCAGCTTCGGCGACGACCCGCTGCGGATGATGCGGGCCGCCCGGTTCGCGTCCCAACTCGACTTCGACATCGCGCCCGAGACGGTGGCGGCGATGAAGCAGATGGCCGACCGGATCCGGATCATCAGCGCCGAGCGGGTGCGCGACGAGCTGAGCAAGCTGCTGCTCACCGACGCCCCCCGACCCGGCCTCGACCTGCTGGTCGGCTCCGGAATCGCCGACATCGTGCTGCCCGAGCTGCCGGCGATGCAACTTGAACGCGACGAACACATGCGCCACAAGGACGTCTACGAGCACTCGCTGACCGTGCTGGAGCAGGCCATCGAGCTGGAGAAGTCCCGCGACTACATCGACGGCCGACCCAACCCCGACCACAAGCCCGACCTGGTCGTCCGGTTGGCGGCCCTGCTGCACGACATCGGCAAGCCGGCCACCCGGGCGGTGGAGGGCGGCAAGGTCACCTTCCACCACCACGACATCGTCGGGGCGAAGATGGCGCGCAAGCGGCTGACCGCGCTGCGCTACCCCAAGGACGTCGTCAAGGCGGTCGCCGACCTGATCGCGCTGCACCTGCGGTTCCACGGCTACGCCGAGGGCTCCTCGGGTGGGGCGTCGTCGGGCTGGACCGACGCCGCGGTTCGTCGCTACGTCCGGGACGCCGGTGACCAGCTGGAACGGCTGCACATCCTGACCCGCAGCGACTGCACGACCCGTAATGTCCGAAAGGCCGAGCGGCTGCGACGGGCCTACGATGAGCTGGAGTACCGGATCGATGAGCTGGCCGCGGCCGAGGAGCTGGGCGCGATGCGTCCCGACCTGGACGGCAACCAGATCATGCAACTGCTTGGTCTCAAGCCCGGTCCCGAGGTGGGCCGCGCCTACCAGTTCCTGCTGGAACGCCGGATGACCGATGGTCCACTGGGCGCCGAGCGAGCACGCGCCGAACTGCTGGACTGGTGGGCCGACCAGCAGGCTGGCGGACGCGGCGACGACGCAGCCTCGGATGAGGAGCGAGATGACTGAGCATGGCAGCAACCCGGACGAACCGATCCGGGTGCCGGGCACCGACCGGCTGTTCCGGCGCGGCCTGATCCTGGTGCCGCTGCTCACCAACCTGGCCATGGTCATGATGGCGATCAGCTCGATCAACGTCGCGCTGCCCAGCATCGAGCTGGACGTCGGCGCCAGCGAGAGCGACCTGCAGTGGCTGCTGTCGGGGTACGCGCTGGCGTTCGGCATCGTCCTGGTGGCCTGCGGCCGGATCGGCGACGTGTTCGGACGCAGCACCAGCTTCGTGGTGGGGGTGGGGCTGTACACCCTGGGATCGCTGGGTTGTGCGTTCGCACACGAACCGGTCCTGCTGAACGCCATGCGGCTGGTGCAGGGCATCGGTGCCGGGGTGTCGTCACCGCAGGTCAACGGCATGATCCTGCAGTACTTCTCGGGACGCCGACGCGCCCGGGCGTTCGCCCTGTTCGGGCTGGTGGTCTCGGCGTCGGTCGCCATCGCGCCGTCGCTGACCGGGCTGCTGATCGACTGGCTGGGTGCCGGCGCGGGCTGGCGGGCCTCGTTCCTGTGGAACGTGCCGATCGGCCTGTTGACGATCGCGTTCGCGTTCCGCTGGCTGCCGTTCGGGGCCGAACGCACCCGGCGGGAGGCCCGCCGGCGCGGCGAGCCGGTGCGCACCTACATCGACCTCGACCCGGTCGGAATGGTCGGGTTGTCGCTGGTGGTGCTGTGCATCATGCTGCCGTTCATGATCAAGCAGGCGGCGGGTTTCCTGCTGCTGCCGGTGGGTGCCGGGCTGCTGGTGGCCTGGGTCTTCTGGGAGCGCAGCTACCGGGAGGCCGGCCGCGAACCGATGGTCGACCTGAACCTGTTCGGCTACCGCTCGTTCACCAACGGCATCCTGGTCTCCGGCACCCAGTTCCTGGGCGGCACCTCGGTGTTCGCGGTGCTGGCGCTGTTCCTGCAGAGCGGGCTCGGCGCGCCGGCGCTGCTCGTCGGCCTGATCGGGCTGCCCAACGCGCTGGCTTCGGCGTACTCGTCGGTGTGGGCCGGTGAGCGCGTGCTCGACCGCGGCCGGCGCAACATCGTGGTCGCCTTTGTCGTCTACATCTTCGGGATGGTCGCCGCCATCGTGATGGCGCCGTTCCTGGACGACGTCGGCTCGCAGATCCACTACGGCTGGCTGGCGGTCCCGCTGGTGCTGACCGGCTGGGGCATCGGCGTCATCAACTCGTCCAACCAGACCCTCAGTCAGCAGCACATCCCGCCGGCCGTCGGCGGCACCGCGGGCGCGGTCAAGCAGGTCTCCGAACGCATCGGAACCGCGATCGGCAACGCGATGATCACCGCCGTGCTGTTCTCGCTGGCGTCCACCAGCTGGGTGGTCGGCTTCACCGCCGCCTACGGGGTGATCGTGCTCATCCTGCTGATCGCACTGGGGTTCGCCATCATGGACCTGCGGATGCTCGGCGATGGCGGCAGCCGCCCGGTTCCGTCGGTCTGACGGGGCCCGCGTCGAGACACCTAGGATGGCCCGGTGACCACCCAGCGACGCACCGGCGGCCTGACCGGCCTGCTGCTGGGGCTGCTCCTGGTGCTGGGGATGGTTCCGGCACTTGCGCTGGTCACCGCGCCCACCAGCCTCGCCGACCAGGACGACGAGCTGGCCATCACCGTGACGTCGATCAGCCCAACCGTGCTGCGGGCCGACGGCAACCTGATCATCACCGGCGTCCTCACCAACCAGTCCGACCAGCCGTTGCGGGGGGTCTCGGTGCACCTGTGGCGCGACGCCACCCCGATCGTGTCGTTGCCGCAACTGGACGCCGCCCTCGAACGCGAGGTACTCGGCGGCGCGGTGCTGGAGTCACCCCCCGCCCAGCAGGTCATCAACGACGGCGACCCGCTGCAGCCGGGCGAGACCGCCGAGTTCTCGGTGAGCGCCGCACTCGGGTCGGACGCCGAGGAGCAGACCTGGCTCAGCCAACCCGACTCGGCCTACCTGGTGGGGGTGGAGGTTCGCGGCTGGTCGGGTGCCGGCAGCTACGGCGTGCTCGGCCATGCCACCGCACCCCTGCCCTACCCGGGAACCGAGACCGTCCCGATCGCCACCGTCGTGGTGCTCAACGCCCGTCCCAGCCTGCTGCCGCTGGCCGGCGGTGAGGACGGGCCGGCGGTCTTCGGCGACGACTCGCTGGCCGGTGCACTCGTCGGCCGGCTGGAGACGCTGCTGCGGCTGGCCCGGCAGGACGAGGTGCTGACCGTCATCGACCCGGCGCTGTACGACGAGGTCGCGGCGATGGCCGACGGCTACCAGGTGTTGCAGCCCGACGGCAGCCTGGTGGATGGCAGCGCGCGCAACTCCGAACTGGCCGCCGACTGGCTCACCCGGCTGGACGCAGTGGCCCGGCAGGACCGGCTGGCCCGCAGCGTCTACGGGTCGGTCGACGTATCGGCGGTGGCGGCGGCCGGGCGGCCCGACATCCTGCAGCGGGCCGGCGAGGCGTTGCCGGCGGATCACCCGCTCGCCGGGCTGCCGCTGGTGGTGGCACCGGCCGACTACCAGGTCGACGTGGATGCCCTCGACCTGCTCGGCGGGGCCGAGCCGTGGCTGGTGCTGGCCGGGAACCTGGCCGGATCGCAACTGTTGCAGGAGGCCGACAACGGCGTCCGCCTGCTGCAGGTGGCCGGCACCGGACAGCGGGACGACTGGGGCGCGACGCAACAGCGGGGCGTCCTGCTCAGCTCGCAACTGGTGGCGGCCCAGCAGGGCCTGGTGCTGACCACCGTGGTCGACTCCCAGGTACAGGCCGAGACCGAGCTGTCCGAGCCCGGCTGGCGGACCCGGCAGTCGGTGGCCTCGGTGATCGAGGGCAGTGGCGAAGCGGCTGGGCTGTGGCTGTCCGAGGTGCCGACGGTCGAGGTCCCGGCGGAGCTGCTGGCGGCGTCCGACACCGCCGCCGCCGTGCTGGCCACCTGGGGTGACCTGGTGACTGATCCGGACGCCGAGGAGCCGGCGGCCGGGGACCCTGATGCCGCCCCAACCTCCGAGGCGCCGACCGGCGACGTGATCGCCGTCGCCTGGTCGACCCGCTTCGACCGCGACGCCGCCGCCCAGGTCGACTGGCTGGCCCGCAGCACCGCGCCGGCGTCCCGGCTGCTCGGGGCGGAGGCGTTGCAGCTCCGGATCAGCGACTGGGTGACCACCTCCGAGGACGACAACCTGATGCCGGTGACCGTCATCAACAACACCGCCCAGCGGGTGTGGGTGCGCGTCCTGTTCGACTCGCAGAACCCGCTGCGGATCTCGGTCGACGACAGCGAGCTGTTCGCCGTCGAGCCCGGCGACTCGTCCACGGTGCGGGTGCAGCCGCACACCTACGGCAACGGGCGGGTCGCGGTGTCGGCGCAGTTGGTGACCGCGGGCGGCCACCCCGTCGGGGAACGGACCGCATTCATCGTCAACGGCACCACAGCGGGACAGCTGTCCTGGGTGCTCATCCTCGCCTCCGGTGTGGTGCTGCTGGTGGGCACCGCACTGCGGGTCAGGACGGTCAGGCAGGACCGACGGGAGCAGCGCAGCCCGTGAGCGGTTGCCGCAAACCGGCAGCCGGACGTTACTGAACCCACCCCCGTTGGGGCAGACTAAGGACCAGCCGAAGTCGATTGGAGGGGCTGATGGAGAACGACCAGTATGCCTCCGACCCAATCGAGCGTCTGGACCTGTCGACGGTCACCGCCGGCCTGGTCCTGTCGGGACGATACCGGTTGGAGGCCCTGCTGGCCTTCAGCCGCAACGTGATGACCTGGCGTGCCGTCGACCAGGTGCTGTCCCGCCCCGTGCTCATCCACCTGCTCGAGGCCGACGACGAACGACTGGGCTGGGTGCTGCAGGCGGCCCGTCGCGCGGCGACCGTGGCCGATCCACGTTTCCTTCGGGTGCTGGACGCCCAGGAGGCCTCCGGTCAGGAACAGTGGTCGGTGGTGGTCTGCGAGTTCCCGGTCGGTGACTCGCTGAAGACGCTGCTGGCTGCCGGCCCGCTGACCGGGCAGCAGGCGGCATTCATCATGCACGAGGTGGCCGCCGCGCTGGCACCCCAGCACGCCCGCGGCATGTTCCACCTGCGGTTGACCCCGGACGCGGTCGTGGTCACCCCCAACGGCAACGTGAAGATCGCCGGCTTCCTGATCGACGCAGCGCTGCGTCCCGAACCCGGCGACGACCAACTGAGCTGGGCTCAGCAGGAGGCCATCGACGCCACCGCACTCGGTCACCTGCTCTACGCCGCCACGACCGCCCACTGGCCGGTGCCGCCCAACCGTCCGCAGCGCCAGGTCTGGGGCCTGCCGCCCGCCCCGCTGGCCGACGAGTCGGGAGCTGCCGGGACGGCCAACGAGCAGGTCTGGCCGACCCCGCACGAACTCAACCGGCAGATCGATCCCGAGATCTCGTCCATCGCCGTGGCCGCCATGCGTCCCGGACTGGGTCTGGTCGGCCCGAGCCTGCACACCGCCAAGGACATCGCGGAGTCGCTGGCCGCCGTCGCCCCGCCAACCGGCGCCGAGGAGTCGCTGGAGGCCCTGGTCAGGGAGAACCGCGGCATGGCCGCCACCCCCGCCACCCCGGCGGTGCTGCGTTCCCTTGCCGGCTGGGACGACCACCCAACGGTCATGCTCGACGCCACCCCGGCCACCCAGACCGCACCGGACCATCCCGCGGTGTCGTCCGGTGCGACGGCGGTACCGCCCACCCAGACCGCACCCGACCACCCGGCGGTTCCCGAGGGCCCGCTCACCGAGGGCTGGGACCCGGTTGCCGGTTTCGAGGCGACCCCGGTTCGTCCACTCGTCGCCGGCACCCGCGCGGGCGCTTCGCCCGCCAAGCCATCGAGCCCCACTGCCGTACCGGCGACCACTGCCGGGTTCGGCGCCACACCCACCACCCATCCCGCTGGTGGCGCGACCACCCAGTCCAGCGCAGCCGCCCAGAC
>NZ_JBASCI010000154.1:0-5038 GCF_049651565.1 Brooklawnia sp.
CGGACACGTCGAGGCCTTCCGGTCAGGTTGAACAGACGCTTCCGATCCTGAAGGCCTCGACCCCCAACCACCCTCACCCCGCGCTCTGGCGTGTCGCGCTCACCCCCACCTCAAGGTTGAAGAGCCCAATATGTGGCCAAGCCCAAGTACGGCGCTGATTCGGTCGGTCTCCAGTTCGTCGAACGTGACCAATTGCGAGAGCTGAGCTTCGAGGACCTGCTGGTGCAGCCTCGCGTCGACTTCGACTACGAGGTGTCGTTCTACTTCGTCGACCGCACCTTCGAGTATGCGCTGTATGCGCCTCATGCCGACCAGCGATGGGTGCTCGAACCCTACGAACCGACCGAGGCCGATCTGTCCTTCGCGCAGCAGTTCATCGACTGGAACGACATCGAGCACGGGATCCAGCGCGTGGACGCCTGCCGCACGCGTGACGGCGGCCTCTTCCTCGTCGAGCTTGAGGACCTCAACCCGTACCTGTCCCTTGATCGGGTCGCTCCTCCCGTTCTGGATGTCTTCGTCCGGGACGTGACCTCATCCATCGCGGCCCTGGCCGGGGTGTCCCCGGGACTGCCGAAGGTTTGGTTGACTCCAAGACCGCATGACTCCCTCGAAAGGGTCGTGCTGAAAGGATGGCATCCATGCCGAAGATCGCTTACACCGACGAGTTCAAGCGCGACGCGGTCGCGCTTGTCGCCTCAGGCATCCCGCAGAAGCAGGTCGCCAAGGACATGGGGATGGCCAAAACTACCCTCCAAGCCTGGGTCCGCGACGCTCGCTTCCAGTCCCACGGGATGACCCCGACCACCGATCCTGAGCAGCGCAAGGACATGGCCCAGGCGTTACGCCGGATCCGCGAGTTGGAGATGGAGAACGAGGTCCTACGGCGAGCGGCGGCGTATCTGTCGCAGGCTCACATCACGCCCCCAAAATGATCTACCCGCTCGTGAAGGAGATGGCCGCGGTCGGTGCCCCCGTGAGGGTGCCGGTGGCGGTCGCGTGTCGGGTGTTGGGATTCTCCAAGCAGGGCTACTACAAGTGGCTCAAGCAGCCGGTCTCGGCCCGCGAGGCCGAAGAGCGTGAGCTGATCGCCGTGCTGCATCAGCTCCACGATGATGACCCGGAGGGCGGCTACCGCGTCCTGGCCGATGACATCACCGAGCTCGGGTACACACTCTCGGAGCGCAGAGTCTGGCGGCTGTGCCGGATCGCCGGCATCCAATCGGTGTTCACCACGCGCAAGACCCGCTACAAGAAAGCCGGCGCGCCCGTCCACGACGACCTGGTCAACCGGCAGTTCAGCGCCGAGGGCCCCAACACGCTGTGGCTGACCGACATCACCGAGCACCGCACCCGCGAGGGCAAGGTCTACCTGTGCGCGATCAAGGATGTGTTCTCCAACCGGATCGTCGGCTACTCGATCGACTCGCGGATGAAGGCCCGGATCGCCGTCAACGCGCTCGAGATGGCAGTGGCCCACCGAGGCCGGCCCACCGGGGTGATCGTGCATTCCGACCGCGGGTCCCAATTCCGCTCCAGACGCTTCCTGAAGGCCCTCAAACGCCACGGCCTGACCGGCTCCATGGGCCGCGTGGGGGCATCCCTCTTAACCGGCTATTCGACTCGCGATCCCTGGTGGCGACACGCCGACGCGCTGCGCGTTCCGCGCAGGTCTGACGCACGGGTGCAACATGTGTCGCATGACGGACAAGGAAGTCCTGTGGCTCGAGCAGCGTGATCGCAAGTGGGTGCTCGCTGGCGAGCACGCCGCGCGGTTCGAGTTGGTGGACGAGTACCTCGCGCATCTGCTGGATCGGAACTATTCGCCCGCGACTGTGAGGTCGTACGGGTATGACCTGCTCGCATTCTGCCGCTGGCTCGCGGGCCAGGACCGATCGCTCGAAGAGGTCACGACCGACAACCTCCTGGGGTTTCTGCGGGCATGCCGTGAAGCGACGCTGCCGGGAAGGCCGGGGCCGAACGTCGTCGGGATGGACGGCCGCCCGCTGGATCGTTATGCGGCGACGACGATCAACCGGCGGCTCGCGGCGATCTCGGGCCTGTTCACGTACGCGGGGTTGCGTGACCCCGCCAGACGCAACCCGGTCCCACGCGGCAGAGAAGCGCGCTGGCGAACCAGCGGGAAACGCTCCGGCATGCTCGCTCACACAGTCCGCCGCCCAGTTTCGCGGTCGGCGTTGAGGTTGCGGGAGCCGCGCCGGCTGCCGGTCGCGTTGTCGCCGCAGGATGCGGCGACGCTGGTGGGGAGTCTGCGGACGTGGCGGGATCGGGCGATTGCGGGGCTGATGCTGTGGTGCGGACTCAGGTCGATGGAAGTCCTCGGCCTCCACGTGAAGGACGTCGATATCGGCGGCCGTTGGGTCACAGTCACCGGGAAGGGTGCGAAGCAGCGGCGTGTCCCGCTCGACCCGGACGTCGCGTCGGTGATCGATGTCTACCTCCTCGCTGAACGGCCCGAGTCGGACTCCGAGACGCTGTTCCTGGTTGCGAAGGGCCCGAACCGGGGTGGCCCGTTGACCGCGGCGGGGCTGCGGACGGTGTTCCGCTACCACCGCGGCCTGACTGGGGTGACCGGCGGGCACCCGCACGCGCTGCGGCACACGTTCGGGACTGTGCTGGCCGAAGCCGGCGTCGATCTTGCGGTGATGCAGGCGCTTCTCGGACACGCGCATGTCGATACCACCGCCCGCTACGTCCACCTCGCCCCGGCTCACGTGAAGGCAGAGTTCGATGCGGCACGCGAACGCATCCGCTCCCAGCAGCGGTGACGCCGCCATCACATCCCTGCGAGGCGATGACCTCCGGGATGCGTATCTGCGTCACCTGACCGCGACCGGCCGCGGCAACAAGTCGTACGAATGGGCGGCGCGACGGTTCTTTGAAGCCTGGCCCGACCCTCAGGACTGGGCCGCAGCGCCGCTGGCGGAGCGGCTGTCGGCAGGGTCGGCGACGCGACCGGTGATCACGTTCCTCATGCTCCACGGCGGCCTCCGACCGGGATACGACTACCTGCTGTCGCGGAAGCTGTCCCCGCTCTGGCGGGAGATCCAGACCAGCCCGCTGCGCGCCGAGATCGACGGGTTCCTCGACGAGGCAGAACAGCTCGGGTTCACCGCCCGGACCAGACTCGCGACCGGCTCCCAGGCCCCGATCCGGTTGCTGATCCAGACCGGGAAGCCGATGCGACACCTCACCGTCGACGACCTGCAGGAGTTCGCCGTGGCCTGCCAGGAACGCGAGCACGCGACGGGGATCTCACATCGCCACTACTTCTCAGCGATCAGCATGGCGCACATGGTGCTGTTCCACCTGGGTGTCCTCGATTCCCCGCCCCGCATCGGCGGTCCGATCCCTTACGAAGAGCGACTCGCCGAGGTCACTGCTTCGTTGCGAGCAGAGCTTGTCGGGTATCTGGAACGCAAACGGGCAACCTGCGACCGCAAGACGGTGTCGGCGATGGCGACCCGGCTCAAGCACTTCGGTGTCTTCCTCACCGAAACCGACCCGGCGTTGACGTCGGTGAGGGATCTGGATCGGCGACGTCACGTCGAACCGTTCCTCGCGTCGCTGGTCGACGCGGTCAGCGACAAGGACGGCGCCCCGATCAGCATCGGCGACCGCAACCGGCGGGTCGTCGCGGTCGCGACGTTCCTCCGCGACATCACCGAATGGGGATGGGACGCCGCACCACCTCGGAAAGTGCTGTTCCGTGACGACATCCCCAAGCTCCCGCAAGTGTTGCCCCGCTACCTCCCGATCGATGCTGACCGGCGGCTCACCGCGGCGTTGACCGAGCATCCCGAGAACGAGTTGGCCGCTCTGGCGCTGCGGTTGCAACGCGCCTGCGGGCTGCGGATCGGAGAGCTGCTCGATCTCGAGCTGGACTGCGTCCACGAGCTCGACGGGAACGGGGCCTGGTTGAAAGTCCCGCTCGGCAAGCTCGCCACCGAACGCATGGTCCCCCTCGACCCCGAGACCCTGCACGTGATCGACCGGGTCACCCAGATCCGCTCCCATGGCCGCCCGCTCCCGCACCCCCGCTACCGGCGCCCGGCGCAGTTCCTGTTCACCTACCTCGGCCGCCGGCTCTCGCAACAGTGCGTCCGCCACGAGCTCGACCACGCCACCGAGGTCGCAGGTCTCGGGCACGTTACCTCCCACCAGCTACGACACACCTACGCGACCGCGCTGGTCAACGCCGGCGTCTCCCTGCAAGCACTCATGGCGCTCCTGGGGCACCAGTCCGCCGAGATGAGCCTTCGCTACGGGCGTCTGTTCGACCAGACCGTCCGCGCCGAATACGAACGCGCCCTCGACCTCGCGAAACAGAACACACCCATCGCAGCGGCGGGAGACATGGCCGGGCGCACCCAGCTGCCACTCACGGTCATCACCGGCGGCCGCGACTGGAAAGACACCCCGCTGCTGAAGTCCCGGATGGCCGGCGGGTTCTGCCTCCGCGCCCCCGCCCAGGGCGCATGCTCCTACGCGAACATCTGCGAACACTGCCCGTCCTACCGATCCGAGCCCTCCTCGTTCCCGATCCTCGCCGCGCAACGCGTTGACGCCGACGCCCTCGCTCGCGACGCGGAACAGCGAGGATGGATCGACGAGGCCGAACGCCACCACAAGCTCATCGCCCGCCTCGACGCGCTCATCGCCGACACGGAGACGCAGACCGGATGACCAACCCCACGCTGAACCAGATCGAACGAGCCTGCACCGAGCTCGCCCGGGACGGCCAACCGATCACGATCGCCGCGGTCGCCGAGCACGCGGGCATCTCCCGGTCCACGATCTACCGCAACCCGGAACTGCGCGCAGTGATCGAGCACCACCGGCAGACCGCTCCGGACAGCGGCATCACCGCGATTACCGACGAACTCACCACGCTCCGCCAGGCCGTCCAGACCCTCGCCGACACCGTCCGGCAGCACGACGCACAACTCCGCCGACTCACCCGCGACTGACCGCGTTACCCGGTCAAACCCAAACCCAGCGCCGATTAGCCGGATAA
>NZ_JBASCI010000155.1:0-5650 GCF_049651565.1 Brooklawnia sp.
CAGTGCTGGATCGTCGTCCGGCCCCGAGGTGGCCGCGGATGTTGGGGCGGGTCGGCTGGTGGTGGCGCTGGGTTGCCCCGTCGGGCCCGAGGTGGCCGGGGCCGGTGCATCCGGATCGACGTAGTACTGCACCGGTTCCACGTTCTCTATCCAGCCCTGGACGACCTGCGGGGTCGGGCGCGGCTGGATGGTTGGCGCGGTGCTGGATGGCCTGGCGCTGGAGGGGGTGGCCTTCGCGCTGGGCCGGGTCGTCGACGGCTTGGCGGTTGGGCTGGTGGTCGAGGGGTCAGCCGCCAACGGGCCGGCCGCCTGGTTGGCGGCGCGGGTCGCGTCCGCCCACCGATCCACGCCGAACCAGGCTCCCAGTCCGAGTATCGGAACGAGTAACAGGACGAGCAGGCGTCGCGAGTGGAGCATCGTTGTTCCCCTTGGGATTTGTGAAGCTGGTGCGGGTAACCAATCGCGACTGAGTATTGAGGGCTCGCTGTGCGCAGGCCAAGCGTTGCAAGCTCGACTTGAGGTCCAGAGTGTGGTAGGGGCAGGGCATTCACGGCGCAGCCAGGTGTGCCGGCCAACCGTCCGGGCGGCGATCTCGCGGGTTGTTAGGTTCGATCCATGACCAGCATCTGGGCCCATCGCGGCGCCTCGCTCGACGCCCCGGAGAACACCATCCAGGCCTTCGAACTCGCCTTCGCCCAGGGCGCCGACGGCATCGAGCTGGATGTCCAGCGCAGCCGTGACGGCGTGCTGGTGGTCTGCCATGACGAGTCGATCGACCGGACCAGCACCGGTTCGGGCGCGATCGCCGACCTGACGCTGGGGCAACTTCGCCGCCACGACTTCAGCAACGGCCGCAGTGGCTGTGCCCGCGTGCCGATCCCGCTGCTGGCCGAGGTGCTCGAACTGGTGCACGGCACCGACCGGGTGGTCAACATCGAGCTGAAGAACACGACGCAGCGCTATCCGGGCATGGAGGAACAGGTCGAGTCATTGGTGACCACATTCGGGCTGACCGACCAGGTCTGGTACTCCTCGTTCAACCACCTCAGCCTGCAACGCCTCGCGGAGCTGGGTTCCCGGGTGGGCCGCGGCGTCCTGTACGTCGAGCCGATGGTACGGCCGTGGCTGTACGCGACCAGCTTCGGCGCAACCGCGCTGCACCCGATGGCCGCCACGGTGGACGCCGGGCTGATCGCCGCGGCGCACGAGGCGGGGTTGCGGGTGCATCCGTGGACGGTGGACGATCCACAGGCGATCCGGGCGCTGGCCGCCATCGGCGCGGACGCGGTGGTCACCAACGTGCCGCAGATCGCGCGCCGCGCCCTGTCCACCGGCTGATTCGACGACGAGGACGAATTTCTTCGATGACCTTGACGAACATGGCCTGCTGAGGCATAGTAGAAAGCCCTTCGAACAGCAGTTCGAATAGCTCTCAGGAGTTGCCATGCGGGTCCGGAACGAACCGATCTCGGTGCGGGTGTCGCCTGATTGTGCACCCACCCAGTTCATCTGGCGTGCCCGGCTGTGGCGGGTGCTCGCGGTGCAGCGCCGTTGGGTCGAGGCGGGCGCCTGGTGGGACGACCCGAGGGTGCGCCGGGCTCGCGGTCAGGACGCGGCCACCAGGTGGTCGAACGAGTTGGGTGAACCGGGCCCGCCTCGCGAACCCGAGCTGCCAGACGGTGACCTGCTCGGCGACCGCACGGTGTGGCGAGTCGAGGCGGCTGCTGGCGCGGGTGCCGACGTGGGCATCTATGAACTGGCCTGTCGGGGCTCCGACTGGCGACTGCGAACGGTGATCGACTGACCGACTGGGTGGGGTAGCCGGATGACGAGAAGGGAAGGGTGGACGCGATGATGGCGACCCGGGTGCAGGCCTGCCTGTTGGCGGCCAGACACGGTGCTGGTGCACTGCTGGCCGGCCGGCGCGGCGTGCCGGCAGTGGTCGAACCCACCGCACTGTGGACCAGGCTCGCCGCCGAACTACCGGCGTTCGCCGAGTGGGCGTCCTACTTCGCGTTGCTCGAAGGGCAGCACCGGTGGAGCGAACGGCAGGTCGACGACCTGCTGCGCGACCTGGGGGTCTTCCTCGAGTTGGTCGACCAGCAGTTGGGCCGGTCAGCGGTGCGGGTCGGTCATGGCTGACCAGTTCGTCCACCTGCGGGTGGCCTCGGGTTACTCGATGCAGTACGGCGCCTCACACCCCAGCGACCTGGTGGCCCGGGCCGCCGAACTGGGCATGGGGCAGTTGGCATTGACCGATCGCAACGGCATGTACGGGGCGGTGCGGTTCGCCAAGGCCTGCCTGGCTGCCGGGATCGCACCGATCGTCGGGGTAGACCTGGCGACCGGGTTCAGCCCGCGGCACCCGGCCGCCCGGCTGGGACGCCCACCCAGCGCCGCCAAGGGTGGGCCGAGCAGCGAGTTGTGGCGGGCCAACCAGGTCGGAACCGACCGGGCGCTCGGGCTGCCACGGGTGGTGGTGCTGGCCCGCAGCCGGGCCGGTTGGGCACGGCTCTGCCGGCTGATCAGCGCGACCCACCTGGCCGGGGAGCGTGGGACACCGGTGGCCAGTGCCGAACTGATCGGCCAGTACTGTGCCGACGGTGAGTTGATGGTCATGCTGGGCGCCGATTCCGAGCTGGGGATGGCGGCGACCGCCGACGACCGGGCAGCCGCCGAGATCGAACTGGCCCGCTGGCAGGCCCTGGTCGGTCACCAGCGGCTGGTGGTCGCGGTGACCGACCAACTGGTCGGCGGGCAGCAGCCCGCGTCCCTGCGGCAGGCCGCCCGGCTGCTGCGGTTGGCCGACGAGCACGGGGTGGCCGCAGTGCTGACCAACCAGGTGCGGATGGCCGAACGACGGCAGGCGATGACCTGCGACGTGCTCGACTCCGCCCGGCGGCTGATGGCACTCGACTCGCGGGCCATCGACCGGCGCAACGCCGAGGGCTGGCTGAAGCCGGGGGAGCTGATGCGTCCAGTCGCCGAGGGCATCTCGCGGGCGTCCGGACGCACCGATGACGGCCGGCGGCTGTGGGCACAGACCATCGAAGTGGCTGGTGAATGCGCACTCGACCCGGTCGCCGACATCGGCCTGGGTGAGGTGCACCTGCCCGAGTTCGAACAGTTCGGCACCACCGGCGCCCAGGCGCCGCGGGTGCTGCGCGCCCGTTGCGAGGCCGGTCTCGCCGCCCGTTACCCGGCGGCTGACGAGGGGTTGCTGCGCCGGCTGGACGACGAGCTGGACGTGATCTCGCAACTCGGCTACGAGTCCTACTTCCTGACCGTCGCCGAGGTGGTCGACATGATCCGCCAGATGGGTATCAGGTGCGCGGCCCGCGGGTCGGGTGCGGGCAGCCTGGTCAACTACCTGCTCGGCATCTCCGGGGTCGATCCGATCGCCCACCGGCTGATCATGGAGCGGTTCTGCTCGCCGCTGCGCCACGGCCTGCCCGACATCGACCTGGACGTCGAATCCGAACGGCGCACCGAGATCTACGCGCGCGTGCTGGAGACCTTCGGCGGTGACCGGGTGAGCTGCGTGGCGATGCTGGAGAGCTACCGCGTCCGGCATGCGGTGCGCGACGTCGGGCGGGCGTTGTCGCTGCCGCCGGCCGAGGTTGATGCGATCGCCAAGTCGTTCCCGCACATCCGCGCCCGGGACGCCCGGGCCGCGCTGCGCGACCTGCCCGAACTGCGCGCCGCCGGGCTGGCCGAGGAACGGCTGGAGGTGCTGTTCGAGCTGGTCGAATCGCTCGACGGGTTGCCCAGACACGTCGCGCTGCACCCCTGCGGGGTGATCCTGTCCGACGCCGGCCTGGGTGACCGCACCCCGGTCGAGGCCAGTTTCGGTGGCTTCCCGATGAGCCAGTTCGACAAGGACGACGTCGAGGACATGGGCCTGCTCAAGCTGGACATCCTCGGTATCCGGATGCAGTCATCGATCGCCTACTGCCTGACCGAGATCGAGCGCACCTGCGGGCCCGAACAGGTGCCCGACGTCGACGCCCTGGCGCCCTTCGACGACCCGGCGGTCTACGACATGATCGCCCACGCCCAGACGCTCGGCTGCTTCCAGATCGAGTCACCCGGGCAGCGTGAACTGATCGGCAAGTTCGGGCCCGAGACCTTCGACGACATCATCATCGACATCTCGCTGTTCCGGCCCGGGCCGGTGAAGTCCGACATGGTGGTGCCCTTCCTGGACGCCCGGCAGGGCTGGACCACCCCGCGCTACCTGCACCCGAGCCTGGCCCCGGTGCTCGAACAGACCTGCGGGGTGGTGGTCTTCCACGAGCAGATCATCGAGATCATCTCGGTGGTCACCGGCTGCAGCCTTGCCAAGGGCGACGAGGTCCGCCGCGCGCTCGGCGACTTCGAGGGCCAGCAGCAGGCGCGCAACTGGTTCGTGCCCCGGGCCCGGCTGCGCGGCTACCCCGAGCCGATCGCCGAACGGATCTGGCAGGTGCTGGCCTCGTTCGCGTCCTTCGGGTTCTGCAAGGCCCACGCCGCCGCGTTCGCGCTGCCCACCTACCAGTCGGCATGGCTGAAGCGGTACTGGCCGGCCCACTTCATCGCCGGCATCCTCACCCACGACCCGGGCATGTACCCCAAGCGGCTGCTGGTTGAGGAGGCCCGCCGGATGGGGGTGCAGATCCTGGGCATGGATGTCAACTCATCCGGGGCCGGCTACCGGGTTGAACCGGTGCCCCGCCATGAATCGGCGCCGGGGGAGGGGTTCCGGCCACCGCCTGGCCTGCCCGACGGATCCGACTGGGGCATCCGGCTGTCGCTGGCGGACGTGAAGGGCATCTCGGCCGCCGAGGTGCTGCGCATCGAGGCCGGCCAGCCGTACGCCTCGCTGTCCGACTTCTGGGCCCGCGCCCAGGTCGATGCACCGGTGGTGGAGAACCTGATCGGGGTGGGTGCCTTCGACGCGCTCTATGGCATCGACGTCAGCTGCCCCCAGATCAGCGACACCCGGGTGACCCGGCGCGACCTGCTGCTGCGGTTGGCCGACCTGAAACGCCTGGGCCAGGTCGAGGCCCGCACCGCCCGGCGGGCCAAGGGCCTGCGCCCGGCGACCGACCATTCACCACTGACCGGCGCGCTGGCCGACGACGACCCGGCCCGGCAGGCCGCCCGGCAGGCCGTCGGCCAGGTGGTGTCCGTCCGCGCCCGCGACAGCCTGCAGGGTGTGCAACTGGCCCTCGACTTCGACCAGCCCGCCGACGACGAACCCGCCGACTGGCCCACTGACGTGGTCGCGTCCGGGCTGCCGGAGATGAGCCGGGCCGACCAGTTGGCCGTCGAACTCGACGTGCTCGGGCTGGACGCCAGCCAGCACGTCATCGAGTTCTATCGCGGCTTCCTCGACGCCTGCCGGGCCACCCGCGCGACCGAACTGCTCAACCGACGCAACAACAGCGAACTGCTGGTGGCCGGGGTCAAGGTCGCCACTCAGACCCCGCCGGTCCGGTCCGGGACCCGGATCATCTTCCTCACCCTCGACGATGGTGTCGGCCCGGTCGACGCCACCTTCTTCGAGGACGCCCAAGGCCCCTATGCGGCGACCGTCTTCTCGTCCTGGCTGTTGGTGGTGCGCGGCAACCTGCGACGCACCGGCCCACGCGGGGTCTCGTTGCTGGCC
>NZ_JBASCI010000156.1:0-25838 GCF_049651565.1 Brooklawnia sp.
TTCGGCCTGCTGATCCACCTGGACCTGATCCAGATCCTCAGTCGTCATCTCGTCGTGGGTCATGCTCACAGTCAATCTCCTTCTCAGTTGGAGACCCATCGCTTACACAGACCATCTGACACCTCCCGCTGCCCCGAGCGTCCCCGGAAGGACAGTGAGATGAGCGAGCAAGCGCTGACCACAGAACAACAATCGCCCGCTCCCCAGGCACGCGAAAAGCTCCCCAACCACCGGGTGTTCACGTACGCACTGGGCGACGTGGCCAACAACCTTTCTTTCCAGATGACGTCGATGTTCCTGATGGTCTACATGACCGACATCGCCGGGCTGGGCGCCGGTATCGCCGGAACCATCTACGCCGTGACCAAAATCTGGGCCGGGTTCACCGACCTGTTCGCCGGGCAGACGGTCGACCGGGCCAACACCAGGTGGGGACGGCTGCGTCCGTGGATCCTGTTCGGCGCCACCCCGCTGGCCATCATCTTCGTGCTGCTCTTCAGCGTCCCCGCTGGGCTGAGCGCGACTGCCACGGTCGCCTGGATCTTCCTCTTCGACGCCGCCTTCCAGCTGGCGTACTCGTTCGTGAACATCCCGTACGGATCGCTGGCATCGGCGATGACCCAGGACGCGGTCGACCGCTCGCGGCTGTCCGGCGCCCGTTCGATCGGCTCCTCGATCACCGGCGTGGCGCTGTCGGCGGTGGTTGCGCCGCAGTTCCAGGACACCACCGCCGACGATGTCCGGCTACGGTTCACGCTGACCTGCATCGGGCTCGGCGTACTCGCTGTCATCCTGTACCTGATCTGCTTCGCCAACTCGCGTGAGGTCGTGCCGCGCTCGGTAGGCAAGATCTCGATCAGGCGCAGCCTCGGCATGGTCCGCCAGAACGGTCCGCTGCTGACCCTGTGCGCGGGTGCGTTCTTCCTGCTGGCCGCCATGTTCACCATGAGCGCGGTGGCGATGTACTACGCCCGCGACGTGCTCGGCAACGCAGGCTGGTACACCTTCCTGATGCTCGCCCAGGCGGTCGGTACCGTGCTGGTCGCCTCGCTGGTGCCGGGCATCACGGTGCGATTCGGCAAGCGCAAGGGCTACGTCGGTGCCGCCGCAGTGGCGATCCTGGCGTTCGTGCTCATCTACTTCGTGCCTCCGGGCAGCCTGCCGATGGCGGTCGTGGCCTGGTTCGTGTTCGGCTTCGGCACCGGTGGCACGAACGCCCTGATGTTCTCGATGCAGGCCGACACCGTCGACTACGGCGAATGGAAGACCGGCGTGCGCTCAGAGGGCGGTTCGTACTCGATCCTGTCCTTCATCCGCAAGTGCGGACAGGGCATCGGCGGCTTGGTCGGCGCGGCCGTCATCGGCGCATTCGGCTACGCGGCCGGCTCGCCGACGCAAAGCCCGGAAGCCATGCAGGGCATCCGGATCGCCTGTGGTGCGGCACCGGCCGTCTTCGCCGTCCTCGCGACATTGGTCATGCTGCGTTACCCGCTGACGACCGAGACCCATCGGCAGCTCGTCGAGGAACTCAACGAGCGCCGAACCAGAAACGTGGTCAAGTCCGCACTGGGCGTTGAGACCGAGGAAATCGCCGCCGTTGAGCTTGGCGACCGCCGCACCACGCTGATCCATACCGAGGGCACCGCACCGGTGATCATCACGCTCTTCGAGCGCGACGGTGCCGGCGCCGGGGAGATCGGGCGCATGCTGGCCGACCGGCTGGGCGTCCCCTTCATCGACCAGAAGTTCAGCTCCGAGCGACTCGCCGCCGCGGACGTGCAGGCGCTCACCACCGACAGCGGCTTCGACAAGTGGCTACGCACCATGTCGTACGGCGCAACCACCGACGCAGACCTGGCTTGCGGCGCCGACATCGCCACCAACCACACCATCGCCACTGGCAACAGCCAAGAGGTGCTGTCGGCTGTCAAGCAAGGCGGGGTCATCCTCGGCCGCAACGCGACCCTGGTACTGGCCAATGCGGTCGGAGCCCTCCACGTGCGCCTGGTTGCACCAATCGGCAAGCGGATCGAACGGGTGGTTGCCAGGACCGGCCTCAGCCCGTCAGCCGCGGCCGAGCGGATATCAATCGAGGACCGGATTCGCGCCGAGCTGTCCCAGCGGCTGTACCAGTGGAACCCGAACCACGACGAGGACTACGACCTGGTGATCAACACCGGATCGATCACCTACGAGCAGGTCGTGGACATTATCGAGGAGGCCTACTTCAGCAAGTACCCGCGGACCACCGGCGGGGACGAGGAGTAGGAGTCCGAGTAGCCGATGGCCGCCCGGCCCCGACAGTCGGGGTCCGGGCGGTCCTTTGTGGTCACGACGACGCCCCCGGTGCAGCCCAGCCGCGACAATGTGGAGCATCGGGCACCCCGACTTCAATGCGAGATCCTCCGCATTGGCGTTAGGGCAAGCCCTGGATCCGGGCTTGTTCGGAGGACGATCGGTTGCTGGGTAACGGCCAAGGTGCCGGTCGTCGATAGGGTGGTCGAGTGGATAGCATGGCGGCTTTCGTGGTCGAACTGACTGCGGCGGCCGACCCCGACGAGATCTTCTCGCGCCTGCTCGACCTTCGCCAGCACGACCGGCTGGTGCCATTGACCAGGGTGACCCCCGCCCTCCCGGCCAAGGACATCCGGGTCGGCCTGCGGTTCGTAGCGCGTAGCGGCGTCGGGCCGGTCGGCTTCCATGATCCGATGATGGTTCAACAGCTGGTCAGGAAGGGTGCGCACGAACCGATCACCGTGCTCATCGCCAAGCAGGGCAGGGTCATCCAGGGACTGATCGAAATCGAGATCATCCCGACCGGGGCGGGCAGCAGGCTGCGCTGGCGGCAATCCGTTCGGTTACCGTGGTTGCCCCGGTCGCTGCAACGGGGCGCGGCGCGCGTCCTGCAGCTGGCCTACCGCCGCCTGCTGGTCAGGTTGTTGGCTGCAAGGTAGCGACGACGCATACCGTCCGGTATCTGACCGTTGACGCCCCCGACGTCGTGACCCTACGAACCACCAGGCGCAGGATGCTCCTTCCGCAACGACATCGACGGGAAGGCCTCACCATGAGTCCTGGCTTCTTCGAGCCATTGTTGCGCAGCGGCCTGACGGTGCCGATCGCGCCCTTGCCAGGATTACGAGCAAGAGGTTCCGCAGACAGCCGGGCGAGCGGGCCGAACGTTCACAGGGCCCAAAGGCCCTGGCGGACGGACGCTGCACCCCCGTGGTTCCCATCCGGAACCACTCGTGATACCAGCGTCGCCCTCGTTTGCGGCGTGGGGGGTTCACCTATCGGGTCGCCCGCCCAGCTGTGCGGTGTCCGAGGTCAGCGGAAGAAGTTGCAGCCCGGCAGCCACGGCAGGAACTGGCAGATACCCACCGATTGCTGTGCCGAAGGCTGGGCGACTGCAACGGAGGCAGTTGGGGCAATACTCAGCAGGACGACCATCAGGGCTGCGATCAGCTTCACTGTGTCTCCCTTCCTCACCTTGGACGTGCTCAATCGTCGCCCTGCGAGGTCGCCATCGTCACGGCCAAAGGGCGCGAACTAGCCTTTGGGAGACCTGTGGGGTGTCCCTTAGTACAGGTTCAGCTGTCCCGCGCAGCTGCCCGGGACGCGCTACTCGGTCGCCTGCGCCCGCTCCCGGTAACTCCCGATCAGCCTCAACAGGAACGCCAGCGCACCAAAGCCGAACAGCGTGAGGTGTGCGATGTCGTCGTGCAGCCATGCTGAACCGGCCAGGGCTGCGAACAGCAGGAAGATGGCCGCGACAATCAGTTCATGCCTGCGCATTGCTCCCTTTCACAGCCCATCCACGGCAGGGACGTCCTCACCCACACCCAGACGCTACGACCGGAAGCAGCAGGCCGGCTCGCCACCAGGGAACACCAGACTTGAAGTGCAGCATGGTCCTGTACTTTCGGCCAGCTGATCAGGCGAGTCAGTGCGGGCCGCTGAACCCCAGGTCATGGGCACGGGCGATCGTCTCCAGCCGGGACTGCGTACCGAACTTGGTCATCAGCGAGCTGACGTGCGCCTTCACCGCGCTTTGTGAGATGAACAGCGCGGCAGCGATCTGGGCATTGGACCGGCCGGCCCACAGTTGCTCCAGGACCTCGGTCTCCCGAGGGGTGAGGGCGGGAAACGCGTTTGCCGGCGCGGCCGGGGTTCGCAAGGACGCCAGCATCTCCGGCGAGACCGCCGGCAGACCCTGCCGTGCCGCGCGCAGGGCAGCGATGAGTTGCGCTGCCCGAAGGTTCTTCAGCAGGTAGCCCGCCGCCCCCGAGGCCAGCGCACGGCGCAGCAGGTCGTCGTCATCGAAGGAGGTCAGCATGATGATCATCGTTCCGGGCGACGCTGCGTGGATGAGGCTGGCTGCCTCGATGCCATCCATCCGGGGCATGTTCACGTCCAGCAGCGCCATCTCGACGCCGTGGTTGGTGATGAATTCGACCGCCTTGGCTCCGTCGGTCACCGCGGCGACCACGTTGAAGTCCTCCACCATCGACAGGTAATCGGAGATCGCTCGTCGGGCGAGCATGTCGTCGTCGGCGATCAGTACCGTGGTGGCCGGCGGGCGTGGCCGTTCAGTCATGTCTGGCCTCCTCGGGGGCTGCGACCGCCCGGCTCTGCTTGGGCACACATCCCATGGTCGTCCAGTTACCCGCCGACGCGTACGCGTACAGCCGACCGCCCACCGCCTCCACGCGTTCGCGAAGACCGATCAGGCCAAGTGGGGTGTGGTCGGGCACGTGTGCGCGCGGACCCACCCGGTTGAAGAACGCCAACCGGGTCTCCCCGGTCTCGGCGTCCGCCTCAAGGCTGATCGTGACCGGGCTGTCCGAATCGCCATGGGTGATGATGTTGCTGACCGCCTCGCGGCACAGCCCCGCCAGCGCCCACTGGGCCGCGAGCGGGACCTCGTCGACGTCGCCGTCGCGCTGGTACTCCGCGGTGAACCCGTGGTCGATCAGGCGTTCAACGGCGGCCTGGCACTGCTGGTCAAGGCTTCCGGAAGGTTCGACTGCCAACGTGCGCGGTGAGTCGGGGGAGCGCAGCACGCTGAGCATGGCTCGTAACTGGGCGATGGCGTTGTCGCAGGAGTCGAGGATGGTCTCCAGTTCGTCCGGGTCGACATCGCCGCGCAGCCCCAGGCGCTGCACCTGCATGCTCATCAGCGACAACTCGTGTGCGACCGTATCGTGCAGTTCGCGGGCGATCGCGTGGCGTTGCTCCACCAGCTGCTTGTGGGTGACCCGTTGCCTGGCCCGGCGGGCCTGGTTGATCAGGTCGGTGACCGCCCAGGTCAGCGCGTAGACGGTGAACCAGACCAGCGTGCGCTGGGCGAGTTCGGCGGTGGAATCGGCTTCGGTGACCAGCGCCACCAGGTAGCAGGCGGCCACGATGACGGCGATCCGGGTCCTGCCCTGCAGAACCGCGACCGCGATCGGGACGATCGATGCGTACTCGGCCAGCGTCGGCCACTCCGGCGGCAGCAGTGCCGCCAGCACCAGCACCACGCCGACACCCAGCGCGCCGAGCAGCAGGCGGCGTCCGGCGACGGCGGCGAAGAAGAACGCCAGCAGGTCCACCACCAGAGCTGGGGTCACCTGGCTCATCAGGTGCAGTGTGGTTGCAAGTACCGCCATCGGAACCGCGAGCACCAGGGCGGGATGATCGCGCAGCAACGCCAACCAGCGTCCCGGCTGCTGCAGGCTGGGCGACGCCACGGTGACCTCCATGTAAGGGACATGCGCTCGCAGCCATGTTAATCGACCGGCTAGGGCTGTCGTGCGTCGACCGGCTCCGGCGCAGTCCGGCGGTAGGCCTGGTACTACAGTGCCACCGATCAAGGCGGTGCCACCCTGGGGGGCGTTGCCAGACCGCATCGGTGGCCCGCAGACTGGGCGGATGGTAGATCGAAGTCGCCTCGTCGAAAACCCGGATTCGCAGGCGTCGTCAGCCGGCTCGCTGGCGGCGGATCGGCGGCTGGCGCCGAGCGAGCTGGTACTGGTCCGGCACGCGAAGAGCGTCGGGAACCTGGCCGACGAGCGGGCGCGCAAGGAGGGCCGCGGGCGCCTTGAGCTGGAGACCAGGGACGCCGACACCCCACTGGCTGAGCTGGGCGAGGAGCAGGCCGCCGCCCTCGGCAGGTACCTGCGGGGCCTGGATGGCAGCGAACTGCCGGACGTGGTGCTCAGCTCGCCGTACGAGCGGGCCAGGCATACCGCCGAGATCGCCCTGGAGACGGCTGGCCTGGAGTACCGGTTGGTGATCGACGAGCGGTTGCGCGAGCGGGACCTGGGCGTCTGGGACGGCCTGACCCGCAAGGGCATCGAGGAGAAGTTCCCCGAGGAGGCAGCCCGCCGTACGCGGGTGGGGAAGTTCTACTACCGGGCCGCCGGTGGGGAGAGCTGGTGCGATGTGGCGTTGCGGGTCCGCAGCGTGCTGTCGGACATCCGGACCGAGTACGACTCGGCCAAGGTGTGGGTCTTCAGCCACCAGGCAGTGATCATGTCGTTCCGGCTCGTCCTGGAATCACTGGACGAGGCCACCCTGCTCGGTATCGACGCCGAGAACCCACTGCCGAACGTGTCGTTGACCAGCTATCGTCGGCGGGCGGACGGGGCGTTGCACCTGGCCGAGTACGCCCGTACGACGCACCTGAGCGCGGCCGATGTTCCGGCCACCGCAGAACCTCCAGCCGCCAAGGAACAGCCATGAGGCCCGGAACCAGTGAGCACCCCAGGGCCGTAACCACCGGCCTGCTCAAGGACTGGCCGCTGCCGCTCGCTGACGGCGACAAGAACGCGTCCGGCCGGGTGCTGGTGGTCGGCGGCAACGCCGGCGTGCCGGGCGCCGTGCTGCTGGCCGGGGAGGCGGCGATGCGGGCCGGGGCCGGCAAGCTGCGCGTCCTGACGGTGGCATCGGTCGCGCCGGTGCTCGGGGTGGCCCTGCCGGAGGCCTACGTGATCGGGGTCGACGCCGACGACGACGGTGAGTTGTCGATTACCGCCGCCGATCGGATAGTCGAGCTGGGACGCCAGAGTGACGCGGTGCTGTTGGGACCCGGATTCAAGAACACCCGGACCGTCACCCGGCTGCTGCGGCGGGTAGTACCGCAACTGGACTGCGCGGTGTGCCTGGACGCCCTGGCGCTGGCCTACCTGACCGACGACGTCTCGGGTGTCCGGCACCTGGCCGGGCGCTGCGTCCTCACCCCCAACCCCACCGAGCTGTTCAAGACCCTTGGTGGTGAACCGCCGCAGGATCCGAACTCCCCGGAGGGCATTCGCCAATTGCTGGCTGCTGCCACCCAGCTGGCCGCAACGGCCGACGCGACGGTGGTGACTGGCGCAGCCACCAGCTTCGTGGCGCGCCCGGACGGTGGGGTCTTCATGGCGGATGGCGGCGGCCAGGGGCTGGCAGCGTCGGGCAGTCGTGACGTGAAGGCCGGGATCATCTCCGGTCTGCTGGCCCGTGGCGCAGCGCCAGACCAGGCGGGGGTGTGGGGCGAGCACGTGCACGGCCGCTGCGGTGAACGGCTGGCGTCGGAGTTCGGGCGGCGCGGATTCCTGCCCCGCGACCTGCTGCCGGTGATTCCACGGGTCTTCACCGAACTCGAGTCATGACGGGGCGGGCCCGGGCAGCGCGAACAGTCACACCAGTGCCCGACCCGGATCAGGCGCGCAGGGCGCTGAGGGCAGCAATGGCCTCGTCCAGCCGTTCGAACGGCACCAGCAGGTGGTCGTGGTGGCGGCCGGCCACCACGTTGCAGCTGATCCCGGCCTCGGCCAGGGCGTTGCTGACCGCGGCGGTCAGCCCAATCGCCGACAGCGCCGAGTGCACCTGCAGCGTGATCCACCCGGCGACGAAGTCGTGGGTCAGGCCCAACCGCGCGGCGTCGGTCTGGCTGATGACGACGCTGCGTCCTTCCGGCTCCACGACGCTGGCCAGCACCTCCAACCCAGGAACCTCACCATCCAGGGTGGCGAAGACGTAACGACCCGGCCTGACCACCGGTGACATGCCGGCCAGCAGCCGGCCCAGATCGGTTTCGCCGACCACGACCCGCCCCGGTTCAGCGGATCGTGACGTTCGAGTCGAACCAGGTCAGCACGGTCTCGTCCCCGAACGGCCACAGCGAGCCCAGCAGGGCGGCCGCAGCCGGGTCCTTGCCGAAGGTCGGGACGCCGGGCAGCGTCCGCTCGGCCGAAATGCTGCGCACCGGGGCGTCGTCCGGCAGCCCGGCCAGTCGGCGGGCGGCGGCGATGGCGGTCTGGAGGTCGCCCAGTTCGTCCACCAGCCCACGCTCCAAGGCGTCGGCCCCGCTCCACAGCCGGCCGCGGCCCAGTTGGTCGACCCGCTCCGCGCTCATCCCGCGTCCGGTCGCGACGGTGGCCACGAACCGGCCATACACCTCCTCCATCATCTTCTCGGCCCATTCGCGGTCGGCCTGCGAGAAGGCCCGGTTGGGCGAGGCGAACAGCGCCAGCTCGCGCCCCACAGTCTCGGGGTTGCGGCCAACGCGCTGGTTGAGCCCGGACAACACCGGCTTGCCCACCAGCACGCCGATGCTGCCGGTCAGGGTGAACGGGCTGGCGACCACCCGGTCGGCCTGGGCGAGCACGTAGTAGCCGCCGGACGCCGCGACCTCGCCCATCACCGCGACCACCGGCTTGGTGCAGCGGGCCACCGCGCGGTTGATAACGTCGGACGCCAGCGCTGAACCGCCGCCGGAGTCGACCTGGAGCACGATCGCCTTCACCAGGTCGTCACGCTCGGCACGACGAAGCGCCCCCACCACCGTTTCCGAACCGGCAGTGGGCCCGGTGAACAGGCCGGGCACCGGGCGGCTGCGTCCCGACACGATCGCGCCAAGCAACGGAACCACCGCCACCCCCGGTAACTTCTTCGCCTGCCGCCGGGCCGAGAAGTGGTCCCGGACGAACTCCAGCGAGCGCGCCCAGTCCTGGTCGACCGGCACGGCGACCTCGTCGTCCCAGCCGATCCTGCTGATCAGGCCGGCCTCCAGCAGTTGCCGGGCGTTGGTGAACCGGGCATTCAGGATGGCGTCCGGTTCGGTGCCGGGGGACACCTCGGCCAACCAGGACTGTTCAGCCGAATCGACGTAGGCCGACAGTTGTTCGCGTTCGTAGTCGTCCATGTGGTCGTCGGAGAACCGGGTGAGCGCGCTCTTGTACTCGCGGATCCGCAGGTTCTCGAACTGCACGCCGCGTCGGGTCAGGAACTCGCCGTAATAGACCCGCTCGGCCGCGAACCCGGGCAGCAGCACCTCGGCCGACTCGGGTGCCATCACCTCCTTGGCGTCCGCAGCGACCAGCAGGCTGCGCATGTCGACCTGCGGCAGGTAGACCACCACCCGCTTGCCGGCAGCCAGCCGACCCACCGCACGCCCGATCGCCGCGCTGGTGGCCAGACCGGCGCTGAGCCCCACCACCCGAACCAGCACCGCGCTGATCGAGTCGGCCCGGCTGAGCTGTTCCAGCCGGTCGGTCAGCCCCTGGAACGACTCGGTGCGCTGCAACAGTGCGCTGATGTCGTTGGGCTGGTGGGTCGGGTAGGCGCCGTAGAGGTCGACGATCGCCCATGACGCGGCGCCGGAATGGGCGTCCTTGCCCAGTCTTGCTCGCAACAGGGACGGCAGGTCAGTCAGGGAGGTCATCGGCATGACCCAACGTTACGCGGCCGGCCAACCTCAGTGCCGGGATGATCGGGGCACTGCGCCCAGGCTGGCACGCAGTTCCTCCAGCCTGGCGTAAACCTGCTCGACCAGCTCGGGATCGGTCCCGCGGGCGACGATGTTGGTGCCATGGACGCCCTCGGCGAAGAACGGGTAGGAGCCGAGAGCCACCGCAGGGAACTCCACCGCGAGGTTGCCAAGTGGCCGGGCGATCCGGCCCTCACCGACGTCGAAGCGCAACTCCCGGGAGACCACCGGAAGCCCGGAGTCGAGGGTGGGCACTACCACGTCAACCATCGCGGCGAAGATGCCAGGCACGCCGGCCATCACGTGCACGTTCGCGAGCGTGAAGCCAGGCGCCGAGGACATGCGCGTCACGATCAACGAGGCGCCGTCGGGGATGCGGGCCATCCGCAGCCGGGCCTCGTTGATCCGCTCGCCCCGCTCGGCGTAGCCGGCTTCGAGCATGGCCCGGGCGTCGTCCCGAACGGCTATGCCCACCCCGAAGGCGGCGGCCACCGCGTCGGCTGTGATGTCGTCGTGCGTCGGACCGATCCCGCCACTGGTGAAGACGTGGTCGTAGCGGGCGCGCAGGTCGTTCAGCGCACTGACGATCATCTCGTGGTCGTCGGGGATGACCCGGCCCTCGGTCAGGTTGATTCCGGCCCTGGTCAACGCGGTCGCCAGGTAGCCCAGGTTTGCCTCACGGGTTCGACCGGACAGGATCTCGTCGCCGATCACCAGCATCGCAGCGGTTGGGTTGGTCATGGTGGAAGCGTAGGGCCAGCCGGGCTTGATGAACCGGTGAGCCCGGATGGTTTCATTCCTTCGGGGGTCGGTTCACCCCGGACGCCAGCGCCCGAACCGTCTGGATGGTGTCGGCCTCGGCTGCGGTCTTGTCGTCCCGATACCGCACCACCCGGGCGAACCGGAGTGCCAGTCCACCCGGATAGCGGGTTGACCGCTGAAGACCATCGAAGGCGATCTCGACCACCTGCTCGGGACGCAGGTACACCACATGACCTTCGCGGCCGACCTCCAACTGGCTGAACCGGGCGGTCTGCCAGGCCAGCATCTGGTCGGTCATTCCCTTGAAGGTCTTCCCGAGCATGGTGAAGCCGCCGCTGTCGGGATCCCGGGCGCCCAGGTGGATGTTGGACAGGTAGCCACGCCGGCGTCCGCTGCCCCACTCCACGGCCAACACCACCAGGTCGAGGGTGTGCACCGGCTTCACCTTCACCCAGCCGACGCCACGGCGACCGGCGGCATAGGGCGCGCCAAGATTCTTGACCACGACCCCCTCGTGGCCCTGCCCGAGCACCTGCCGGGCGAAGTCCTCGGCCTGTTCGACACCGGAGGTGACGACCCTGTCGATCACGTACCGCGATGGGACGACGCTGGTCAACGCCTCACGACGCTCGCTGAGCGCACGGTCGATCAGTTGCTCCCCGTCGAGCAGCAGGACGTCGAAGAACCAGGGCAGCAGGGCGCTCCCGCCACCGGTCGCGGACGCCGAACTGGATGCGGTCTCCTGGAACAGCCGGGGCCAGCCGTGGGCATCGATGCTGAGGGCTTCGCCGTCCAGGATCACGGTGTCCACCGCAAGCGAGCGGATGATCGCGACGACCTGGGGCAGTCGTGCGGTGATGTTGTCGAGTGACCGGCTGAACACCCGCACCTGGTCGGCGGACTTGTGGGCCTGGATCCGGATGCCATCCAGTTTGGCCTCGACAGCCACCGCGGCGCCTTCTGGGCCGGCCTTCACCAGCGCATCGGCGACGTTGGGCGCCGAGGAGGCGAGCATCGGCTGCACCGGCACGCCGACCCGAAGGTCGAACTTCGCCAGGGCCAGCTGGCCACCGGTCAGCGCAGCCTGCGCGATCGCCGGGGTGGAGCCGGCCAGCATCGCCGCCCGACGAACCACTTCGGCGGGTACTTCGGATGCCGCCGCGATCGCCTCCAACAGCACGCCAGCCAGGGCGCCCTGCCGAAGTTGCCCGGTGGCGAGGGCAGCGAGGTATTGCTGTTCGGACGCGGTGGCCCGTTTCATCAGGTTCGCCAGCCGGGTGCTGCGTTCGGCCTGCGAACCCGTACCGCTCAGCGTGCCGATTTCGGCGAAGAAGTCGTCGACCTCCCGGACGGTGAGGCTGGGGGAGCCTGCTGGGGCGGGGAGGTTGCTGAAGGACCGCCATCCCAGCCCGGTTCGGCGCTGCAACAGCGACCCACCCAGGTACGACGCCACCACCTCCACCTCGTCGGCTTCGGCCTCCCGCAGCACCCCAGCGAGGACCTTCACCTTCCCCAGCCTGGACTTGGTGGCCGATGCCGACGCCGAGGCGTCCGTCAAGCGCTGGAGCAGCATGCCGGCCATTGTGCCCGTCCGTCGGGGGACAGGGAACCGGCCGGGAACCACGATCTTCTCGTGGCCCCGGCCGGCATCCAGTGGCGGCTACCGCTCGAACGGCTCGTCGCGCTCGGCCTCTACCTGCTCCTTGCGCACCTGTCCGGTGACGGTCTGGTCCTCGGTGACGGTGTCCTTCTCCAGCCGTACCTTCTCCACCGGCACGGTCTCGGTCTCGACGACCGGACGTTCCGCGCGCAGGACGACTTCCTGCTCCGCCTGGCCCAGGTCGACGCCGCCCCGCACGTCGGCGGCTTCCGCGCTGGTGATCGGCTCGCGCTCGACGCGAACCTCCTCGCGGGTCACCGGCACGGTCGTCTGCACGTTCTCGGTGACCACGTACTTGCGCAGGCGTGCCCGGCCGACTTCCTCCTGCTCGGTTCCGACGTTCAGTCGTTCCTCCGAGCGGACCAGGCCTTCATCCGCCCGGGGCTCCACGTCGGCGGCGTAACCGGCCTGTTCGCCGGTCACCTGCCCGGGCCGACCACCGAGGGGATCGGTCTGGCCGACCGAACGCTCAGTCTGACCGGCCAATGGGCCGGTCTGGCCGACCGAACGCTCAGTCTGACCGGCCAATGGGCTCGTCTGGCCGGCCACCTCACCGGTACCGCCGGCGCTCAGCCCGTAGTGGCGGTAGAGCCGTTGCTCCTCCTCGGGGGAGAGGTGCTCGTCGGCGTCGATGTTGGGTGCGTCCTTGACCTGGTCCTTGGTGTAGGGGACGCGGATGTTGATGCCGTCCTCGGTGGCGTCGTCCAGCGGGACGAACGACTCCCGCATACCGAACAGGCCGGTCCGCACGGTCACCCAGCTCGGCTGGGTCGACCGGTCATCGACGTAGAGCTGCGCGATGGAGCCGATCTTGTCGCCGGTGGAATCAAGGACATCTCCGCCGCCGGTGCTGAGCCGGGTGATGCTTTCAGTGCTGATCATTTCTCTTCCTCCTTGGTCGGGAACCAATCGGAATACGTGTGATGGCTGGCTGCCGGTACATCCGCATTCTGCGGACGCAGGAACTGTCGATTGAGGAGCGATTGTCACGGCTCGGCGCCAAAGCGGCGATCCGCCACTCAGCTCCTCAACAACCAGTTGCTTTCCACGTTATCCAGTCAGGTGGACCAGCAAGAGTGCTGGGGTTTCGCGCAGCGGAGAACCGGATTCGGGAAATCTTCATACGCTGAACCAGATGGCTGTTATCATCTCTAGCCGTCGCGCCGGGGCAGCCGGGACGGCACGTAGGCGTAAGACGGGTTCAGCCGCGGAGCTCCGGCTTGATCAGGCCCTTCTTGTAAGCGGCCAGCAGCACCTCCAGGTCGCCGATGCGCTGGCGAAGGTCCGCCCCGGCGTCGGTGTCCTTGGTGAGCAGTCGGCTCGGCATCTGCTCGGTCACGGTGAGCTTCGGGGTGTAACTGCCCATGTCGTTCTCGATCTCGCTGAACGTGGTGTGCTCGGCCAGCGCAAGGTGGTGGGAGTTGAAGATCAGGGTGTACCCGGCGATACCGGTCTTGGGCTGGTAGGCCTTCGAGATGCCGCCGTCGATGACATACAGCTTGCCGTCGGCCTTCAGCGGCGTCTCGCCGTCCTTGATCTTGACCGGCACATGGCCGTTGAAGATGTGACCGTGCTCGGCCGGAACCCCGAACTCCTCGAGGATCCGGTTGCAGATCTCGGGGTCCTCGTACAGCGAGTAGTACGGGTTCATGACCTCGGCGCGCAGCGCCTTGTCGGCGATGAAGTAGTTCTCGTACGTCGCCATCCTGCTCTTGCCGAACAACGGCGACAGCGGGCCGATCCACAGGTACCACATGAAGTCCAGCGCCTTTCGGTGCCCGGGGGAGTCGTCACGGTCGTAGTAGGCCCGCACCATCTGCCGTTCGACGTAGTCGAACAGGGCTCTCCCGGTGTAGCGGATGCCGTCCACTGTGATGCCGTCGAACTCGCCATCCGCGGTGAGCGGCACGCAGCCGTGGTAGAGCAGGTTGCCGTTGGTGCGCAGGTAGGTGCTGCCCTTCTCGTAGAGGAAGTCGACGTGCCGGTGCAGGGTCTCGCTCTGCCGGAACGAACCGACGATGGAGCGCAGCAGGTCTTCTTCTTCGGCGGTGAGCCGGGACGGGTCGTCTGGGTCGATGGTCGGGAAGTTGCTGTCGAGCAGCGAATGCTCCTGCTCGCCGTCGATGAAGACCATGCGACGGAAGTCGGTGCGGCGCAGCACGTTGCGCTCCGGGATGCCCCATTCGGGGTTGCGGTCCAGCAACTGACTCTCCAGCTTGAACATCAGGATCGCGATCGCCTTGTGCATCCGCGCGGCAAGGTCGGGGTCGACCCGGTCATAGACGTTGTCGTACAGGGTTTTCGGCCGGAACCGCACACAAGGGTCGTTGCCGTAGACGTCGTTGGCGAAGGTGGACAGCGCCCGAAGGTTCAACCCGTAACCGTGTTCGAGGGTGTCGAAGGTGTTGTAGCTGATCCCGGCGCGCAGCACGCTGCACATGGCGACCCGGTTGCCGGCCGCCGCCGCCATCCAGTGAGCGTCATGGTTGCCCCACTGGACGTCGACGTTGCCGAACTCGATCAACTTGTCCATGATCCTGTGGGCGCCATTTCCGCGGTCGAAGATGTCGCCGATGATGTGCACCACGTTGACGCAGACCCGCTGGATCATGTTGCACAGACCGGTGATGAAATCCCAGATCATCTCCGACTCGGCGATGTACCAGATCACCTGTGCGTTGTACTCACGCCGGAATGGGTCAATGTCGTCGGAGAAGAGCAGTTCACGAAGAATTGACGCGTACTCCGACGGCATCTTCTCCTCGATGGTGCTGCGGCGATACTTGACGGCGATGTGCCGGCACAGCAGGCTCAGTCGGCCCACCGCATCCGCCCGCCACTGGACGTCGGCACGGCCGGTGTCCCGCATGATGCGCAGCACGTTCTCGGGCTGGTAGACCAGGTTCGCGAGCTGGTTCTGTTCCTCCTCACTGAGCACCCCGTCGAACCGCTCACCGATCTTGACGCGGATATTGCCGGACGCCGACCGCAGCATGTGGATGAACGCCTCGGCCTCGCCATGCAGGTCGGAGAAGAAGTACTCGGTGCCCTTCGGCAGGTCACCCAGGCTGCGGAGCCGGATCAGCTCGACCTGGATCGAAGTGATGCTCGGGCAATCCTTGGCGAGCAGCCGGAAGTACTTCTCGTTTTGCATCCCTACTCCTGATCACAACGTGTGCACGATCGGCGTCCACCATCTGCGAACCAACTCCCGACCCGGGCCAGCGGCAGGAGAACTGCGGCACACTGGTCATGGTAGCCGCGAGGGCGCCGCTGCGCCCGACGCCCAAGGGTGTTCGCGGTTGTCGGCGGCCTTCACCGGCTCCCAGCGCCAACGCCCGACGGTTTGGGTTCCGGGCAGCACCTCGTCGAGGATCAGAATCGGGCGATGAACGAGCCGACGATCGGGTCGAGGACCCAGCCATCGCCCTGCGCCAACTGGATGCGGACAAACGCCAGGTGGCTGCCGTCCTTCGCGTTGGCGGCGATTATCACGTAGTCGGTGCCGACCCCGCCACAACTCGTCCAGTACTCGTACGACCCGTCATACAAGGCGTCGCTGTACGGCTGGCGGCTGCCGTCAAGGGTGCAGCCGCTGGCCGGGATGGTGGCAAGCTGGTCGAGCACCGAGTCCGGGGTGTAGTCGTCCAGCGCGTCCACCGTCGCCGAGACCGACACACCCGAGACCGACCAGGTGTCCCAGTAGCCATTCAGGTCGGGGCATGCGGTGACGTCGTAGAAGGTGTTACCGATATCGTCGGTGAAGCTCTCGCCCGAGACACCGGTCCACGTCGTCGGCACCTGGACCGAGACGATGCCGGAGTCGTCGCTCACCACCGCCAGCTCGGTCTCGGCAGCGGCCGACGGGGTCGGTGACGTCGGTTGCGGCATCGAGCTGACCTCGAGGGGACGGCCGTTGAACTGCCCGACATAGGTGCCGCCGTCGGACGGCCGGAACACCTCGATGGCGAGCGTCGCGTCGGTGCCGTGCGTGCGCAGGATGGAGCAGTAGTCGCCGAGGGTGCCGTCGGTTGCCAGCGTGACGCCCTCCATCTTGGTGATCACGTCACCGGGCCGGATCCCGGCGGAGTCGGCCGATGACCCGGAGGCGACGCCGGAGACGAAGATGCCTGATCCTGCTTCCTCGACGAAGGCGCTGCCGTTGATGCCAAGGCTCAGCACATCGGTTCCGGCGGCCAGGTCGCTGAACACCCTGCGGACCTCGTCGCGGTGGATGGCGACGCTCAGGTCGGTCTGGTCGCTGCCGGCGTAGTTGACACCGACCACCCGGCCGTCCGAGGCGACCAACGGGCCACCGGAGTTGCCGCCGCGGATGCGGGCTTCGTGCTCGATCGCGTGGTTCACCGATGCCCACTGGGTGTCACTGGCGGTGTCAGGCTTCGACACCACCCCCTTGGTGACGGCATAGCTGCGGTCGCCGACATTGGGGAACCCCAGGGCCCACACGTCGAGGGCGCCGGTGATCTCGCCCTCGTACCAGTCGAAGAACGGGAAGTCCTCCCCGTCCAGGTCGATCACGGCCAGGTCGAGGCATTCAGAGGTGCCGAGGATCCGGGCGTTGTACTGCTTCCCGCCAGCGTCCACCCGCAGGGTTGCAGCGCCGACGACGACATGGTTGTTGGTGACCGCGATACCGGTTGGCTCGACAATGAGGCCGGTGCCCCACCAGTCTCCCTCCATGGCGCCGGCGACCGGGTCGACCAGCGAGCCGAGTGCCTCGATCCGGATGGTCGCGCTCTGGGCGGAGTCGAAGTCGACCGCCGCCGGGCCGGTGGGTGCACCACCCCCGCCGCACGCTGCGAGCCCAAGGGCAAGCGCGATGGTGACCGTTCCCAACAGCGTCCTGGGGTGCAAACCAGCACCGACCGAATCCGTTGTGCGCGCCATGGGATCCCTCCTCCTGCCAGCCGCGGGCGACCACCCCCGCAAGGTGAGCCAAAGGGTAGGGTGACAAGGCAGTTCTTCACAAGGGTCGGCAGGCCCGTGAAGCCGATCAGCGGTTACCCCGCTGAGGTGACGCTCGTGCCTGGCGGTGTGTTTGAAGGGGTGCCACCCCGCGCGGTGGCACTGTGGGAACGTGTGGCGCGGACTGGATCCGGTGACGACGCTGTTGAACCTGGTTGCGGTGGGTCTGGTGATCCTCATCCCATTCAGCACGCAGGGCATCAGTGACCCGCAGTCCTCCCAGTTGACACGCTGGTCACCCCGGTGGTGTTCCTGGTGTCGATCCCGATCGGGCTGCTGTTCGGGGCGCAGGCGGCGAAGTTGTCGTGGCTGTCGCTGGTGGTGCTGTCCCCGGTGGTCGGCATCCTCGCGGCCAGAGCCGCGAAGCGCCTCGAAGCCTCGCCCGAACGGTGAGCGTCAGAAGACCTCGATGACGTCGTCCAGCAGTTCGCGGACGGTTTGCACGTTGCGATCCTTGCCGCCCCACCTGCTGAGAAGGTAGGGGTCGCCGGCGATGACGCGCTCGAAGGCGCCGATGACCTGGGCCTTGGTGACCCCTTTGCTGGCGTCGAAGACCCATCGGATGTTCTCGGGGCTGAACAGGGCGGTGTCGCGGATCAACTGGTAGCCGACGGTGCCGGGGATAGGTGGTGGACTGGCCAGCCGGGGCGCGGGTCTTGATGCGCAGCATGGCCTCGGTCCATGACTTCAGCTCGATCTGGATCGTCGCCCCGGGTCGCAGGTGTTGCCCCTCGCTGTAGACGATGTCCACCCACCGGGCCACCACCTCGGACCCGGCCCGGGTGTCGTTGATGCTCGCCGGCCACTCGAACCGCAATGCAGCGGGCGGGAGCTTCTTCCCGGTGACGTACTTCATCAGGTAGCTCGCCCCAACGTATGAGGCCTTGGAAGCCACCCAGCCGGGCTTCCTGGCGCGGGAGTTCCAGTAGGACCGCCTCGCCCAGTTCAACAGCACCTGGTCGAAGCCCGGGACGGCGTGGTACCCGTTGACGAATGACCGAACCGACGGGCCGGCGCGAGCAAGGCCCGCAGCCAGTTTCGCCAGGTCGTCCGGGTGGATGCCGGCGGCCCGGATGGCATCGGGGGAGATCCCACTGATCGCGTCCAGGGCTGCCTGGGTGTACTTGCCCTTCAGGCTGGGGAAGCGGCCCAGGCCGTCCACCAGGGCGGCCTTCGCCCGGTTGAGTTCCTGGGTGAGCACGGGTGCGCCCTTGACTGCCGCCGGCAGCCTGGCGGCGCGCTTTCCCTGGGCGACAGCTCCCGATGGCACGACCGGGGGTTCCGGTACGACGATGCCCCTGGCTGCAGTCGCCTGGTCGTCCACGCCTCGCGCAGCCCGGCTGGCGCCGGGCTTGGTCGCCAGTACCTTCCTGCCGGAGTCGTATTCCGCCCTGGCGACGTCCTCGGTTATCTGCTCCACCTTCGAGGTCTTGAGCCGGGCCACGTTGCCAGCGGCCTCGATCCCGACCACTTCTGCGGTGATCGCCTGCCAGGTGCGTCGTCCGGCCCGGGCCGCGTCATCGATCTGGGTCGCCAAGGTGAGGCTGTCGCCGAGGCTGAGCGGGCCCATGTCCTGACCGGCGAAACCGAGTGCGATCTCAGCGCCCACCACGACGTGGGTGTTGATCGTCACCGCGTTGGCCAGGTAGTACGTCCATGCCGATCGGCCTACCCAGGTGGCGGCCTGGGTGGAAAGCCCGTAGCGGCTCACCGCGAACGACACCTCGTACACCGCCGATCGTCCGGCCGCGAAGAGCCCGGTGCCCACCCGGGCGGTGGTGGACAGCCCCGCCGACAGGATCCTGGTGCCCACCGGCAGGGCCTTGCCGATCGACATCACCTTCAGCACGCCCAGGATGCCGAGTGCGATGTCGTAGAGGGGGTCGCGGGTGAAACGGGCATGCACCACCGGCGTCAGCAAGAACGGCACCCCCAGGTAGACGCGATCGTCCGGGCCCAGGGCGTCGAGAACCGGCAGGCCCCGGTAGACCAGCGCATCTGGCTGGTGGACCGCGAACATCACCAGGCGGCCAGTCCTGCGATGCCTGCGCACGAACGCGGCCAGTGTGGTCCGGATGTCCTCACCGGTGAAGTCGAGCACCTTGGAGGAGAAGGACAGTGACTTGCCGTCGGGGTAGGACACGGTGGTCTGGTAGCCGTCGATCTCCACGCTAGCGCCGTAGTCCATCGAATCCTTGCGCCGCCAGGCGGATTCCACGTCGAAGAAGGCGATCCCGGGTTCGAAGTCGTCCACCGGGTTCAGCGGCAGACCACGCGCCCAGCGCAGCAGGGCCGCGCGCTGGAGGCCCGGCGACGCAGACCTGGCCGCCGACTCTCCCTGTTGGCGCAGGCGCTCCAGGTACCGGCGTTCCTGCTGAACCACCTGGTCGAGCAGCTGCTCCTCAGTCACTGGCGTCCCGCCAAGCGCGTTGAGTGCGACGAAGTAGTGCCGCATGTAGGTCCATCGGTCAACCGGGTTGTCGGCGCCGTGGCTGTGGTGGAGCCATCTGCTGAGTGGGACGGCGTTGTTCACCGCTTCGTGGGCAAGGCGGCGCAGTTCAGGGTCGCCACGGGTCCAGCCGGCGGCCACCCTGGCCGGAAGGTCGTCGGCCGGGGCGGTGGGGCGACGGAAGCCGAGTCTGGCGTCGGTCAGTCGGTTCAGCATCGCCCGTCGTTCGGCCTGGACACTGGCCAGCGCGGCGTCCCGGGCGCGCTGTTCGTCGCCGAGTTCGTAGATCCACTGCATGAACAGCTCGAGGACCTCGCCGAACGGCGTGCCGGCCTTGATGGTGCGGTCTCGGCGCTTGACCCAGGCGTGGAAACGCGGGTCGTCGATCTGCGGGTGGCCGGCCATTTATGTGTCGATCACTGGGTTGGCGGCGTCGCGCTCCCTGATGACCACCTTCTCGGTATCGGGATCATCGAACTGGTCGCTGATGATCCGGGCGGCGAGCCGTAGCTGCTCGATGCGGTTTGTGACGCTGGTGAGCGCGACCTGCGAGACGTCAAGGGCCCGGTGGGCCAGCTTGAAGTCCTCCAGGACGGCGTGGCTGCCCGGCAGCGCCTCCATGAACAACGAACCGGTCGGGATGACGATCTCCTGGGAGTCCGGCTGGGGGTCCAGGACGCGGGCCAGGGAAGCCTCGTCGATCCTCGGCTTGGGGGCCTGGTACTCGGCCGGCGAGAGGTTCTCCTTCAGGCCGCAGACCAGGCGCTCAACCTCGTCCAGACTCATCGCCCCACCGGCATCGGGGTCGGCGACCCCGGTCACCGACGATGAGAACGGGGCCATCAGGAAGGTGACCAGGGGGTCCCAGCGGGTCAGTTCGAAGACGACCGCGTTGCCGACGTAGCCGAGAGGCTTGGCGAGGTTGGCGACGTCGCCAAGCTTCTCCTCGCCGTCCACACTGAGGGTCGCCGTCGCCCTGACCTCGAGTGGCGCGTTGAAGGTTGGCGCTCGCCGCGGCCGGTCGGTCTGCGCGAGCTGGTAACGCACCCGCCCCTGCACCTTCGGAACCCTGGTGTCGCGCAACCGGAGGAACTGCTGGTCGCGAACCTCGTGGTCGAGGATCGCCTGGAGGTAGTAGAGGATGTTCTCCTTCAGGTGGATGAGCAGGCGCTCGACCTGAACCGCCTCCAGCGCGTACTGGACGAACGCCGTGGTGTAAGTCTCGGCTGCGGTCTGCAGCTGGGTCGCCTCCCTTTGCAGTTCGCCTTCGGTGGCCTGGATTGCTTCCTTGCGTCGCGCGACCTGCTGCGCGACGTCATCACCGAAAACCTCCCGGACCCGGGCCTCGTCCTCGCGCCAGTCGGGATACTTCTCGTCGTAGACGCGGACCTTGAACTGCTCGAAGATGTTCCGGGGATCCGGCAGCAGGTCATCGGATCGAAGCACGAACAGCTGCCGTTCCAGGCCGGCGACAACCGCGGCCTGCCGATCCAGCGCGGCCGACAGTTCCTTGGCCTTGCCGAGGTCGGCCACCAGCTTGCCGGAGACCACGTAGTCGATCGCGGCATGGAAGGTTGCATCGAGGAGCACCCGACGAAGGATCCAGTCGTATCGGGTCACCCACACCTCGTCGATCTCCGATGGATCAGGGACGTCCTGCGCGACCAGGATCGCCGGCGTCACCCGACGCAGCCGCTCACTGACGTTGAACGCGTTGCGAAGTTCGTAGAACAGGTAGGTGATCACGAGGGCGTCGTTGTCATTGCGGATCTCGCTGGTCTCCTCGAACTCCGTCTCCTCACCGGTCGTCAACGTCACCTCCACCGACGAGGTCCGCTTGAGGGTCTCGGCCTGCTTGCGGATCTCCTCACGGAAGGACTCCTTGGTCGATTCGGTGGATCTCTCGGCGCTGACGTTCCACACGCTGGTCGTCGACGAACTTGCTGCGCCGGGCACGCCGGCCCCGGTTTCACTGGTCAGGCTGAACGACGTAGCCAGCTTGGCGTTGCGCACGATCTTGGCGATGTCGCGCTGGGTGTCCTGTGCTTCGGAACTGTAGGTCGACTCGCTCGCCTCCGCCCGCTTGTCGGTGTAGGTCCGGCTCGACTTGCGCTTGGCCGTGTAGCGGACCGACGACTTGGGCGCGAGCGGGATGGTCTTGACCAGTTCGCCGGCCTGGTAGCCCTTGGGACGCCACTGCTGCTCGAACTCCAGCAGCAGCCCGTAGGTGCACGTCCGGCCGTTGCGATCCACCGCGAAGGCGGTGAATCCGTAGTCCTCTCGCCGGATTCGGCGGAGTCGCTCGAGGAACAACCGAAGATCCGCCAGGCGGTCGACGTGGTAGGGCTCTCGGGAACCCGTCGGATCTCCACGGTGATCCCGGACGCGGCCGCGACCGCTGCTCGTAGTCCCCCTGGCGCTGCCGCCGAACAGCTCGCCGACAGCCCCGGCCGCGCCGCCGATCGCGTCGACAGCTGCGTCGATCGGGTTGGGAAGCCCGAGCATCGCCATCACCCGCGGAGGCCCCTGCGCGGGCTGCACTGGGTCGGCGGCCACCAAAGTCCGGGCCTCAACCTCGATCGCGTCCAGGAGGTCCTTGCCGGTGCGCGGCTGCGCGACCTTCCCGCCGAGGCCCTCCACCGCGATCACCGCGTCGGCGAAGTCGTTCACCACACCGAAGTCCGGGAAATGCGCCACCAGCAGATCGGAGGCGAGGTAGAGCCGCTCGAAAGTGAAGGTCGAGGTCCGATCCGCCGGTCCTTCGGCGAGCGTGAGCGCGCGCAACGCCTGTCCCAACTCGGTCGCCGACGCTCGGGATTCCAGTTGCGCCCCGGCGACGGCTGCCTCACTGTCCTCGAGCAACCGGAGGAGCGCGGCCTTCACGTCCGACAGCGTCGCCTCCTGCGGCGATGGCGCCGGTGCTCCGCCGCCACCTCCGCCACCCCCGCCGGAGCCGCCGTCCGGCTGGCAGCGAGCATCGGGCGGGACGCGGGTGCGGCGAGCCACCTCGACGCTGTCCCGCCGATACCTGGCCGGGGCCCCGTCAGTGTGCGAGGGCCCGAAGAGCAGCTGCTCGATGTCGGCCTGGCTGACCGAGGGGAGCGGGGCACCATTGGTGTCGAGGAGCCTGCCGACGTCAGCGTCGGTGACGTCGACAATGGCCCGCGTCGACACCTGGTTTGCCCGCCGGCGCAGAACGTCGTCGAGCAGGGCTCTGGTATGGCTGCGAACATCCTCGTCGAGCCCAAGCACCTCGGGTGGATAGGTACCGTCCGCCAACCGCCGGGAACCGAAGGCCCGCTCGAACAGCGTCGTCCTGATCGCGGACTCGATCGCTTCCCGCCTGGGTCTCAGCTCGTCGGCGAGGTGGCCGCGGATCTCGGCGACCCCGGCCACGACATCGGCTGCCGCGTCCGCCCGGACAGCTGCCGTCGCCACCGCCGCCGTCGGTGCGTCAGGTGCCACCGCGGCGGGAAGCGGGGAGGCCGGGACGACGCGCAGGTCGTCGGCGGGCAACGCAATGAGGTATGCCTGCCGGCCCTGCTGCACCTGCCTGACCCGGGGCACGAGGTGCAGGACGCCGTCGCCGGTGTCCCCGGGCCCGTCGGGAGCCAGGACGGCCAGGCCGACGGGCACGGTCGCGCCAGGTGCAGTGTCGAAGGCAATTGTGAACCCGCCGGTGCTGTCGGTGATGTCCGACCCCAGGCTCGGCTGGGCCAGTAGGATCGCCCAGTCCCGGGTTCCCAACAGGCGGGCCGAATCGGCGCCCGACATGTCGAATGCCTCGACAACAACACCCGCGGCCGGTGAACCAGTATTCTCGACCACTACCCGTCCGTGCAGTTCAATCATGATGGCCTCCCACGGTCGGCGCCTGAGATCAGAATGACACCGCCGCCCCGGAGGCGATAGATGCCGCAAGCCCCATCGGCGGCTTCTTCGCAGGGTTTTCGAGCAGTCTCAGGTGCGGGCCTTCGCCCCGTGTTCAGCCCCGTCGAGCACTCCGGGAGCGACGGCCGCCCGCACCAACTCGGCGTGACGCTTCAGCCGCGAGGTGTACCAGGCGCGCAGACCCGGAGGCACCTGCTGGCTGGCCATCTGCGGCAGGGCTGTCAGGAACGTCGTCGCGGTCGGGACCAGCGCGATACCTGCCGAGGCCATCTCGGGTAGGACGTCCTGCGGCAGGTGCATGCCGTGCTCGATCGAGTCAGCACCGGCCCGGACGGCGGCCTGCCCGCCCTGAGCCGACGGTGCATGGACGGCCACCCGGCCGCCAACATGCCCGCCACGGCGATCGGCAGTCCGCCTCCACCACCCGGAGGTGATCGCAGTGCCGGCCGAACCACGACGGCAGCCGGGTCGAGCGTCGTTTCGGGGTCAGTGTTCGACGTGGCGGGGTGTTGATACTGCGAACATCACGCGCGGCGTGGAACTGGCAACGACCCTGGCCTGGAGCATTCGGCACAGCTCGCCAGGCGGTTTCGAGATCCCGCGCCGTCGGTGCTATTGTGTCTAGGCGCTCAGCGAAAGCCGAGCGTCACCTGTCCGGGTGGCGGAATTGGTAGACGCGCTAGCTTGAGGTGCTAGTGCCCGTTCAAGGGCATGGAGGTTCAAGTCCTCTCTCGGACACAAAGATGTATGGTCGTCTGACTACATCAAATCCCCTCTGACAAGGACTTCGGTCCTTGTCGGAGGTGGACTCTCATGGACACAGATGGACACGAGTGGGTGTTCATTCCCCACATATTCCCCACGACACACGGTACGTGGGGAACGCGTACCCCCTGACCGCCTCCCCCTGTCCCCCAGGCGCACTCGTCGACCGTTACGGAGCGCGACGGGGGGTGTGCTTCATGGGTAGCCGACGGGTCAAGGCCAAGCGTGGCTTCGGTGAGATCTCCGTGCTTCCGAGCGGGCGGTTCAGGGCTCGCTACACCGGTCCTGACACCAGGCGGCACAGCGCGCCGGTCACATTCGTCGCGAGGATCGACGCCGAGGGTTGGCTGGTCGAACAGGAACGCCTGATCAGCCGCGGAGAGTGGAAACCACCGGCTCGTCAGGTTCGCGGGGCTCCCCTGCTGCTGGGCGCCTATGCGGCCACGGTCGTGGGGCGTCGACGGCTTCGGCCGGCGACGGTCGCGCTCTACGAGAAGCTGCTTCGATTGGCCATCCTGCCGACGTGGGCCGGCAGGTCGCTGGGCGACGTCACGCCGAATGAGGTGGCAGCCTGGTACGCCGGGATGCATCACACCCCGACCCAACAGGCGAACGCCTACGGCCTACTCAAGTCCATCTTCAAGGAAGCAGTCGACCAGGGCCTCCTCGCCGACAATCTTTGCCGGGTGAAGGCAGGTGGGCAGAAGCAGCGCGCGCGCGAGATCGAGGTGCTCACAGTCGACCAGCTCAATCGCTACCTGGCCGCAGTGCCAGAAGAACGCCGGGTACCGCTCCTCCTGGCCGGATGGTGCGGGCTACGTTCCGGCGAGGTGCGGGGACTGCGCGTCCGTGATCTCGACCTGGACGGCGGGGTGGTCCACGTCCGCCAAGCCGTCGTTCGGCTGAAGGGGCAATTGCTCATCGGTCCACCCAAGACGAACGCCGGCATCCGGTCGGTGGCCATTCCTCCCCACCTGCTCCCCGCACTCAGGGTCTGGGCTGAGAAGCAGCCCACACGCAAGCGGGACGAGTTGCTGTTCCCCGCCGGCGACGGCCACTCCCCGCTCAACGACAGCGTCCTGCGCGAGGCGCACGACAAAGGCAAGGCCGCGATCGACATGCCAGGACTCACGATCCACGGCCTGCGCCACACGAGCGCGACGCTGGCCGCGCAACTGGGTGCGACCCTCGCTGAACTCCAAGCCCGGATCGGGCACAGCACACCCAACATGGCCATGCGCTACCAACACGTGGCCGCTGAACGCGACGCGCAACTCGCAGCCCGCATGTCAGCATTCGCGACAGGCAAGAGTCGGCGGGCTCTCGCAGCCCTCGACATGTCCGTTCAGAATCCAAGGTAAAACATGTAGAACCCCATGAGCAGTATGAGAGCACCCATGACCACCTTGACCACGGAGCTCAATCTGCCATACCGTGCGCTTGAGGAAAGTGTGTGCACAAAACCGGCTCTTCACACTTCCGGTGGGGGTGGCGGGGTGAGTCCGCCGCCGATGAGGAGCATGCGTAGCCGGTAGTTGTCTCGGTTGCGGAAGCCGCGGGCGATGCGGCGGTGGAGTTCGATGAGCCCGTTG
>NZ_JBASCI010000157.1:0-11122 GCF_049651565.1 Brooklawnia sp.
TACGGTGGGGCATGGAAGACCTCTGTTTCGTGAAATGGGTTCTGTCGTAAGTCCCACACTTCACTCAGAGGTCTTCCCCTATGTCCAGCAGACCCGCCGCGCGTACTCAATCTCCGTGGTCAGTACAACTAGGGTCTGTCAGATAAACGGTGTGTGAGGCCCGGCGGTTTCTAGTGAGTGGCTCTCTCGAACCTGCCTGCGAAGGTGATCGCGAAGGCGTTCAGGGCGGGCTTCCACCTGACGACCCAGCGTGCCTTTCCGTGGCCGGTGGGGTCAAGCGATCGGGTGGTCAGGTACAGGCACTTCATCGCGGCGGCCTCGTTGGGGAAGTGGCCGCGGGCGTTCACCGCCCGGCGGTAACGGGCGTTGATGCTCTCGATCGCGTTCGTCGTACAGATCACGCGTCGGATCTCCACGTCGTACTCCAGAAACGGCACGAACTCGGCCCACGCGTTCTCCCACAACCTGACGATCGCCGGATAGCGCCCGCCCCAATCGTGGGCGAACTCGGCGAACCGATCCCTGGCCGCGGCCTCCGACGGGGCGGTGTACACCGGCTTGAGGGCCTTGACGATGGCGTCGCGGTGTTGCCGGCCGGCGTAGCGGAACGAGTTTCTGATGAGGTGGACGATGCACTGCTGGACGACGGTGCGGTCCCAGGTGGTGGTGATCGCCTCCGGCAGTCCCTTCAGCCCGTCGCACACGGCGATCAGCACGTCGTCGACGCCGCGGTTCTTCAGCTCGGAGAACACCTGCAGCCAGAACCTGGCGCCCTCGGCGCCGTCGCCGGCCCAGATCCCCAGGATGTCTCGTTCGCCGTTGGTGGTGACGCCCATCACCACGTAGAACGGGGTGTTGCGGACCTGGCCGTCGCGGACCTTGACCACGATCGCGTCGACGAAGATCACCGGATAGAGCGGGTCCAGTGGCCGGCTGGACCATTCAGCGAGCTCTCCGGCGACCTTCTCGGTGATCCGGCTGATGGTGTCCTTGGGCACCTTCGCCCCATACACCTCCTCGAAATGGGCGGCGATCTCACCGGTCGTCAGGCCGCGGGCCGACAGCGACAACACGATCTGGTCGATCCCGTCCAGGCGCCGTTTCCGCTTCGGCACGATCACCGGCGTGAACGAGCCGTCCCGGTCCCTGGGCACCTCGATCTCGACCGGCCCGATCTCGGTCAACACCGTCTTCGACCGGGTGCCGTTGCGCATGTTCGGGCCCAGCGGCGCTGCGCCGTGCTCGTGGCCCAGGTGCTCGGTCAGTTCCGCCTCCAGCGCGGTCTCCAGGACCTGCTTGGTCAGCCCGGACAACAACCCGCCCGGGCCGACCAGGGACATTCCCTGAGCCTTGGCCTGGGCGAGCAGCTGCTCGGCGAGCTGCTTCTGATCGATGATCTCTCCCGTCACGGGGTCGATCATCTCGGTCATCTCGGTCGTGTCAGTCACGGCCATCTCCTTTCGGATCAGGCCGGACCCCCACACACCGTTACTCCGACAGTCCCGCGTAAGCAGGGGTAGCTGATCTGCGAGGGTCGTGACTTCGCTGTCATGCCCAGAGTCGGACATCGACCTCGGAGACTCTGACCGGGGTCGGGCCCCATCGAGGTAGCGACGATCGATGGTGACCCGAGGCGACTGCTGACCCTGGGTCTCCGGCGGGGCGCGGCTGGCCTGACCATGCTGTTGCCGCACCGGCTGCCCCCACGACCTCACCGCAGCCGTCAGGGAGCCGAGCGCCGCGATGAGTCATCGTCGACGGTGACCGTCCGGCCCGGCCGGACCTCGGCGACTGCCGGGGCCAGCCGTCGGACGCGGGGGGCGACGGGTTCAGTGGAGGTCGGGTGGTACTGACTGTTGTTGTCCGTTGTCTTCGAGGGTGGCGTCCCCGGTCACGTGGACGGGATGGGAGAAGGTCCAGTCGCCGCGGACGCGCAGGGATCGTGCGTCGCGCAGGGAGGGGACGATCTGGACGCGTTCGTCGAACTGGTTGATGGTCTTGTAGTGGCGTGGGTCGAGGTGGATCCCGGGGAGCTTGGGGAGGTCGGTGACCAGCCGGGCGTCCTCGGCGAGGGTGAACACGTCGGAGCGGAGCAGCATCAGTTCGTTGGTGGTCTTCACGGGGAGGAACCGGCCGCGTTCGACGGCGATGGCACGAGCGCCGGGGAAGACCTCGATCGCGGCCCCCATGGCGGTCTCGAGCTGGAGGGTGCGGGGGGACGTGGGGTCGGTGGGATCGACGGTCTTTTCGTTGCGGATGAGGGGCAGGCCGAGTACCGGCCCGGACTGGCTGAGGCGGTCGTGGAGGCGTTGCAGGTCGAGCCACAGGTTGTTGCAGTGAAAGTATCGGTGGCGGTGTTCGTCGGTGAAGTAGTGCATCTGGTCGGCCGGCGTTTGGGCGGTGTCGCGGAGGATGAGTTGGCCGTCGCTGCGGCGGACGGCGAGGTGTCCGCCCTTGCGGTCGTTCGCGGTGCGAAGGCATACTTCGGCGGCGTAGGGGGCGTCGGTGGCGGCGAACCAACCGGCGAGGCGCGGGTCGGGGGCGGCGCCGAGGTTGTCTCCGTTGGCGATGGTGAGGTACCGGTAGCCGCGCTCGAGCAGGGCGTCGAGGACGCCGGAGGACGCGAGGCGGGTGTAGACCTCGCCGTGGCCGGGTGGGCACCATTCGAGGGTTGGGTCGGCGGGCCAGGTCACGGGGACGAGGCCATCGACGCGGATCTTGGGTTCGGCGCTCTGCAGGAAGTCGACGGGTAGCCCGTCGGCGGCGAGGTCGGGGTACCGCTCGAGGTGGGTGAGGGTGTCGGCCCGGGTGCGGAAGCTGTTCATGAACAGCAGGGGGAGTCGCACGTCGTAGCGCTCCCGCGCGTGGCGGACCTGGGCGACGATGAGGTCGAGGACGGTTTGCCCGTCTCGGACGGGGAGCAGGGTCTTGGCGCGGTCCAGGCCCATGGAGGTGCCGAGGCCGCCGTTGAGCTTGATCATGACGGTCTGGGCGAGAGCGTCGTGTGCCTGCGTCTCGTCGACGTCCACGTCGGCGAGGCGTTCGACGTCGGTGAGGGGGCTGATCGTCTCCTCGGGGATCAGGCCGGTCTCGCCGGTGGCGGCGAGGCGGTAGTAGTGCGCGAAGACCGTGCGGGCAGCGTCGTCCGCGCCAGCGGCACGCATCTTTTCCAGGGCCTGGGCCAGCCCGGGCTCGGTGGGTCGGGTGTCGTTCATCGGCGGGGTCCTCTCGATTGCGCCTGCCAGGCGCTGGCGACCATGTCGATCAGGGTGTGACGCATCGCCCAGTCGAGGTCGCGGGCGGCCCGGTCGCCGTTGGCGACGATTCGGGGCGGGTCGCCGGCACGGCGGGGGGCGACTTCGGGGGTGAACTGGATGCCGGTGACGTCGGCGATCGCGGTCATGATCTCGGCGACCGAGACCCCGCTGCCGCTGCCCAGGTTGTATGCGGCGTCGACGGGGGCGCCGGCGGTGAGCCGTTCGGCGGCGGTCACGTGGGCGAGGGCGAGGTCGTGGACGTGGACGTAGTCGCGCACGCACGTGCCGTCGGGGGTCGGGTAGTCATCGCCGAAGACGCGAGGTGTCCTGCCCGCGAGGAGTGCGTCGAAGACCAGCGGGAACAGGTTGTGCGGGCTGGTGTCGTACAGGTCGGGGTAGCCCGACCCGACGACGTTGAAGTAGCGCAGCGACGTGTGCGCCAGCCCGGTCGCTCTCGCCTGATCGGCGAGCAACCACTCCCCGATCAGCTTCGACTCACCGTAGGGCGACTGGGGGTCCTTGGGGGTGTCCTCGGTGACCAGGGTGACGTCGGGCGTCCCGTACACGGCCGCGCTGGAGGAGAACACGACCTTTCCGACCCCGCCCGCTGCATTTCCTCTAGCAGGACCATGGTGCCGACCACGTTCTGCCGGAGGGTGTGCAGCGGACGCTTGACCGACTCGCCGGCGTACTTGAAGCCGGCGATGTGGATCACGCCCTCGACGTCGTGCGCGGCGAACGTGCGACCGAGCAGGTCGCCGTCCAGGATCGACCCTTCCACGAACGGGACGCCGGGGTCGACGAACTCCCGGTGTCCGCTGGACAGGTCGTCCACCACGACGACGCCGATGCCCCGTTCGGCGAACACCCGGGCCACGTGAGAGCCGATGTAGCCCGCCCCACCGGTCACCAGCCACGACGTCATGGCGTCACCTCGATCCGGCCGGCGCCGGCCACCGGGCGGACGCTGAAGGTGCCCGGCTCGGTGAACCCAGCAGAGGCAAACGCCTCCCGGACGCCGTCGGTCACCGTCGCGACGGCGTCCACAGGCACCAGGGCGATCACGCAGCCGCCGAACCCGCCTCCGGTCATGCGCGCACCGATCGCGCCATGGGCGCGGGCGACGTCGGTGGCCAGGTCGAGCTCGGGCGTCGAGATCTCGAAGTCATCGCGCATGGAGGCGTGCGAGGAGTCCAGGAGGGCGCCGATCCCGGTGGGCCCCTCCAATCGCAGCACCTGGATCGTCTCCAGCACCCTCTCGTTCTCCGTCACCACGTGGCGGACCCGCCGGAACGTCACGTCGTCCAACAGCTCCCGGCCGGCGTCCAGCTGGGCCAGCGAAACATCGCGAAGGCTCGTCACCCCGAGGGCGCGAGCACCGGCCTCACACGCGGCCCGGCGAGAGCCGTAGCCGCCGTCAGCGTGGGCGTGGCTGACACGGGTGTCGATGACCAGCACTTCCAGCCCGGCGCCCTCGAGGCCCAGGGGGATGGTCTCGGCTTCCAGGCTGCGGCAGTCGAGGAACACCGCGCACCCGGCTTCGCCCAGCAGGGACGCCGACTGGTCCATGATGCCGGTGGGGGCCCCCACGACGACGTTCTCGGCCCGCTGCCCCACACGTGCGAGCGAGCGGCGGTCGAGGCCGAGCTCCCACAGGTCGTTGAGGGCGACGGCCACGGCGCTCTCGATCGCCGCCGACGACGACAGGCCTGCGCCAATCGGGACGTCGGAAATGAGCGCGAGGTCGAATCCGGGCAGGTCCGTCAGGTCGGCGCCGTGTTCGCCGAGCGCCCACACCACGCCCAGCGGGTAGGCCGACCAGCCCGACAGCCCAGCGGGTCCGATCCGGTCCAGGGTGGTCTCGACGACACCGTCGACGTAGTCGGTGGCCAGCCGGACCCTTCGGTCCCCGCGCAGGCGCATCGCTGCCACCGCTTGCCTGTCGATCGCAAAGGGCAGCACGAGCCCGTCGTTGTAGTCGGTGTGCTCGCCGATCAGGTTCACCCGACCCGGCCCCGCCCAGAACCCGGACGGCTCCACGCCGAACAACCCCTCGAAGAACTCCGACAGCGGAGCAGTGGCGATCATGGATGCATTTCCTTCATCTCTTGAGATGGGTAAGTCGGTGGTGTCGTGGGTCGAGGCGTCACGCGGTGACGGCGATCTCCGCCTTGACCCTCCTATTGGCCTCCAAAGCCTTCAGCGCGCTGCACCTGACCCCACCCCCGCGCATCCTCCACCTGGACCCCAAAGGCACCTGACCAGGGCAAACCCCCGCCCCTAGTGACACGACGTGTCAGCAGCTGATCACGCAATCCCCCACAACCCCCGATCCGCTCTCTTTCCACGAAATCAGCTGCGGAACCCCAGCACAACCATCCCGTGAAGAAGCAGACTCGAGCAGGGTCTTCGGAAAGAGCGCGAGGCGTCACGCGGTGACGGCGATCTCCGCCTTGACCCTCCTATTGGCCTTCTCCACGTCGAGGCGCGTCAGCAGCAGCAGGATGATGAAGTTCATGATGGCCGGGAGCCACAGGTACATGAAGCTGATCATCTGCAGCGCGGACTCCGGCTGCGTGTCCGCACCACCGACGTAGCCACTCCATGCGAGCAGCCATCCTGCCAGTGCCGTCCCGATTCCGCCGCCCAGCTTCACGCCGAACGAGGTACAGGAGTACATGACCCCATCGATGCGCCGGTTCTTGGTGAGGTAGGTGTACTCGGACGCCTCGGCTATCAGTGCGTTCAACGTGCCTTGCAGCGGGCTCATCCCGAGCGAGGCCAGGCCCGCGAAGAGGAGCATGAGGGGAATGCTGCCCATGTACGCCGCGACGAGAACACCGAGCCGGCCGACGACCGCGATCACATACCCGGTGATGTTCACCCGGTACATCTCACCGAACCGCTTCACGAGGAACGGGGTGAAGAGCAGACCGATGATCAACGGCGCGTTGATCGCCCACGCGAAGACTCCGAGAAGGTTCGCGTCGCCGAGGATGTACGTCATGAAGTAGATCCCCGTGTTGAGCGTCGCGGTGAAGATCTGCGCCAGGAGGAACACGAGTAGGATGATGAGGTAGTACTTGTTGGCCACCACGAGCTTCGCGGCCTCCTTGAAGCTGGTCACCTCCACCTCGGCGAGCTCCGCGGGGTCATGGTGGGCGCCCGGCCGGTCCGCAAGCTCCTCGCGCGAAAGCTCGCGCACCGAGAACACCGACAGCGAGTTCACGGCTAGCCCGATCACGGCGTAGATGATGGCGATCGTGCGCCAGCCCTCGGCGCCGCCACCGAACTGTTGCACACCTGCGACGGTGAAGGTCTGGATGAGCATGCTCGTCCCGAAGGCGAACATGAAGCGGATGGAGCCCATCTGCACACGCTCGGCACCGTTCTTGGTGATGAGCGCCGTCAACGCCGAGAAGGCGATGTTGTTGGCCGTGAAGAAGACCGCGTTCAGCAGCGTGTAGGCGATGAAGAACCAGGCGTATTGCGCGGTCTGGCCGACGTTGGTCGGGATCGCGAAGGTGGCGATGAGCGTGGCGGCGCAACCGAAGTACGCCCAGAACATCCACGGACGTGCCTTGCCCATCTTCGTGTGCGTGCGGTCGATGAGGTTTCCGAAGAAGAGGTCACTGACCCCGTCGAAAATCCGGGAGGCCATGATCAATGTGCCGATGATGCCTGGGTTCAAGCCCACGGCATCGGTGAGGTAGATCATGACGAACGCGGACAGGAACGCATACACGACGTTCCCGCCGACATCGCCCGATCCATAACCGATCTTGTTGTACCACTTGAGGTACGTCTTCTCTTGGGTGGCAGGCACGTCGTTGTTACCCTTCACTAGTTCACTGCTCGATGGTGGGAATCAGGGTGATGTCGAACCGGAACGTCTCGGCATCCACGCGGTACTTTTCGAGGAGTTCAGGACCGCAGCTGTTGGACCCGATCCCGGCGTTGGCGTGGTCCAGGCACAAAACGGTGCTGCCCGCCGGTACGAGTTCATAGCTGTGGGCACGTCTCGCCAGCTCTTCCTGCGTGTAAGGGGAGGCGTTGAAGGAGAAGGTCTCGCTCCCCACGGCGGTGAGGGACAGACCGCCTCCGGCCACGATGACGTAGTCACAGTCCGCGTGGCTGCCGTTCTCCTGCGGACGCAGGTAGTCCTCGTGCAGGCGGAATACGTCGGAGCTAAAGAGGCCGTGATGGGAAGCTCGGCGTTTGTCGACGTAGCTCTCGAACGGACCCAAGCCGCAATAGGTAACCTGCGACATCTCCTTAGGCAGGAACAGCCTGATCCCGAAGCGGGGCAGCGACGGAAAGGCAGGGTCACGCCTCACTGAGAGGGACGCCTGCACCGCACCGGAGGTGTTCACGTGCCAGGCGGCCTCCACCTTCAGGATCGGCTGGATCGTGGGCGCCACGACCGCGAGGGGGAAGGTGAGCGTCACCGCATCCGCGCCTGGCTCGACGCTTGCGGAGTAGGCGCGTGCCGAGGCGGCGTCGTAGTGGGCGCGTCTCCACTCGGCTTTGATGTTCATGTCGTTGTCCGTCGGTGCCCGCCAGATATTGATCTGCGCGGGAGCATCGAGCAGATCCCGACCGCCGAGGGTCATGGTCTGGGGCAGCCCTGTGCGCGTGTCGAAGGCGTACCGGAACGCCTCGGACTCGACGGTGATGGAGGAGGCGTCCTCGGTGACGCGCAACCGGCCCGAGCCCGGCTCGGTGCCCTCCAGGAGAGCGACCGCCCTCTGGTTGCGTCCATCGGCGGTGGTCAGCTCGAGTTCGTCGAAGCCGAGCTCATGCCCCTCCGTGAGGAATGGCACCTCGCCCTTCAGATGAGACGTCACGAGCAGGTGGCAGGTGCCCGCCTCGGGCACGGTCGGCGTGAGCGTCACGGTTGTCTCGGACCGCGGCGGCACGCTCTCGTCGAGATCGACGCGCACAGTCTTGACCACCTCGCCGTCGCAAACGACTCCGCAGGTCAGGTAGATGTGATCGCGCAGATCGGTGAAGTCCATGTCGTTGCGCAGGGTGAGCCGGCCGGTGTGCTGGTCGAACCCGAGGACGCGGACAGGCCGGTGGACGTTCTTGAGCTCCAACAGACCCGTGTGGGGCGTGCGATCGGGGTAGACGAGACCATCCATGCAGAAGTTGCCGTCGTGGATGTCTTCGCCGTGGTCACCGCCATAGAAATAGATGTCCTTGCCGTTGTCGGCCTTGCCCTTGTAGACGGCGTGGTCGCACCATTCCCACACGAAGCCGCCGCACATGCGCTCGTCGGCCCGGATGATCTCCCAGTAGTTTTCGAGGTCACCGGGGCCGTTGCCCATGGCGTGGCTGTATTCCACGAGGATGAACGGCTTGTCCGGGTCGGAATCGAGGTACTCGTGAATCTCGTGCAGCGCGGGGTACATCCGGCTGTAGAGGTCGATGTTCGAGTAGTCGTACTTCCGCTTGCTGTTACGGTAGAAGGCGCTCTCGTAGTGCGTAAGGCGGGTGGGGTCGAACTCGGCCATCCACGCGAGCGCGGCTTCGAAAGTGCACCCGTATGCGCCCTCGTTGCCCGCCGACCACATGACGATGCTCGGGCGGTTCTTCTCACGGATGACGCAAAGTCGGGTGCGGTCGAGGGTCGCCTCGATCCACTCGGGGTTGTCCGCGATCGGCTCGTTCCAGTGTTCGACCTGATTCGCGAAGGAGGGGTCCTCCAGGAACTGAAACTGGGTGCCGTGGCTCTCGTTGTCGGCCTCGCCCATGACGAAGAATCCATATTCGTCGCACAGCTGGTAAAAGCGCGGCGCGTTTGGATAGTGAGCGGTGCGCACCGCGTTGATGTTGTGCTGCTTCATCAACCGCAGGTCGGTTTTCATGTGATCGAGGTCGATGGCCGGGCCGGTGACCGGGTCGGAGTCGTGGCGGTTGACGCCGCGCAGCTTGATCGGCTGCCCATTGACGTGGACGACGGCATTCACGACCGTGATCTCACGGATGCCGACGCGGTCGGTGACGACCTCCTGCGGTGAGGTGAGGGTGAGGGTATAGAGGTAAGGATTCTCGGCGGTCCACAGCTGCGGGTCCTCAACGCGCAGCTGGACCCGGTGGGTGTACGTGTCGTCGCCGGAGAACTCCTGCAACTCACCGCTTGCGACGCGCGTCCCATCGGCGTCGGTGAGTTCGGCGGAGGTCGGCACGGACTTGCCGCGGTAGAGCCCCCGGATCTCGACCGTGGCCCCCGTCGTGTCGATCGTCGTGGTGGTGAAGTAGTCGAAGAGGACGGAGGCCGGCCGCGAGAGCAGGTAGACGTCGCCGAAGATCCCGCTGACGCGGAACTTGAATCGCCCCGGGATCGGTGGAGACTCGGTTAGTTGGTTTAGGCCTCGGTGAGGACCTTCTCCTCACGGTAGTGGGTGGTGGGGTGTCGGGACCAGTAGTTGGTCTCGAACTCGACGGGCGGGACGTGGCCGAGCTCGCCGTGGAGGCGGCGGTGGTTGTACCAGTCGATGTACTCGGCCACGGCGATCTCGACGTCGCCGACGTGCTTCCAGCCGCCTGTGGGTCGCATCGCGGGGTTGCGGATGCACTCGGCCTTGAACAGCGAGTTCAGCGCCTCGGCCATCGCGTTATCGTAGGAGTCGCCCTTGCTGCCGACGGACGCGACCGCCTCGGCGTCGGCGAGTCGCTGGGTGTAGCGAATGGCTCGATATTGGACTCCGCGGTCGCTGTGATGGACCAAACCGGTCAGATCGGCGCCGCTGCGTCGGCGTGCCCACAGCGCCATGTCGAGGGCGTCGAGGGCGAGGTCGGTGCGCAGCGAGGTGGAGACCTGCCAGCCCAGCACGATCCGGGAGAACACGTCCAGGACGAACGCGACGTAGACCCAGCCGGCATGCGTGCGGACGTAGGTCAGGTCCGCCACCCAGAGCTGGTTGGGTGCCTGCGCGACGAACGCGCGCTCGACCAGATCCGCGGGTCGAGGCGTTTCCGCGCCATCGGAGCGGGTGGTGAAGGCGTGCTTGGCCCGTGGGATGCCGCGCAGTCCTTCGGCCCGCATCAGCCGCTCCACCGTGCAGCGAGCCACTTGATGGCCGGACCGGACAAGCTCGGCGTGGACCTTCCGCGCGCCGTAGACGCCCAGATTCTTGGTGTGCACGGTTCGGATCTCCTTCGTCAGTTCCTGGTCGCGGAGCGCGCGCGCCGAGGGTGTGTGGTGCTTGGTGGCGTAGTAGGTGCTCGGAGCGATCTGCACGCCAGCGTCCCGCAGGACGCGGCAGATCGGCTCGACTCCGAGTGCACGGCCCTCGACGATCCGATCGCGGTGGGTGTCGATGTAGTCCACAACCACCGCGACCGGCACCTCCCGAGTGGCTACCTGATCTTGCGGTCGAGCTCCGCGGCCGCGAAAAAAGCCGCGCTCGTCTTCAGGATCTCGTTCGCGCGTCGCAGCTCCCGGACCTCGCGTTCCAGCTCGGTGATCCGGGCCTGGTCATCCGTGCTCAGCCCGGGACGGCTCCCGCCGCCGACCTCGGCCTGCCGGACCCAGTTCCGCAACGCTTCGGGATGGACCCCCAACTGGTCCGCGACCCGTTTGATCGCCCCACGACTCGTCTCGGGATCCTTCCTCGCATCCAACGCCATCCGCGTCGCCCGCTGCTGGAGCTCGACGCTGTACTTCCTCGGTGCTGACATGACTCTCATCCTTCACTGGTTTGAGAGCCTCCACCAGACCCGGGGCGATTCAGGCCTGAACTCTCCAGCCCTCAACTGGGCTCGAATGTTTCGCAGGAACTCCTCCACCCCGACCCCGGAACTGATCCGTGCCACGGTGACACGGTCCACCCCGGGAGTCTTGGACCCCTTGTTCCCGG
>NZ_JBASCI010000158.1:0-4108 GCF_049651565.1 Brooklawnia sp.
GGCCTGCACCGCGTCCTCGGTGGCGTCCTGGGCGACCTGGGGGTCCTCATCGGCGAGCGGCCGCAGGTCGACCGCGCCGGCCAGCCTCGCCAACACGTCCTGCACCCCGCCGACGAACTCGCGGCCGTCGGCGAAGTACTCCTGCTGCGCCTCGCTGCTGCCGCGCACCCCATAGCCAGAGGCTCCTTCGGGGAGCTGAATCGTGGCGTCGTAGTAGTTCTGCACCTTGACCGGGCAGCGGATCGCCGCGTAGGCGTCGAGCAGCACGACCTGCCTGGACGGGTTCACGGCGCCCAACCGCGGTGCATCGCCACGATGCCACCGGTCAGGTTCTTCCACTGGACGCCGCGCCAGCCCACCTCGCGCATCATCGCGGCCAGCGTCGGCTGGTCGGGCCAAGCCATGATCGACTCGGTCAGGTAGTCGTAGGCGGCAGCGTTCGACGAAGCCGGCTGGAACCGGGGCAGCACGTTGCCCATGTAGAACCGGTAGGCCGCCCGGAACGGCGGCCAGGTGGGGGTGCTGAACTCGGCGACCACGATTCGCCCACCCGGCCGGGTCACCCGCAGCATCTCGGCCAGCCCGGCTCGGGTGTCGTGCACGTTGCGCAGGCCGTAGCTGATGGTGACCGCGTCGAACGCGTCATCCCGGAACGGCAGCCGCAGCCCGTCACCGGCGATGAAGCTCAGGTGTGGGTAACGGCGCAGGCCTTCGGTCAGCATGCCGATCGACATGTCGGTGGCGAACGGAACGGCGCCGGCCCGGGCGATCGGTTCGGACGAGGTGCCGGTGCCGGCCGCCAGGTCGAGCACCAGCTCACCGGGCTTCGGGTCGATCGCGGCCAGCACCGCCCGCCGCCACAGCCTCACCTGTCCGAATGTCATCACGTCGTTCATCAGGTCGTACCGGCGGGCCACCCGATCGAACATCGAGGCGACTTCATCGGGCTGCTTGTCGAGGCTGGCGCGGTCTGGCACCCCACTACCTTGCCACACCGCTGACCGGACGCCAGCGCCCGGCGCCGGACTGAATGGTGGGATCCCCGGCCCCCGACTCGCACCGGGTGCCACCGGTTGGTGGTGCATTGTGGCGACGCGCCACAATGGGGGCCATGGCCAAGCGCGAGACGGTCCTCAAGGTGACCGACCTGATGAAGAAGTACGGTGACCACGTGATCGTCGACGGTTTCAACCTGACGGTCAGTTCTGGGCAGGCCATCGCGCTGACCGGGCGCAACGGATCGGGCAAGTCGACGGTGCTGCGCTGCATCATCGGAGCCGACCGGCCCAGCGAGGGACGCGTGGAGGTCTTCGGCCGCAAGGTCAGCGAGACCGACCCCCAGTTCCGCCGCGACGTGGCAACCGTGGTGGACGATCTGGACTTCTTCCCCGACCTGTCGGTGGTCGAACACCTCGACCTGCTGGCCCGGGCGCACGGGTTGGCCGAACCCGACCAGCTCGTCGACGAGGTCCTGGAAGAAGTTCAGTTGGTGCCGCAGTCGGCCCAGCTGCCCGGAACCCTGTCCAGCGGTCAGCGCCGCCGATTGGCGCTGGCGACCGCGCTGGTCAGGCCGAAGAAGCTGCTGGTGATGGATGAGCCGGAGCAACGCCTCGACGTCGAGGGCGTGGCCTGGCTGGGGGCGCGACTGAAGCATGAGCTTGCCAAGGGCCTGGCGATCGTGATGGCCAGCCACGAACCCGCGCTGGTCAACGCGCTGGGTGCCCGGGTGGTTCGGCTGGGTGAGCAGGCCGAGGCAAGTGAGTCGCAGGTGGAGGCGGAGTTCGAACTGTGAGCCGGACCAGCAAGCGCAAACGTCGCCAGTCAACCCCGAAGCCGACGCAGCCGCAGCAGCCCAGACCCCAGGCCGCGCGGGTGCCCGAGTTGCCCGAGTTGGTCGTGCCCGAGGTGGTCTACGAGCCCAGCGTCCCGTTCGGTGACGTGGAGGACTACGAGGTGGGCCTGGCCGACGAACGTCAGCTCACCCTGCTGATGAAGGACTGGCGCAAGGGACGCGCCACCCGAACCGTCTGGGACATGATCACTGACGGCTACGTGACGATCTTCTCGCTGGTGGTAATCGTGGCGATGGTCGTCAGCGGCATCATGTCGGTGCAGCAGTCGGCGGCCGGGTGCACCGACGTCGGCTGCGTCACCGCCCGCGGCCTGCTGCCCTGGATGGCGCTGGCCGGCTCGGTGCTGGTGGCGCTCACCGTCTCGCGGATCTTCGGCCCGGTGATCGCGTCGGCCGCGGAGGGCTTCTGGTTGCTGGACGCCCCGGTGCGCCGCGCGAAACTGTTGAACCGGCGGCTGTGGGGTGTGGTCATCGGTGCCGGTCTGATCGGGTTCCTGCTCGGCGGCCTGATCACCACCCTGACCGGGCTCGACCTGACCGGCGTGCTGATCTGGGCGGGCGCCCTCGGCGCGGCTGCTGCCGCAGCGGTGACCTTCGCCGCGGCCGAGCAGAGCGCCGAACGCACCGCCATCCTCGCCGCGGTACAGGCGGTGACCGGGGTGGTCGCGCTGGGTGTGCTGGGTGTCATGGTGCTGGTGTCGTCGGGGCGCCTGGAACTTGATCTCGACCCGGCGACCAACTCCCAACTGGCGTTGATCGTGCTGGGGGTGGCGCTGGCCGCGCTGGGGGTCACCTCCGTGATCGCCCGGCTGCGGCTGGAGTACGTGCGCCGGGCCCGGCTGGTCAGCGGTGGCGACCTGCTCAGCGGCATGCAGGGTGCCGCGTTCGCCCTTGACTTCGGGCTGATGCGCGACATCCTGGTCGAGCGTCGTTGGCTGAACAAGGGCCACGTGCGCCCGATCCCGGGTCGCGCCACCGGACGCGCCACCCTGGTCTGGCGCGAGGTCGACAAGCTGCTGCGCAACCCCCGCGGGGTGCTGGTGCTGCTGGCCAGCGCGATCATCCCGTACGCGCTGCTCTCGCTGGGTCTGGGCAACCTGACCCCGGCGATCACCGCGATCGTGCTGATGTTCGTGATGGTGCCGTTCTTCGACTCGCTGCGGGTGGTGAGCCGCACCCGGGGCCTGGCGCGGGCCTTCCCGATGTCCACCTCCGAACTGAACGGATCGCTCACCATCGTCCCGGCCGGCCTGGCCCTGGTCTGGGCGCTGGCGGCGTCCCCGGCGTTCGTGCTGATCGGGCAGCCGGAGGTGTCCCTCGACGCGTTGGGCACCGGGCTGGCGCACGGCTTCGTCACCGCCATCGCTGGCTACGTGGCAGCGATCCGCTGGGTGAGCGCGAAGTCGGCCGACTACTCCGCGCCGATGGTGGCCACCGGCTTCGGTGCGCTGCCGCCCGGCCTGGCCTTCAACCTGGTGCGCGGCTTCGACGTGATCGCCCTGATCACCCTGCCGCTGCTGGTGGGCTGGTCGCCGCTGGTGTCGCTGGCCATCGCCGCCATCTGCTACCTGGTGCTGCGCGGGGGCGGCATCAACACCCAGGAGATGATGGAGCGCAACGAGGAGGCCAAACGGGAACTCGAGGCCGCCCGCGCCGGCCGGCCCGCCGGCGCCAGCCGGGAGAAGATCACCTACACCCGCGGCCAGCGCAACCAGACCCGCTGACGCCGCGGCCGGATCGTCCGGAGCCACCCGTCGGGGGTGATGGCCGGTCGGCGGGCGGCGGGTAGCGTCCCCCCAAACAGCAGACGCGACCTTCGGAGTGATCATGACGCACCAGGCACCGTATCCCGAGTTCTCCCTTCCGCAGCGCCAGCTGCGCGTAGCCGTGAGGGGGGAAGTGCCCGCCGACAGCGGCGCGGTCGGATACGTCGTCTTCACCGGCGAGCCGCTACCAGCAGCGGCCCAGCTCGACGCGGCGCGTGCGGCCGCGCTCGGGTTCGAGGCCAAACCGGAGTCAACGCTCGTGGTGCCGTCCGCCGACGGGCCGGTCGTGGTGCTGGCCGGGGCGGGCGAGCGCGACAAGGTCAGCAGCGCGGTGTTGCGGGACGCCGCGGCTGTCTTCGCCCGCGCGGTGCCGAAGCAGGTCGACCTGGCGCTGGTCGTCCCCGACACCCCGGTGGCCGCCGATGACGCAGCGGCCGCCCTGCTGGAGGGCGCGGCGCTGGCCCGCTACGTCTACCGCATCGGCGAGGAC
>NZ_JBASCI010000159.1:0-7312 GCF_049651565.1 Brooklawnia sp.
GGGGTGTACAGCACCACCGTGCCGACGTCGGCCTTGATGGCGCGGGCCTGGGCGGGCGCCATGCCCTGCAGCATCTCGATGTCGAGGGCGTCGCTGACCCCGCGCTGCTTGGCCAGCAGGTGCGCCAGGGCGACGTCGAACAGGTTGTGGCTGGCCACGCCGAGCCGGATCATCTCGGTGGCGTCGGGACGCAGCGCCCGCTCGACGAACCTGACGAAGTTGGCGTCGACGTCCTGCTTCGTGGTGTAAGGGGCCTGCGCCCAGCCGTGCAGTTCGGCCTCCACCTGCTCCATCGCCAGGTTGGCGCCCTTGACCACCCGGATCTTGAACGGTGCCCGGCCCTGTGCTGCCCGTTCCCGGGCGAACTGGAGCATCCGTTCCAGCGCGGGCAGCGCGTCCGGCAGGTAGGCCTGCAGCACGATGCCGGCCTGCAGTTGGTGGAACTCCGGCTCCGACAGCAGGGCCTGGAAGACCTCGATGGTCAGGTCGAGGTCGCGGTACTCCTCCATGTCGAGGTTGACGAACTTGTTGGGCGTGGCCGCGGCGGCGGTGCGGAAGAGGGGACGCAGCCGGTCGAGCACCCGCGCCACCGTGCCGGGTGTGTCCCAGGTGGTGATCTGCGAGACCAGGGATGACACCTTGATCGACACGTAGTCGACGTCGTCGCGTTCCAGCAGCCTGCGGGTGCGTTCGGTGCGGGACGCCGCCTCGGCCTCACCCAGCACCGCCTCGCCCAGCAGGTTGACGTTGAGTGCGAATCCCTGCTTGCGCTGGGCGGCCAGGTGCCTGGCCAGCGTCGGATCCTGGGCGTCGACCACCAGCGGGCCGACGATCTGCCGCAGCCGCTTGCGGGCGATCGGCACCACCACCGGCGGGGCCAGCGGCGCCACCTTGGCACCGACGCCGAGCAAGGTCGAATCCATCCACCCGAGAAAGGCGGTGGCGTCCGCTGCCGACAGCCGGGACAGCTCCTTGGCTGCCACCTGCGGATCTTCTGGACGGGCGACCCGGTCGACGAACCGCACCGCCAGGTCGAGGCCCTTCTCGTCGGCCAGCAGCGCACCAAGCTGACGGGAGGTCGCCCGCTCGGCCGGGGTCTCGCCCTTCCTGGTGGCCTGGTACCAACGCTGCGCAAGCGCCACGGCTTGGTCGACCAGTTGGGCAGGAATGCTGGGTTCGGTCATTGTCAACCACCTCAGATGAGTCGGGTAGGTCTTCGGGCTCCCCGCGGCACGTTCGCTGGGCCATGGGTACCTGCGCAGCGTACCAACCGCGCAAGCCGCCTTCAGCCGCTGGGTGGACGCCCTGACCGTTCGGCTACCGGTGAACCACCCGGCCACGCCCGATCAGATTCGTACCACCAGGTCGGCGGCCAGGTCGGGACGCTCCTCGGCCAGCCAGGCGTTCTCGATCGGCATCCAGTTGGTCGTCCAGCACTCGAACCGGCCGGGGTCCCGGGCACCCGCCCTGGCCAGCCGGGTCGGCTCGTCGGCGTCCAGCCAGACCCGCAGGTCGAACGGCCCCGGGTTCACCTTCGCAGTCGATCGCACACCCTCCAGCACCACCGGGACGCCGACCGGCACGTCCACCCAGTCGCCGGGCTCGTCCTGTGTCCAGTGGTGGACCCGGTAACGGCCGGGACGTCCCTGCGTCAGCGGCGTCCAGACGTCGCGGATGAACCGGTCGATCTCCCACGGCCTGGAACCGGGCGCTGACAGGTCGTCCACCTGTACCACGACGCCGCCGATCTCGTCGGCCAATCGCTGGGCGAAGCTGGTCTTGCCGGACGCGCCCAACCCGTCGACGCCGATCAGGCAGGTGCGACCGCGCAGCCCGCGCGCGTCGATCAGCGAGAGCAACTTGGCCGGTAGGCTCTGCGAGTGCATCAGTTGATCCTAACGTTCTCCTGCGAAGACACCTCCGGCATCGTGCACGCCGTCAGCGGAGCCATTGTCGGCTGCCGGGGCAACATCACCGAACTGCAGCAGTTCAGCTCCACCGACACCGGACGGTTCTTCATGAGGGTGGAGATAGACCTGCCCACCGACCTGATCCAGTTCCGCAGCGCCATGCGGGACGTCGCAAAGCGGTTCGACGCCACCTGGGAGATCACCGAGGCCAGCGAGCGCAGCCGCGTCCTGTTGCTGGTCAGCAGGGCCGGTGGACCGCTGAATGACCTGCTCTTCCACCAGCGTGCCGGCGACCTGCCCGTCGACATCCCGATGATCCTGTCCAACCACGAGACCCTGCGCCCGCTCGCCGACTTCTACGGCATCCCGTTCGGCTCCCAAGTGGTGCTGCCGGAGAACAAGCACCTGTTCGAGGACCGGATCCGTCAGGTCGTGACCGACTTCGACATCGACCTGGTGGTGCTGGCCCGCTACATGCAGATCCTCTCCCCGCAGCTGTGCGCCGAGCTGGCCGGCAGGGCGATCAACATCCACCACAGCTTCCTGCCCGGTTTCAAGGGCGCCAACCCCTACCGGCAGGCGCACACCCGCGGGGTGAAACTGATCGGCGCCACCGCGCACTTCGTGACCTCCGACCTGGACGAGGGTCCGATCATCGAGCAGAACGTGCGCCGGGTCGATCACAGCCACACCGTCGCCGAACTGACCAGTCTCGGGCAGGGCCTGGAATCGGAGACCCTCACCTCAGCGGTACGGCTGTTCGCGGCCAAGCGGATCTTCCTGGATGGTGTCCGAACGGTGATCTTCAAGTAGCAGGGTCGCCGGGCGAGACCCGGCCGGGGCGACACCAGCCCCGGATTGTGTGCAGAAAGTGCTGGTCTGCCCCACCCGACGCACCCAGTAACCGCCCGGCGCCCCGCCGACGGGAGTGCCGCCCCGCAGCATCCTCGGCCGCCGGCTGGATTAGCCTAGGTTCATAGGTTCATAACCCAACATCGAGGAGAGGAATCCTTGTGAGCGAGACCCCCGTCAAGGTAGCCGTCACCGGTGCGGCCGGCCAGATCTGTTACAGCCTGCTCTTCCGAATCGCCAGCGGTTCGCTGCTGGGTGACCGGCCGATCGAGCTACGGCTGCTGGAAATCACCCCCGCCCTGAAGGCGCTCGAGGGTGTCGTCATGGAACTTGAGGACTGCGCGTTCCCGAACCTGGTCAACGTGGTGATCGGCGACGACCCCCGGAAGGTTTTCGAGGGCGCGAACCTGGCCATGCTGGTCGGCGCGATGCCCCGCAAGGCCGGCATGGAGCGCGGCGACCTGCTCAGCGCCAACGGTGCCATCTTCACTGCCCAGGGTCAGGCCCTCAACGAGTCGGCCGCCGAGGACATCCGCGTGCTGGTCACCGGCAACCCGGCCAACACCAACGCGCTGATCGCGATGAGCAACGCCCCCGACATCCCGCGGGAACGCTTCAACGCCCTGACCCGGCTCGACCACAACCGCGCCAAGGCCATGCTGGCCAAGAAGCTCGACGTCAACGTCGGCGAGATCACCAACATGACCATCTGGGGCAACCACTCCTCAACCCAGTACCCAGACCTCTTCCACGCCAAGGTCGGCGGTCAGGACGCCGGGGTGCTGGTCGACCAGATCTGGATCGAGACCACCTTCATCCCGCAGGTGGCCAAGCGTGGCGCGGCGATCATCGACGCTCGTGGCGCCAGCTCGGCCGCTTCGGCCGCCAACGCCACCGTCGAGCACATGCGCGACTGGGTGCTGGGCACTCCCGAAGGTGACTGGGTCTCGATGGCGGTGCCGAGCGACGGCTCCTACGGCGTTCCCGAAGGCCTGATCAGCTCGTTCCCGTGCGTGGTGCGCGACGGCCGGTATCAGATCGTGCAAGATCTCGAGCTCGACGGCTTCAGCCAGGACCGCATCAATCGTTCGGTCGCCGAACTTGCCGACGAGAAGCAGGCGGTCACCGAACTCGGCCTGATCTGATCGGCTCAGGTCGCAGCTCAACGACGGGTCGTCCCCGGTGCCTCACTCGAAGGTGCCGGGGACGACCAGTCCCAGCACCATCACCGCGACACCCGCTCCGGCGCACCAGGCGACGTCGAAGACCATGCTGCGCACCACCAGCAGGCCGGCCAGCCGCTCCGGCAGCAGCAGCCGCAGCACCGCGGCCAGCACCATCGACCCGCCGATCATCACCGAGCCGCGCCGCCAGTGGCGGGTCGCCACCAGCACCACCCCGGCGGCGAAGAAGGCCAGCACCAGCAGCAGCGCCCACGGGCTGAGGAAGTCGGGCCGCGCGTCGCCCGACTCGGGCACGCGAATGACTCGATCCTCCTGCTGGTCGGCCATCGGTCAGCCGCGGGTCGCCAGGTCGACGACGTTGGCCAGCAGCATCGCCCGGGTCATCGGGCCCACTCCCCCGGGGTTCGGGGTGACCGACGCCGCCACCTGCCAGACATCGGGCGCCAGGTCGCCGACCGGCTTGCTATCCACCCGGGTGACGCCGACGTCGATGCACACCGCGCCCGGCTTGACCATGTCGCCGGTGATCAGGTGTGCCCGTCCCACCGCCGCGACCACGATGTCGGCCCGCCGGACGTGGTCGGCGAGGTCACGCGTCCCGGTGTGGCAAAGCGTCACTGTTGCGTTGATCGACTTGCGGTTCAGCAGCACCCCAAGCGGACGCCCGACGGTGGCGCCGCGACCAATGATGCACACCTCGGCGCCGGCGATCGAGACGTCGTAGCGCCGCAGCAGTTCGATGATGCCCCGCGGGGTGCAGGGCAGCGGCGCCGGGTCACCGAGCAGCAGGTGGCCAAGGTTCGTCGGGGTCAGCCCGTCGGCGTCCTTGGCCGGATCGACCAGCCCCAGAGCCCAGTTGTCGTCAAGATGCGGTGGCAGCGGCAGCTGAACGATGTACCCGGTGCAACGCGGGTCGGCGTTGAGACCCTCGATGGCCTCGCGCACCTGCTTGGCGGACGCATCGGCCGGCAGATCGACCCGGATCGACTCGATCCCGACCTGGGCGCAGTCGCGGTGCTTGCCGGCGACGTAGAGCTGGCTGCCCGGGTCGTCGCCGACCAGCACGGTGCCGAGCCCCGGCATGATGCCGTGCTTGTGCAGTGCCGCCACCCGCACCTTGAGCTCGTCCTTGATCGCGGCGGCCACCAGCTTGCCGTCCATGCGCGTTGCCACCATCGCTGGCTCCCTTCAGTGGAAGAAGTGCCGGTTGCCGGTGAAGTACATCGTGACACCGGCTGCGCGGCAGGCCCCGATGGTCTGGTCGTCGCGCACCGACCCGCCGGGCTGGACTATCGCCCGCACCCCGGCGTCCAGCAGGATCTGGGGGCCGTCGCTGAACGGGAAGAAGGCGTCCGAGGCGGCCACCGAGCCGGCGGCGCGGTCGCCGGCCCGCTCGACCGCCAGCCGGCAGGAGTCGACCCGGTTCACCTGACCCATGCCGACTCCGACCGAGGCCCCGTCGGCGGCCAGCAGGATCGCGTTCGACTTCACCGAACGGCAGGCCCGCCAGGCGAAGACCAGGTCGGCCAGTGTTGCGGGGTCTGCGGCATCGCCGCTGACCAGTTGCCAGTTCGCCGGATCGTCGCCGGGGGCGTCGATTCGGTCGGGGGCCTGCAGCAGCGCCCCGCCGGAGATCGTGTTGAGCTGGACCTCCGGTGCGCTGTACGGGCCGGCCCGGAGGATGCGGATGTTTTTCTTGCCGGCGAGCACCTCGAAGGCGCCCTCCTCGTAGTCGGGCGCGATGACGACCTCGGTGAACACCTCGGCGACCTGCTGGGCCATCGCCACGCTGACCGGACGGTTGGTGGCGATCACGCCCCCGAAGGCCGAGACCGGGTCGCAGGCGTGAGCCTTGCGGTGCGCCTGCGCGACGTCGGAGCCGACCGCGATGCCGCACGGATTGGCGTGCTTGATGATCGCCACGGCGGGTTCGTCAAAGTCGTAGGCGGCCCGGTAGGCGGCGTCGCCGTCGGTGTAGTTGTTGTAGCTCATCTCCTTGCCGTGCAGCTGGACGGCCTGGGTGATGCCGGCCGGGCCGTCCGCCGAGGCGTAGAGGGCGGCAGGCTGGTGGGAGTTCTCGCCGTAGCGCAGTGCGCCGCGCTTGGTCCAGGTACCGCCCGCCCAGGCGGGAAAGCCGTCCCCACCGGAGATGTCGACCAGCACGTTGCCGAACCAGCTGGCCACTGCCACGTCGTAGGAGGCGGTGTGCGCGAACGCCTGCGCTGCCAGCCGCTGCCGGGTCGTCAGGTCGGTGCCGCCGGCTGCCAGTGCGTCGGCCACCATCTGGTACTGGTCGGGGGAGGTGACCACCGCGACGCTTGCGTGGTTCTTGGCCGCCGCGCGCACCATGGCGGGCCCGCCGATGTCGACCTGTTCTACACACTCCTCCGGCGAGGCGCCGGAGGCGACGGTCTGGGTGAACGGATAGAGGTTCACCACCACCAGGTCGAACGGTGCAATGCCCAGCTCGTCGAGTTGCTGGCGGTGCGAGGCCAGCCGCCGGTCGGCCAGGATGCCGGCGTGCACGTTCGGGTGCAGGGTCTTGACCCGGCCGTCCAGGCACTCGGGGAACCCGGTGAGCTGCTCGACCGGAGTGACCGGCACCCCGGCGTCGGTCAGCCGGGCCGCCGTCGAGCCGGTGGAGACGATCTCGACACCGGCGCCCGCCAACTGCTGAGCCAGTTCGGTCAGCCCGGTCTTGTCGTACACCGAAACCAGCGCACGCTTGATTGACTGCAGCTCAGACACGGCTCTCCTTCGCCAGTTCGTTCACTACCTGGACGAGCAGTTGGCGCTCGACCACCTTGATGCGTTCATGCAGGGTTTCCTCGGTGTCGTCCGGCAGGACGTCGACGGCGCGCTGGGCCAGGATGCGTCCGGTGTCGACGCCCTCGTCGACCATGAAGACGGTGGTGCCGCTGACCTTCACCCCGGCCGCCAGCGCGTCCCGGACGCCGTGCATGCCGGGGAAGCTGGGCAGCAGGGCCGGGTGGCTGTTGATGAACCGGCCACCGAACTGTAGCAGGAACGCCGGCCCCACCAGCCTCATGAAACCGGCGCTGACCACCAGGTCGGGCCGGTGCTCGGCGACGGCGGCGGTCAGCTGACGGTCCCACAGGGCCCGATCGGCGAGCATCGGTACCAAGAAGCCGGGCACCCCGGCCCGCTCCGCCCGCTCCAGCCCGAAGGCGTCGGCGCGGTCGGAGCCGACAGCCACCACGGTGAACGCGGCGTCCGGCTCGGCGCTGGCGTCCAGCAGGGCTTGCAGCAGGGTTCCCGTGCCCGAGACCAGCACCACCACGCGACAAACCACGGCGGTAGCCTACTCGTCGCCGGTTGGACGCCGGGCGGCCACCACCGTGGTGG
>NZ_JBASCI010000160.1:0-6926 GCF_049651565.1 Brooklawnia sp.
GCACTGGGTGGACGACCGGTTGCGCGGCCCGATCGCCGAGCGTCCGGGTGCCCGGGTGGCCCGCTTCACCGCCAGCGACGAGCCGGCCAGCGGCGGGCTGACGATCGAGCAGCTGGAGCCGGAGGTCCTCTAGCCTCGCTGAAGCGCCGCGAGCACGTCGGCGAACACCCGGTCGTGGTCGATCTCACCGGTGTTGTTGACCAGCCACAGCGGTTCGGCACCCCAGGGCTCGGTCTCGGCGTACCTGACCACGACGTCGTCAATGGTGAGCCTGGGCAGCCCCGGCACCAGCGGACGCGACGCCAGCCGCTCGGCGTGCACGGCCAGGTCGGCGCAGACCACTTCGACGAAGAGCAGCGGGACGCGGTGGCTGGCGGCCAGCGAGGTCCACATTGCGCGGGCGTAGCTGACGTAGTTGGCGGCGTCCACGACCACGTGCTGGCCCAGCGCCAGGTTGGCGTCCGCCACCTGCTCGGCCACCAGGTAGGCGGCCAGCCCGGTCGCGAACGAGCGTTCGAACTCAGCCCGGAGCAGCGCGGACTCCACATCGTCCACGTTCACCAGCGCCGCCGGGAACCGGGCGGCCAGCCCGCGGGCCACTGTCGACTTGCCGACGCCGGGCAGCCCGGCCATCGCGATCAGCGCCACCGCTCCTCCTCGGGCTGGCTGTCCGGTCCGACGTCGGCGACCAGTTCGCTGACCGCCTGGTAGACGTCCTTGATCCGGGGCAGGTTGTCGAGGTGGAACCGGTGGCCGGACAGGGTGGTCAGCAGCAGCGTGCCGGAGCCGAAACCGAGGTCGCCCGAGCGGCGGTGATAGCCCACGTCCACGACCCGGTTCAACGGCAGGTCGTTGCCCGCCCGTCGGAGGACCCCGCTGCGGGTGATCAGCCGCTGGGTGGTGACGGTGGTGCTGGTGGTGGCCCAGCGCAGCACCGGCCGTCCGACCAGCACCAGCGCCAGCACCGCACCCAGACCGGCCACCACCTGTTGACCCACCGGCCGGTACGCGGGCGGCACCGCCGCCAGCCCTACCCCGACCAGCGCAGCCAGCACCAGCAGCGCCAGGATCGGCCAGACCAGCACCCTGGGGTGCGGGTGAACCGTGGTCACCAGCTCCTCGCCGTCGTTCAGCCGCATCCCGGTCGCGCCCCTACCTCAGGTGCACCACGTCACCGGCGGCGAACGCCTCGAGTCGACCGTCGACGTCGACCAGCAGCTCGCCGTTGGGCCCGACCGCCACGGCGTCTCCGTCGACCGAGCGGCCGCCGGCCACCTGCGAGTCGAGGTGGACGCGTACCCGCCGCCCGATCGTGGCGCAGCCGGCCGCGTAGTCGGCACGCAGGTCGTCGCCGGCGTCCCAGCGGCTGGCCAACCAACCCAGCGGGCCAAGGATGCCGGCCAGCAGCTGGCTCTTGTCGGTGGGCAGGCCGGCCATCAGCAGGCTGGTGGCGCCCGGCACCGGCAGCTCCGCGGGCGTCATCGAGACGTTGATGCCCCAGCCGCAGACCGCGGCGTCGCCCTGGTCGGTGGTGACGCGTTCGGACAGGATGCCGCAGATCTTGCGGCCGTCGATCAGCACATCGTTCGGCCACTTGAGGGTGACCCGGTCGCCGCCGCCGAGCCGACGGATGCCGTCGGCGACCGCCAGGCCCACCAGCAGCGACAGCCAGCCCCAGTCCAGCGGCGGGCGCTGCGGGCGCAGCAGCACCGAGGTGGACACCGACACCCCCGGCGGGGACGCCCAGGACCGATCGAACCGGCCGCGTCCGGCGCCCTGGTGGTCGGCGACCAGCACCGCTCCGGCGGGCTCCCCGGCTCGGGCCGCGGCCGCCAGGTCGGCGTTGGTCGACCCGGTCGACGACACGCAGCGCACCCGCCAGCCGGAATCCGGTCCCAACAGGGCATCGATCCGGTCGGCGTCGGCGGGCGGCGAAGCGGGCATACGGCTATCTTGGTCGGCATGGAGGTCGACATCAAAACCACCGCCGGCAAGCTGGCTGACCTCGGCACCCGGATGGACCAGGCGGTCCACTCCGCGGGCGCCCAGGCGGTGGAGAAACAGCACTCCCGGGGCAAGATGACCGCGCGGGAGCGCATCCAGGCGCTGCTCGACGAGGGCAGCTTCTCCGAGATGGACGAGTTCGCCCGGCACCGCTCGAACTCGTTAGGGCTGGCCGACCGGCGGCCCTACGGCGACGGCGTGATCATCGGGGTGGGCGCGATCCACGGCCGCCCGGTCTGCGTGTTCAGCCAGGACGTCGGCGTCTTCGGCGGCTCGCTGGGTGAGGTGTACGGGGCGAAGATCGCCAAGATCATCGACTTCGCCACCAGCACCGGCTGCCCGCTGATCGGCATGAACGAGGGCGGCGGCGCGCGCATCCAGGAGGGCGTCGACTCGCTGGCCGCCTACGGCGACATCTTCCTCCGCAACGTGCACGCCTCCGGCGTCATCCCCCAGATCAGCCTGGTGATGGGCGCGGCCGCCGGCGGGCACGTCTACTCCCCCGCACTGACCGACTTCGTCATCATGGTCGACCAGACCAGCCAGATGTTCATCACCGGCCCGGAGGTGATCCGCACCGTCACCGGCGAGGACGTGACGATGGAGGAGCTGGGCGGCGGCCGCACCCACAACACCAGGTCGGGCAACGCGCACTACCTGGCCGCCGACGAGACCGACGCGCTGGAGTACGTCCGGGAGCTGATCACCTACCTGCCGCAGAACAACCTCGAGGAGGCCCCGGTCTACGAGTGGGCCGAGGACGCCGACCTCGACTTCACCGACCACGACCGCAAGCTCGACTCGCTGATCCCGGACAACCCGTCGCACGCATACGACATGCGCGACGTCATCCGCACCGTGGTGGACGAGGACGAGTTCCTGGAGATCATGGAGCTGTACGCGCCCAACGTGATCTGCGGGTTCGCCCGGATCGAGGGCCGCAGCATCGGCATCGTCGCCAACCAGCCGCTGGTACTGGCAGGCTGCCTGGACACCAAGGCGTCGGAGAAGGCCGCCCGGTTCGTGCGCACCTGCGACGGCTTCAACATCCCGGTGCTGACCTTCGTCGACGTGCCCGGCTTCCTGCCCGGTGTGGAGCAGGAGTACGACGGCATCATCCGGCGCGGCGCCAAGCTGATCTACGCCTACGCCGAGGCGACCGTCCCGTTGATGACGGTGATCACCCGAAAGGCTTACGGCGGGGCCTACATCGTGATGGGGTCCAAGCATCTGGGTGCCGACGTGAACCTTGCCTGGCCGACCGCGCAGATCGCGGTGATGGGCGCCGAGGGTGCGGTCAAGGTGCTCTACCGCAAGGAGCTGGCCGCCGCCGACGACCCTGACGCCCGGGCCGGCGAGCTGATCGATCGTTACAACGCCGAGCTGGCCAACCCGTACGTGGCGGCCGAACGCGGCTACATCGACCAGGTCGTCTTCCCGCACGAGACCCGCGCGCAGGTGATCCGCTTCCTGCGGCTGCTGCGCACCAAGCGGGCGGCGCTGCCGCCCAGGAAGCATGGGAACATCCCGCTGTGAATGGTGATCAGCCGACCACAGGTTTCGAAGTGGTGCGCGGCAACCCGGACGACGACGAGCTGGCGGCCGCAGTGGTGGTGCTGGCCGCGATGCTCGCCGAGCCGCCGCCCGCGCGTCCGAACACCGACCGGCCGAACGCCGGCGGCTGGAACACCTACTGGCGGCGGGTCCGCCAGCCGTTCGCGCACGGCCCGGAGGCCTGGTCGGGGAGTCTGCGGTGAGTGGCCGTCGCGCTGTTCGCCGCGGGGCGAAAATCTCCCGTTTGCCCCTGCCGCCGGCCGTCAGGCGGTTGAATTGTCCGCATTGGCGGTGGTCGCCAACCATTGCCGTGACCCAGGAGGTTCCGTGAGCGCCATCGATGACATCCTCGGAAAACTGCCGATCGACCAGCTCGCCGCCCAGTTGGGCACCGACCCGCAGTCGGTTCGGGACGCCTCCAGCGAGGCGATCTCCTCACTGATGGGCGGGCTGCAGCGCAACGCATCCGACCCGATCGGGCAGCGCTCGCTGGCGTCCGCACTCAACGACCACCGCGCCGACCAGCTGCTGGCCGACCAGCGGATCGACCTGAACCGCATTGACAGCAACGACGGCGAGAAGATCGTCCGGCACGCGCTGGGAGCCGACCCGGCCACCGCCGCGAAGGCAGCGGCCGGCAGCGCCAACACTGGCCTGGTGCAGCGGCTGCTGCCGATGATCGCCCCGCTGGTGATGGCCTACCTGGCCAGCCGGCTCGGCAACCGGCAGATCGAGCAGGGCCGCCAGGCCGACCAGGGCGGCAGCATCCTGGACGGCATTCTGGGCCGCAGCGACCAGCTCGGCGCCAACGCCAGCCAGGACTACCAGCGTGGTTACCAGGACGGCTACCAGGCGGCCCGGCAGGAGAACGAGCAGCAGGGCGGGATGAACCTGGGAGACCTGATCGGCGGCATGCTGGGCCAGCAGCCGCAACGCCAGCAGAGCGGCGGCCTTGGCGGCCTGCTCGGAGGCCTGTTCGGCTGATGCCAAACCGTGTTGTGGTGCCACAGGCGCGGCGGGTGATCCTGGCCTCGGCCTCACCCGCCCGGCTGCAGACCCTGCGCCATGCCGGGCTCGACCCGGAAGTCATCGTGCCCGAGGTGGACGAGGAAGCCGTGCGCCACACCAGCCCAGCCGAGCTGACCGGCGAACGGGCCCGGCTCAAGGGCGAATCGGTGATCGAGGCGCTGCGCCGGGCCGGTGAACTCGACGAGCCGCTGGTGTTGCTGGCCTGCGACTCCATGCTCGAGATCGAGGGCCGGGTGCACGGCAAGCCCGGCACCCGGGAGGCCGCGGTCGTCCGCTGGTACCGGATGCGGGGCCGGCAGGGGCTGCTGTACACCGGGCACTACGCCGCGCTCGCGCTCGGCCCGGACGACGTCCGCCACCAGGTGCGCTCCGCGGTCACCGGGGTCACCTTCGCCGACCTGACCGACGCCGAGATCGCCGCCTACGCCGACACCGGCGAACCCCAGCGGGTGGCCGGGGCGTTCACCATCGACGGCTACGGCGGCGCCTTCGTCACCCGGATCACCGGCGACCCGCACAACGTCATCGGCATCTCGCTGCCCCTGGTGCGGCAGATGCTGCTCGACCTGGGGGTCGCCTGGCACACCCTGTGGCGCACCGATGATGTGGCCGATCAGATCCAGTCGTAGCGCTTGAACGTGGTGTACAGCACCGCCACCGCGACCACCGTCAACCCGACCGCCAGCCACAGCCCGAGCGGGCGCTCGAACCCCAGGTAGGGCACGTTCATGCCGAACCAGCCGGTGATGAGCGTCGGCACCGCGATGATCGCCGCCCAGCCGGACAGCTTCTTCATCACCACGTTGAGCCGCATGTCGTTCAGCGTCAGGTTGGTCTCGAAGATGCTGCCGACCAGGTCGCGCAGCGACTCGGTCCACTCAGCCTCGCGCTGCACGTGGTCGTAGAGGTCGTCGTAGTAGTACCGCAGCCGCTCGCTCCAGCCCATCTCGTGGCCGTGCCTGATCACCACGTTGACGACGTCGCGCAGCGGCAGCACCAGCCGGCGCGTCTCGACCAGTTCGCGCCGCAACCGGTAGGCCTGCCGGGACACCTGCCGGGTCTGCGGCCGCTCGGCGAACAGCAGGTCCTCCAACCGCTCCAGCGCGTCGTCCAGTTGCCCGGTCACCTCGTCGTGCCGGTCGACGATCACGTCGAGCACGGTGTGCAGCAGCCCACCGACGCCGAGGGTGACCAGTTCGGGGTCGTCGTCCCAGCGCTGCAGCAACTCGGCCACGTCGAAGCCGTCGTCGCTGCGGATGGTGACCAGGGCGTTGGCCACCATGAAGGCCGACACCCGGGTGGCCTGCAGCCGGGAGCCGAAACCCGTGGCGTCCACCAGTCGCACCGAGTAGGCCTGCACGAAGATGTGCTGGGCGTGCCAGACGGCCTTGGGCCGCTCCAGCGGGGCCAGGGCGTCCTCGACGGCGTGCGAGCTGAAGTGCAGCTCGGCGGCCATCCGGTCCAGCAGTTCCATGGTCGGGCTGCACAGGTCGAACCAGACCAGGTTGCCCGGGTCGGCCAGGTACTGGTCGAGACGGTCCAGCTCGAAGTCGGACGCCACCACCTGCCCGTCCCGCCACACCCGTGAGGTCATCGCGGCAGGCCCCCGAGCACCACGTCGCGCGGGTTGGTGACCGCGACCTCGATCTGGGCCAGGTCGGCAGGCGGGATCGGCCCGGGCAGGTCTTCGAGTGGGAACCAGCCGGCGTCGATCGACTCGTCGTCCCCGACGCAGGGTTCCCCGGCGACCCAGGACGCCCGCACGGTGTGCTCCAGGTAGGTGGTCACGTCTCCGTTGTCGTAGTGCACCGGGCCGATGATGCCGACGTTGACCAGCCGGTCGACCTCGATCTGCACGCCGGTCTCCTCCAGGCACTCCCGGATGGCGGCCTGGCCGACCTCTTCGCCGGGGTCCATGATGCCCTTCACCGGGGTCCAGGTGCCGTCGTCGCTGCGCCGCACCAGCAGCACCTCGGTCGGTTCGGCCAGCGGTCGTAGCACCACGGCGCACACCCCGGGCAGCCAGAGCGGGTCGTTGCCCACCTTGGCGCGCAGCGCCAGCACGAAATCGGGAGTCGGCATGGCGCCGAGTCTAGAACCCCTAGACTCCACGGCATGACGATCACCAAGCTGCTGGTGGCCAATCGCGGCGAGATCGCAGTCCGGGTCATCCGGGCGGCCCGCGACGCGGGCATCACCTCCGTCGCCGTCTACGCCGACTCCGACGCCGCGTCGCTGTTCGTCGACCTGGCGGATGAGGCCTTCGCCCTGAACGGCGCCACCCCCGCCGAGACCTACCTGAACCAGCAGAAGCTGATCGAAGTCGCCGGCCGCGCCGG
>NZ_JBASCI010000161.1:0-2084 GCF_049651565.1 Brooklawnia sp.
GCGCTGGTGCGGGCCACCAAACTGGCCCGCGACCTGGCCGGGACCCCGGGCGGCATGCTGACCGCCACCCGCTTCGGCCAGGTGGCCGAGGAGATCGGGCGGGCGTCCGGTCTCGAGGTGACCGTCGTCGAGGAGGCCGAACTGATCGAGATGGGCTGCGGTGGCCTGATCGGGGTGAACCTCGGCAGCGTCGAGCCGCCGGTGATGATCAAGCTGGTGTACCGGCCCCAGGGTGAGCCGACCGGGCACCTGGCGATGGTCGGCAAGGGCATCATGTACGACTCGGGCGGGCTGGCCCTCAAGCCGGGCGACGAGGTGCACGCCACCATGAAGAACGACATGGCCGGCGCCGCGGCGATCTTCGCGGCCATGACGACGCTGCGCGAGTTCGGCTGCACCAGCAAGGTGACCGGCTACCTGATGTGCACCGACAACATGCCGGGCGGGTCGGCGCTGCGGCTGGGAGACATCATCCGGATGCGGAACGGCAAGACGGTCGAGGTGATCAACACCGATGCCGAGGGCCGGCTGGTGATGGCGGACGCGCTGGTGCTGGCCACCGAGGAGAACGTGGACGCCATCGTGGACATCGCCACCCTGACCGGTGCCTGCCTGCGCGCCCTGGGTGCTGACATCGCGGGCCTGATGGGCAACAACCCCGACCTCATCGAACTGGTGAAGGCCTCGGCCGAGCGGGTGGACGAGCCGGTCTGGGAGTTGCCGCTGGCCAGGCGTTACCGCAAGGAACTGGACTCGGTGATCGCCGACCTGCGCAACCTGGGCGGGGCGAACGCCGGTTCGATCACCGCGGCGCTGTTCCTGGCCGAGTTCGTCGGCGACACCCCGTGGGTGCACCTCGACATCGCCGGCACCGCGCAGTCGGGCAGCGCCGAGAAGTGGCGCAACAAGGGCACCACCGGATTCGGCACGCGGCTGCTGATCGACTTCGCACTGAGCTACCACAAGTAGGGTTGCGGTGATGCGAGCCTCATCCGTGTTCGGGTTTGCCCTGGTCGCGCTGCTCGCGACCGCCTGCTCAACCGCCTCCCCCCAGTCGGGTTCGTCGCCATCCGGGGCATCCCCGGCCAGCCCATCGCCGACGGCGAGCGCCTCGCCGACCCCGAGCCCGGCCCGGTCCCCGGGTACCGCGAGCCCGGCGTCCTTGCTCGGCAACCGTTGGGTGCTCGACGAGCTGACGGACCGACAACTGGTTCCCGGCAGCGTGATCACCGCCCACCTGGGCACCGATCAGACGCTGACCGGGACGAGCGGCTGCAACCGGTACCGCGCGCAGGTGCTCGTCGAATCCGATGGCAGCATCAGGGTGGACGAGGCGATCGCGTCCACCATGATGGCCTGCGAGCAAGCCCTGATGGACCAGGAAGGTGCCTACCTCGCCGCGCTGACCTCGGCGCGCAGCTTCACCGTGGCCGGTGAGCGGCTGACGCTGCGGGACGCCGACGGTGCCGCGCTGGCCGCCTTCGTCCCGGAGAGCCAGGAGCTGGCGGGCACCGAATGGCAGGTCACCGCCTACCACAACGGCAGCAGCGCGGTGGTCGGCGTCCTGCAGGACACCACCGCGACCATCGCGTTCGGCTCGGACGGTGCGATCTCGGGGACGGCCGGCTGCAACCGGCTCACCGGTGACTTCGCGACCACCGACGACGGCGCCATCGACATCGGCCCTCTCGGCACCACCCGGATGATGTGCGTCGAACCCGAGGGCGTGATGGAGCAGGAAGCCGCTATCCTCGCCGCGCTCGAGGCCGCTGCCAGCTACGCCGTTGAGGGCGACCGCCTGGAGCTGCGGACCACCGACGAGCAGGTCGCCGTCCAGCTCACCCGGAACTGACTACCGGCACCGCGCCGGGCGCCGACGCACCGACTTGCGGCTCCTCCCCGGGCAGGTGGACCCGGGGGAAGAACCGCCAGACCAGCTGCGTCGCCAGCAGCCAGCCCGCCACCGCCAGCACCACCAGCACGTAGTCGCCGAGGTGCGGCAGCACGTCAAGCCGGAACTGCCGGCGTCCCAGCGGCACCGTCGGCACCAGTGTCGCAACCGCGGCCAGCGCGCCGGCCAGTAC
>NZ_JBASCI010000162.1:0-2255 GCF_049651565.1 Brooklawnia sp.
GATGGGTGGGGGCTGATCGAGATCTGCGGGGCGGGGACGGTGAGTTGGGCGACGGCCTGGGCGGCGAGCACGGCCGGGTCGGCCGCGATGGGGCCGTCTGCGGCGTCGGGCATGGTCGCGGCGTAGCAGACCTGTACCCGGTTGCCGTCGACGCCGGCCTGGCCGGCGTTCACGGTCGTGCAGAGTTGTTGCTCACCGGAGGCCCGATCGGTCACCAGTGTGTACTTGGCCCACGGGTTGTGTCCGGAGCCCTCCCCAGAAGCTGCGGCTTGGTCCTCAACTGACTGTGCTTGGCCACGCGAGGCGCCCTTGGTGCTGGCCTGAACTTGGGCTTGATTGCCCTGAGTGCTCGCGTAGGCTCCGCCAGTGGAGCTGGTCCAGCCCGCATCGTTGGCGACTGCGATGCCGCAGATGCCAACGCTGAGTACCGTCGCAAAGAGCGCGGTGAGCGTCTTGTTCAAGCGAATGGGCATTGCTCGATCTCCGTGCCGATTGTGCTTGTGAAGAGCTTCAGGCGACTGTCGACGTGCTTGAAGAAGTAGCTGCGCCGCACCATCTCGGAAGGCGCGACGACCGACCCTTGAGCGTCAACGGTCGCGGTCTTCAACAGACAGGCGTCTAGTGCGAGTTCCGAGCCATCCATTCGGACACCTGGTTGCGGCCGCAAGATCAGTCCCGACGATTCGCCAGGTGCCTGCTGCCAGCCGAGTTCCCATATCTGCTGTATGCCAGCCTGGTTCCACGACAGGTACGGGTCGGCCAGCAAGTCGTGCAACTCTGCTGGGTAGCTGCCCTGCCCTTCCCGCATCGCTTGCTCCTCCAGTTCAGTGGCTCGCCGGACGATCCATTCGGCTTCGGCGTACAAGGCTTCCATGTCGGGGGTGGGGCTCGGTGAGGGGGTCACCGCCGCGTGCGTGCTAGGGGTCGGCGACGGTGTGGGTTCGGCGTCACCGCCTTGGGTGCAGCCGGCCAGCCCTGCCGCGAGGGCCAGCCCAATGAGTGAGATCCATGAGCGACGCATCTTCACGTCGACCTCCGGGGGTTAGAGGGTTCGTTTGCCACCGCAGATCATGCCACCCGGGACGCCCGACAATTCCATCTGTCCGCCGCTGCTGTGGATAACCTGGTCGGCCGTGGCTTCTGGTAGCTGCGATGCGGAGCTCCAACCCAAGCCGGAGCGAAGAGCGCGCAGACCGCCTGCTTGGGTTGCGGGCATGGTGAACTCCTGCGCAGCCCTCCTGGCGGCGCGGTACGGGTAGCGCAGGGTGGCCTCACCTCCGGTCGTTCGCGGCCGCCGGGCGGCTGGGTCACCGTGGCGGCAGGCTTACTGCGGATTCAGCTGGCCTCGTCCAGTTGTTCGGGTTCGTCTGGTGGCTCGGCCTGGGCTGGCGGATCGTTTTTCGTTTCGGCCCCAACTTCTGTTGCCTCGGCGTCGGCCTCGGCCGGGTTGGCCTCGGATCCAGTCTCGGCCTCTGCTTCGGCGTCGGGTACGTGGATGCGGGTGGTGCCGGCTGCGGTGACGAGGTATTGGTAGCCGGCAGGGGAGGTCCAGTGGAACACCCCCCAGGCTCAGGCTGCTGCAGGCGCCAGCCGCCGAAGTTTTTGGCGCGGTGGGTGAACCGGGACAGCGGCCCCAGGTTCCCCAGATGCGTCTGCCCCTCCACCCCCGGCACATAGGGCACGGTGTGGTCGAGGTCGCAGTTGGTCGCGGCCCTCGTTCCGTAGGGGAAGACGTCTACTGGGTTGCGTTGTTCGACGGCGAACCGCATCACCCCGGTCGGGTCGTGGCCGTCGATCGCGGTGATGGTGGCGGGGTCGATGATCGGCCGCACGATCACCTTGCTGCCGGCCAAGAACTTCGGCAGCTGTTCGGTGAGCAGCGGTCCCCACTTGTCGACGTAGGCCATACCGGAGTCCGCCTGTCCGCTGGTGTGGATGGCGGGGTCGTCGTGCTGGATGTGGACGACCAGGGTGTGGGTGGGCAGGGTGTGTTGGCCGAACGCGGATCTGGCGAGGATCCCGACCGCGGCGGCGCGGCGGGCGTCCAGGTCGCTACCACCTACAGCTGTGGGGTCGTTCGGCAGGCTGGCGGCGATCTGGTTGATCGCCTGGTCGAAGTCGATCCCGTCGGCGGCGTCGACCAGCCCCCAGATCGCCACGTGGCCGTCGGCGATCCCGGACAGCCGCAGGTGCCGGTCCTTGGCTGCTGTTTCGGCGCGGTCGCGGGCGGCGTCCGGGTCGGCTTGGATGATCCA
>NZ_JBASCI010000163.1:0-3320 GCF_049651565.1 Brooklawnia sp.
CCCGGGGGCAGGGCGGGCAAGATTCGGCACGAGGCACGGATACTGCACGCCAAGAGCCTCGATCGCGTACACATTCCGCCCCTGACGACGGGAAAGTGCCCAGCAAGGGGCGCCGCGTGCTGAGTGCTGGGCAGCACCGCACAACGCGGAGGATCGGGCAGCGACATCGCCGAGCGCTCTGCCGCAGTGGTGAGTGAGATTCTGGTTTCGGCACGCTGGATCGCGAGCCGCGGCAGTTGAACCGATGTAAGCCGGTTTCAGAGTGCCAGAACCGGAATTGGCACTCGTCAGGTGCCCGGATCGTCACCGCCTGAGCCTTGGTCTCGCACCCGAGGCGCCCCATTCACGATCGCGACCAGGTTGGGCAGCCGCGGCACGTCCAGGTCTCCCTTGAACGGGTTGTCGCTGATCGCCTCGAGGCCCTCGGGCTTGATCCGTCCCCGCGGCCTTACGCACCCGATGCGCCCGGCCCGGGTGGGCCCGCCCTCAGCCGGGCGGGCAGAATCCGGCCCGAAGCACGGATACTGCACGCCAGAGGCCCTAACCGCGTACACATTCCGGCCCTGATGGCGGGAAGGTGCTCACCGGGGGGCGCCGCCCAAAGCCGGGCAAGAGGGCTGGCGCTGGCGCAAACGTCCGCCGGCCCCAGGCGCGCCGGGGCGGGGAACTGACAGATGACCAAGAGGGGGGCCGATGTCCAGAGATCGGTCAGCCCATTCCGGGCGCCCAGAGGTCGGTCAGCCCATTCCGGGCGCCCAGCGGGCGGTCAGCCCATCCCGGGGCGCCCAGCGGTTGCTCATGGCCGAGGCCAATCGGCTGCCCGGGCATCGACCACAAACGCGAACCGACCCCCACCCGGAAGGCAGGGGCCGGTCGCCAGATGTCGAAGCCGACCAAGGGTCAGGCGGTGACAACCTCCACCGGAACATGGGCGGTCACGGCATCGGTCAGCTTTACCGCCACCGTGTGGGTGCCGACCGACTTGATCGGCTTGGCCGACGAGATGGCGCGCTTGTCGAGCAGCGGACCGCCGGCCTTCTTGATGGCGTTGGCCACCTCGTTGGGCGTCACCGCGCCGTAGAGCTTGCCGGTGCCGTCCGCACGAACCGGGACCTGCACCTGCAGGGCCTCGAGTTCTGCGCGGATCTGCGCGGCGTGCTCGTTGCTGCGGATCTGCTTCGCGTCCCGGGCCCGCTGGATGCCCTCGATCTGCTTGGCGGTGCCCCGGTTGTAGGCGATCGCGAAGCCGCGCGGCAACAGGTAGTTGCGGCCGTAGCCGTCCTTAACCTCGACGACATCGCCGGCCACACCGAGGTTGTCGACGGTAGCGGTCAGAATGAGCTTCATATCAACTCCCTCCTGGTCAGCGAGCGGTCGAGGTGTACGGCAGCAGGGCGAGTTCGCGCGCGTTCTTGACCGCGATCGCGACCTTGCGCTGGTCCTGGACACTGAGGCCAGTGACCCGGCGGGCCCGGATCTTGCCGCGTTCAGAGATGAACTTCCGCAGGGTTGCGGTGTCCTTGTAGTCGACGTTGGCGATGCGGACCGCCTTGACGGGGACGATCTTGCGCTTGTTCAGCGGCTTGCGCTGAGGACCGGCCATTGTGGTGCTCCTTTCGTGGGAGGTCTCGCCTCCCGAGCCCGGCTTCACGCCGGAATGTGCCTTGTGGATACGGGTTCAGGTGCCGTCGATCAGCGGATCAGAACGGCGGTTCTTCGCTCTGGGCGTTGGCCCACGGATCGTTGACGACGCCACGGTTGGATGACTGCTGGCCGCCACCGGCCTGCCAGTTGTCACCGCCTTGCGAGCCGCCGCCCTGCCAGCCACCACCCTGACTGCCCTGGCCGCCGCCTTGCCAGCCGCCACCGCCCTGACCGGACGTGCGGGTGACCTTGGCCGTGGCGTAGCGCAGCGAGGGACCGACCTCTTCGACGTCGACCTCGAAGACCGTGCGGCGGTTGCCCTCACGATCGTCGTAGCTGCGTGACCGCAGGCGTCCCTGCACGATCACGCGCATGCCCTTCGACAGCGACTCGGCGACGTTCTCGGCCGCCTGCCGCCAGATCGAGCACTGCAGGAACATGGTGTCGCCGTCCTTCCACTCGTTCGCCTGACGGTCGAACGTGCGGGGGGTCGAGGCGACGGTGAAGTTGGCGACCGCGGCACCCGAGGGGGTGAAGCGTAGTTCGGGATCTGCGGTCAGATTTCCGACCAACGTGATCTGGGTATCGCCTGCCATCTTTCCTCCGTTACGTGAGCTGAGCTTCTTTGAGTCTGGATGGCCGCACTGACATTTCTCCAGATCGGCCACCGCCTGTGGACAACTCGGCGAGTCGCCTCACTTGTCGGTACGCATCACCTTGGTGCGCACGATCCGCTCATCGATCGTCATCAGACGATCCAGCTCGGAGACCACCGCGGACGGAGCAGTGACGTTCAGGACGGCGTAAATGCCTTCGGGCTTCTTGTTGATCTCGTAGGCCATCCGGCGCTTGCCCCAGATGTCCTGGCTGTCGACGGTGCCGTCACCATCGGTGATCACCTTCAAGTGCTTCTCCAGCAGAGCGGGCACCTGACGCTCGTCGACATCGGGGTCGATGATGACCATAATTTCGTACTTGCGCATACGCGAACTCCACCTCCTTCGGACTGGACGGCCACAGGGATCTCCCGTGGCAGGAGGGCGAATGCCAGCGCCAGGACGTGCAAGGGCACGCCGACGCAGGGTCCAACGGTACTCGTGGCGGACCGATTTGTCGAAGCGAGCGGCTAGCTCGGCGGTCCCTGCAACAGCACCTGGCCATCGCGGACCCACCCCAGCAGTCCGCCGGCCAGCGAGTGCGCGTTCAGGTCGTTGTCGCGCAGCAGGTGGGCGATCGCGCTGGCGTGGGCGGGTGTCGAGCTGACCACGATGATCGCCTTCTGCGATGTCGCCGGATCGAGCATCGCCAGCGGGTCGTGGCCCCACACCGCGTCCATCGGGGACGACTGCAGGTCGGTGATCGAGACCAGCTTCGCGCCGGGCATGTGGCCGCGTTCGTACTCGGTGGGGGTGCGCACATCGATCACGACGCCGCCCTCGGCCAGCAGCTTGAGCGCATCGGGGATCGAAACGGTGGTCTCGTCGGCCGGCCCATCGTCCTTGTTGAACAGATCACGCAATCCCATGGATCAATCACACCACGCCTGTTTCAGCGGTGCACCTGATGATTAGGCTTCCACCATGAGTCGTTTCCCGGAACGCGACGCCTCTGCGCTGGTGGTAGTGGACGCCCAGCAGGGGCTGGCCGCCAGCCTGGTGGCCGACGCGGTCCTCGAC
>NZ_JBASCI010000164.1:0-4747 GCF_049651565.1 Brooklawnia sp.
TCGCCGTGGCTGAACAGCACCTCGTGCAGCTTCTCGCCCGGCCGCAGCCCGGTGTAGTGGATCTCGATCTGCTTGCCCGACTCGGCGATCAGCCGCTCGGCGACGTCCACGATCTTCACCGGTTCACCCATGTCGAGCACCAGCACGTCCCCCGGCTTGCCGATCGCGCCCGCCTGCAGAACCAACTCACACGCCTCCGGAATAGTCATGAAATACCTGGTCACCTCGGGATGCGTGACCGTGATGGGTCCGCCGCGGTCGATCTGCGCCCGGAAGGTGTACAGCACCGATCCGCGCGAACCGAGCACGTTGCCGAACCGCACCGACAGGTACGGCAGGTCGTAGTGCTGCGCATACCAGGCGGTCAGCCGCTCCGCGATCCGCTTGGTGCGGCCCAGCACGCTGGAGGCGTCCGCGGCCTTGTCGGTGGAGATGTTCACGAAGTGGGCCACCCCGACCTCGCGGGCGCAGCGCAACACGTTCAGGGTGCCGAGCACGTTGGTCTTCCAGCCCTCGATGGGGAAGCGCTCGAGCATCGGCAGGTGCTTCAGCGCCGCCGCGTGGAACACCACCTCCGGCCGGTGGGTGTCGAACACCTTCTGCAGCGCCTCGGCGTCCCGGATGTCGCACAGCACCATGTCGTCGGAATCGAGCAGCCCAACCCCGTACAGCGACAACTGCACCGCGTGTAGGGCCGACTCGTCCCGGTCGAGCAGCACCAGCTTGGCCGGCCCCAGCTTGTACACCTGGCGGGCCAGCTCCGAACCGATCGAACCACCCGCCCCGGTCACCAGCACCACCTTGTCGGTGATGTAGTCCGAGATCTCCGTCAGGTCGGTCTTGATAGGCCGTCTGCCCAGCAGGTCAGCCACGTTGAACTCGCGCAGCTCCCCCAACGAGACCCGGCCACCGATCATCTCGCGCACCGGCGGCACCACCACCAGCTTCAACCCGTACCGCTCGCAGCGGTCAGACACCGCCTTCAACAGCTTCGGGGTGGCATTCGAGATCGCCAGGATAACCACCTGCGCGCCGCGCTCCTGGGCGATCTGCACGAAATCACGACCGGAACCGCGAACCCGGTACTTCCGAACTCGCAGATTCCGCTTGTCCGGATCGTCGTCGACGAAGCCGACAATCGAGTAGGGCGGCTCCTCGGCGACGTCGATCAGGTGGGCGACCTGATGGCCGGCCTCGCCCGCCCCGTAAACCAGGGCCGGCACGCCGAGCTGTTCCGGGCTGCGCTGCATGTCCTTCAGCATCCGGAACACACCGCGTCCCGCAGCCATGAAGATCAACGCCAACGGAGGCAGCACCAGCGCCACCCCGCGCGGGAAGTTGGGCGACACGATCATCATCGTCAGCCCGAGCGGAACCGTGACACCCAGCAGCATCGTGCTCAGCGCCAACGCCTCGCTGAAGCTGCCCACCCGGAAACGACCCAGGCAGCGCATCGCGACCAGCCCCAACACGATCTGCAGCGCCATCGCGATGCCGGTGTAGACCAGCGCGGCGGCCCACTGCGGCCGGGAGAACCCCGAGTCGTAGCGCACCACGTACAGCACCAGCAGGGCGAACATCCAGGCGAAACAGTCCCAGGACGCGAGCATGGCCAAGCGCCACCGAACAGGGATTCGGTAGACCTTGGCGGTCAGCGGATTATGTAGACCTTGCGCGCCAAATGGGGGTGGCGTGCTGGCCTTGGCGGTTCCAGACACGGTCTGCAGTATAGCCCACGAAATGATCAACGTTGGAACCGGGTTGCCCGTGTTGCCTTATCATCCGAAGTCGTTGCGTGTTGCTGGTAGCCAGCCCCGCCCTCGGCCAGCGGGGGCTTGGGCTGCGGCGTGTCGCACTCCTAAACTGGCCAGATACGTCCACCGACCCACCAGCGTGGGCGTCCACCAGCAAGAAAGCGTGCCCATGGCCATCCCAACATTCGTCGACCACGCCCGGCTCACCGTCAGCGCCGGCAACGGCGGCCATGGCTGCGCCTCGGTGCACCGCGAGAAGTTCAAGCCGCTCGGCGGCCCCGACGGCGGCAACGGCGGCAACGGCGGCTCGGTGATCCTGCGCGTCGACCAGGGGCTCACCACCCTGGTCGACTACCACCGGCAATCCCAGCGCAAGGCGTCCAACGGCCAACCCGGCATGGGCGGCAACCGCAACGGCGCCAACGGCGACGACGTCGTGCTCGCCGTGCCGCCGGGCACCGTCATCACCGACCACGACACCGGCGAACTGATCGCCGACCTCGGCGAGGTGGACGAAGTGGTGGTCGCCGTCGGCGGCCGCGGTGGCCTGGGCAACGCTGCTTTGGCGTCCAACACCCGCAAGGCCCCCGGCTTCGCCCTGCTAGGTGAGGAAGGGGAGCAGCGGGTCATCGACCTCGAGCTCAAGGTGCTGGCCGACGTCGGGTTGGTCGGCTTCCCCAGCGCCGGCAAGTCCAGCCTGATCGCCGCCATCTCCGCCGCCAAACCCAAGATCGCCGACTACCCGTTCACCACCCTGGTGCCCAACCTCGGCGTGGTGGTGGCCGGCGAGACCACCTTCACCGTCGCCGACGTGCCCGGCCTGATCGAGGGCGCCAGCGAGGGTCGCGGGCTCGGCCACGACTTCCTGCGGCACATCGAACGCTGCCAGGCCATCGTGCACGTCATCGACTGCGCCACCTGGGAACCCGGCCGCGAACCCGTCGGCGACCTCGACATCATCGAACGCGAACTGGCCAACTACGGCGGCCTGGCCGACCGGCCGCGGCTGGTGGCCCTCAACAAGATCGACGTGCCCGACGCCCGCGACCTCGCCGAAATCGTCCGCCCCGACCTGACCGCCCGCGGCCTGCAGGTCTTCCCGATCTCCACCAAGACCGGCGAGGGCCTCACCGAACTGGTCTACGCGATGGCCCAGATCGTCGCCGAGCGCCGCGCCCAGCAGGACGCCGCCCCGCGTCCACGCACCATCATCAGGCCCGAACCGCTCGCCGACGACCGCGCCGCCCAGTTCACCATCAAACGCCAGGGCGACGGGCAGGGCGGCCACGTCTGGCGGGTCCGCGGCACCAAACCCGAACGCTGGGTCAGGCAGACCGACTTCACCAACCCCGAAGCCGTCGGCTACCTCGCCGACCGGCTCAACCGCATCGGCATCGAGGACGAACTGCTGGCCCTCGGCGCCCAACCCGGCGACGCGGTCGCCATCGGCGCCGGCGACAACCCGGTCGTCTTCGACTTCGCCCCGCAGGTCGAAACCGGCGGCGAACTGCTCGGCCGACGCGGCGAGGACGCCCGGCTCGACGACGTGCGGCCCTCGGTGCAGCGACGCCGCCAACTGGACGCCGAATACCACGCCGCCCGCCAACAGCAGATGGGCGACGACCGCGACGTCGACTGGCGCGAGCAGCACCGGCGCGCCCTGGTCGAAGAACTGGCACACGATTTCGAAGACGAGGATGAGTGAAGTGGCCCCCGATTTCGACGGCGCATTGACCGAGGAAGAAGTACGGCGCGAGGTGGTCGACGCCCGACGACTGGTGGTCAAGGTCGGGTCGTCGTCGCTGAGCAGCCAGGCCCACGGCCTCAACGTCGAACGGGTCGGCGCGCTGGTGCAGACCCTGGCCGACAGCCACGACGAAGGCCACGACGTGGTGCTGGTCAGCTCCGGGGCGATCGCCGCCGGACTGTCACCGCTCGGACTACGGCTGCGGCCCCGCGACCTGGCCCACCAGCAGGCCGCCGCCGCCGTCGGACAGGGGCTGCTGATGCAGCGCTACACCGAACTGTTCAACCAGCGCGGCATCCTGGTCGGGCAGGTGCTGCTCACCGTCGAAGACCTCACCCGCAAGGCCAGCTACACCAACGCCCTGCGCACCCTGGGCACCCTGCTGCGGATGGGTGCGGTGCCGATCATCAACGAGAACGACGCGGTGGCCACCCACGAGGTGCGGTTCGGCGACAACGACCGGTTGGCCGCCCTGACCGCCCAGCTGGTGCGGGCCGACGCGCTCGTCCTGCTCAGCGACGTCGACGCCCTGTACACCGCGCACCCCGACGAACCGGACGCCGAACCCATCACCTTCGTGCCCGACGTCGACCAGCTCGAGGTCGACACCTCCCGGGTCGGCTCCAGCGTCGGCACCGGCGGGATGACCACCAAGATCCAGGCCGCCCAGATCGCCACCAGCGCCGGCATCCCCGTCGTGCTCGCCCGCGCCGAGGCCATCGACCAGGTGCTCGCCGGTGAACAGGTCGGCACCGCGTTCTCACCCATCGACCGGCCCCGGCCCCGCCGGCTGCTGTGGCTGGCCCACGCGTCGGTCTCGCGCGGCGAACTGCACCTCGACGCCGGAGCCGTCCGCGCGGTCACCCAACGCAACGCCTCACTGCTGGCCGCCGGCATCACCAAGGTGGTCGGCGACTTCGTCTCCGGCGAACCGGTTGACCTGATCGACACCCACGGCAACCCCATCGCCCGCGGACTGGTCAACTTCGACGCCGCCGACCTGCCGCAAATGCTCGGCCGCAACACCCACGACCTGGCCGCCGAACTCGGCGTCCAGTACGAACGTGAGGTGGTGCACCGGGACGCCATGGTGCCGCTCAACCACGTCGGCGGGCTGGCCTGAGCGCGGGCTGCGGGTCGCCGGTGGGCGGACTGCCGGGCCGGGCTGCGGGTGCGACTAAGGTTGCGCTATGACTGACGTCGCTGCACTGGCCCGGGCCGCGCGCCTCGCCGCCCGGCAACTGGC
>NZ_JBASCI010000165.1:0-2688 GCF_049651565.1 Brooklawnia sp.
CGGTGCGGCCGCCGGAGCGGATGGCGCGGCCGGGTTGCTGTTGCTGCTGGCCGGCGGGGTGCGCCGGCTGCTGCTGACTCACGACTCGATCACGAACTACCTGGCCGTGCTCGGCTCCCGGCCCGGCGTCGTGGTCGCGGCCGGCACCGGCGTTGTCACGTTGGCCGTCGGGGACGCGTCGGTGGCGCGGGTGGATGGCTGGGGTTACCTGGTCGGGGATGCGGGGTCGGGATACTGGGTCGGGCGGGCCGGGCTGGACGCGGTGCTGCGTGCTTTCGATGGCCGCGGTCCGGCCACCGCACTGAGCGCGGTGGTGCGCAATGACTTCCCCGACCTGGCGGAGATGTACCTGGAGCTGCAGGGCGACGACGCCAAGGTGTCGCGGATCGCTGGATACGCCCGGGCGGTGGCTGATCTGGCCGGTACGGACGAGGTCTGTCGCGCCATCTGCCGGTCCGCGGCCGGGGAGCTGGCGCACTCCGTTCTGACCGGGATTCGAAGGGTAAGCCTGGCGTCTCCGGTCACTGTCGGGCTGAGTGGACGCCTCCTCGGCTCGGAGGTGCTGCGCCGCGAGGTCATCCGGTTGGTCAGCGAGGCGCACCCGGACGCCCAGTTCGTCACCGGGACGGGTGGCTCGTTGGCCGGGGTCGCACTGCTGCCTACCTTGCCGGCCAACTCGGTGCTCTCGACCTGGGTGGACGCCGCCGCGGTCTAGCACCCGGGGGCGGTGCGCGGGCATGCCGAATGGCTGCGCGGCCGGGTGTGGCAGTGCAGTGGGTCAGGATGGGCAGGGTCGGAAACCTGTCGTTGGGCGGCGGCCAAGGTCAGTTGCCCAGGGGTCAGGTTCTTGCCCTGACCCGGTTTGGGCGCCATGACGGGGCTGGTCGTGCTGGCCCGGCCGCCCACTGCCTGCCCATCCCATGGCTCTGGCGGGTGTCCGTGCCACGGGCACCTTGACCGCCACCCGGGACTCGCGGCCGCCAGCTAGCAGTGCGGTGTGCTCCTGTCGTCAGCTGGCTTCCTCCAGCGGCTCGGGTTCATCGGATAGCTCGGCCTGGGCTGGCGGTTCGGTCTTCACCAGGGGTTGGGCCTGGGTTTCGGCTTCGGCACCGGCTTGTGTTGCCTCGGCGTCCGCTTTGGCCGGGTCTGCTTCTGATCCAGTCTCGTCCTCTGCTTCGGTTTCGGGCACGTGGATGCGCGTGGTGCCGTTGGCGGTGACGAGGTATCGGTAGCCTGCTGGGGAGGTCCAGTGGAAGACCCCGGGTGTGGGTTGTTCGAGTTTCCAGCCGCCGAAGGTTCTGGCGCGGTGGGTGACCCTGGACAGTGGCCCCAGGTTCCCCGGACGGGTCTGCCCTGTCTCGCCCTGGATGTAGGGGGTGGTGTGGTCGAGGCCGCAGTTGGTGGCTGCCCGGAGGACCAGCCAGCAACCCGTGGGCACGATGCGTCCCAACCGACGAAGAATGTACGCCTTTCGAGGCCGCTCGCGAGCAGTAACTCTCCCCAGGAACGGAAAGTGCACACCCGGGGGCGGCGTCCCAGCACGACCGGCGAGCCAGACGGGATCGGGCCGGAACGCGGCAAGGTGGCGGCGACTCCAGCCCGACGGGCCACCACGGGTACGGGTGGCCCCAACCGCGGAGCCGTCAGGCCGAGGTCAACGCCAGGAAGCGCTGCACCGAGGTGAAGAAGGGCAGGCCGTCCTTGGTGCCGCCGGTGAGCACCTCGACGCTGTGCTCGGGGTGCGGCATCAAACCGACCACATTGCCGCGCTCGTTGGTGATGCCGGCGATGTCGTTGCGTGAACCGTTCGGGTTATCGAGGTAGCGGAAGACCACCTGGTTGTTGTCCTCCAGCTGGCGCAAAGTCTGTGAGTCGGCCTGGAAGTTGCCCTCACCGTTCTTCAGCACGATGGTGATCTCCTGGCCGGCCACGAAATCGCAGGTCCAGGTGGTGTCCGATGACTCCACCCGCAACCGCTGCTGACAGCAGACGAACTTGCGTCCCTCGTTGCGGATCATCGCGCCAGGCAGCAGGTGCGACTCGCACAGCACCTGGAACCCGTTGCAGATGCCCAGCACCGGCAGTCCACCCCTGGCCGCGCGGACGACTTCGTCCATGATCGGCGCGAACCGGGCGATCGCACCGGCCCGCAGGTAGTCGCCATAGCTGAACCCACCCGGCAGGATCACCGCCTCGACACCGGCCAGCGAATCCGACGCGTGCCACAGCGGAACCGGCTCGGCACCCGACAACCGGATCGCCCGGCGGGCGTCCTGGTCGTCCAGGGTGCCGGGGAAGGTGACCACACCGATCCGGTTCACTGGTGCTCCTCGACGCGCACCACGAAGGTCTCGATCACGGTGTTGGCAAGCAGCTTCTCGGCCGCCTCCCGGATCTCGTCGAGTCGCTCCTCGGTCAGCTCGCCGTCGACGGTGATCTCGAACCGCTTGCCCTGACGCACCTCCAGCCCCTGGTGGCCAAGGCGCTGCAACGAACTGGTGACGGCCTTGCCCTGGGGATCAAGGATCTCGGGCTTGGGCATCACATCGACAACCACACGACTCATGAGTTTCTCCTATGTCAAGCGGCCACCGAGATGCAAGTCCCGAGGGTCGCTTCGTGGTCGGTTTTCAGGGTGTTGTAGACGATGCGGGCGAGGCGTCGTTTCAAGCAACGCAACGCTTCGGA
>NZ_JBASCI010000166.1:0-12631 GCF_049651565.1 Brooklawnia sp.
CGCTCCGCCAGGCCGTCCAGACCCTCGCCGACACCGTCCGGCAGCACGACGCACAACTCCGCCGACTCACCCGCGACTGACCGCGTTACCCGGTCAAACCCAAACCCAGCGCCGATTAGCCGGATAAGCCTACGACAACGCCCTGATGGAGACCATCAACGGGCTCTACAAGGCCGAGTGTGTGCGCACCACGGTCTTCCACGAAGGGCCCTACAAGACCAGCGCCGACGTCGAGTACGCCACCGCCGGCTGGGTCGACTGGTACAACAGCCGGCGCCTGCACAGCACCCTGGGCAACGTGCCCCCAGTAGAGTACGAACAGCACTACTACGCGGCCCTCAACCGGGAGCCGCAACCCGTATAGCAGCGGCACGAAACCTGATGCGCTTCAGTCCACTGGTAACGGCGCCCTGAACCTGGCATGAGCAAGCGGTACTTCGTATCTGGGACAAGCACCCGCTCGTGGTAGGCCCGGCACAAGCGGCTGTGCTGCGCCGATCAGGGCCCAGACGGTGACCGGACGGCACCCGCTCCTCCGGTTTCCCATAAAGTGCCACTGCAAAGGCATCCCCAACCCCTCGCACCGAAAAGTCACGAAGGCATCAAGGACGCCACCTGAAGACCCACCCCCCGAGTCCTGACCTGAAGGGCATGATGACCGAGCCGGACAGCAGCAGATCAGCGGGGGCGACTCGTGTCGCACGGTCGCTGCCCAACCGGCTGGCCCGGGGCGCGGTCGTGCTGTTCCGCGACCTGGAACTCCACTCCCCCCGCACCCTGCTGTTGGTCTGGTCGGTCGGGCGGCTGGTGGTCTTCCTGGTCTGGGGTCTGGTGACTCCCGAGACCCAGGGGGACGTCGTCTACTACTACCGGCACATCGACTTCATGTTCGAGACCGGCCCTGAACAAACCATGCGCGAGTACCCGACCCCGGTGTTGTGGCTGCTCGCCGTTCCGTGGCTGCTCGGATTCGGCGCCCAGCAGGGCTACGTCATCGCCTTCGTGGGCCTGATGCTGCTGCTCGACATCGCGTTCTCGCTGAGCCTGTGGCGGGGCGGCGGCCGGCTGCGCGCTCACGCCGTCGTCTTCTGGACCATCTTCATCGTCTTTATCGGGCCCACCGTCTACCTGCGATTCGACCTGATCACCTCGGTCCTCGCCGGCTGGAGCCTCTTGCTGGTGGCACGCGGGGCCTGGGCCTGGTCCGGCGCTCTTGCCGGCATGGGGGCGGCGATCAAGCTCTGGCCGGCGTTGTTGTGGCCGGCGCTGTGCGGCGGCTCGAACCGACAGATGCTGCGGGCCAGCCTCGGTTTCTGGGGCACCGGTGGGATGCTTGCCCTGGTCTCGCTGCTCTGGGCAGGCTGGGACCGGCTGGTCTCGCCGCTGGGCTGGCAATCAGGACGCGGCCTGCAGGTCGAGTCGGTGTGGGCAAGCATCCCGATGCTCGGGCGGGCACTGAACCTGGGCGACTATGCGGTGACCATCTCGCGTTACCAGGCGTTCGAGATCTACGGCACGGGGGTGCCGTTCTGGACCGGCGCCGCGACGGTGGCCACCACCCTTGGGCTGCTCGCCGTGGTGGTCGCCTACGCGCTGTGGTGGATCCGCGGCAACGGCAACGCCAGCGAGGCGGCCGCCCTGATGCTGCTGGTCATCCTGGTGATGATCGTGACCAACAAGACGTTCAGCCCGCAGTACATGATCTGGCTCGGCGGGCCGCAGGCAGCCGGCTTCGCGCTGCTGGGCAACCGCTCCCCCGACACCATCGGCTACTCGATCGAGCGGCACCGATTGTGGATCATCTCGCTGGCGATCCTGGTCAGCACCGTGCTCACCGGCATCGTCTTTCCGATCGGCTACGATCCGTTGGTCCGCGACACGTGGCTGGCACGCTGGTTCCGGCTTCCGGTCACGTTGGTGCTGGTGGCCCGCAACGTGGTCATCACCGCGCTACTGGGCTACGTGGGCTGGTGGGTCGCCGGCTCTGTCAGGCCCCACCGGGTCAGGAAGTAGGCAGATGTTCCGCGTCATCGAGCCGGTCCTCGCCGTGGCCGCCTGGACGATCAGTCGCGCGCTGATGGCCTGGCAGTTCTACCAGCAGGAACAGCACATCTCGTTCGACCTTCGTTACTACTACTGGCAGCTGACCAACGCGGGCCTGGACGACGGCCTGGTCGAGTACCCGCCGCCCGTTGCCGTGCTCCTTGAGGTGGTGCGGCAGTTCTTCGGTGGCAGCGAGCCAACGTACGTGTGGGCGGTGGCGCTGCTGATGGCAGCCCTCGACGCCGCGGCAGCCGTCTGGCTGTGGCGCAGCCACAGCAGGCGATCTGCCATCTACTGGGCAACGTTCACCTTCCTAGTGGGCCCGCTCATCTGGTTTCGGATCGACCTGCTGCCGGCGGTGGCGGTGCTGGCCGCCTTGGTCTGGGTGACCAGGCGTCCGGTGGCTGCCGGGGCGGCGGTGGCGGTAGGTGCCGCGACGAAGTTGTGGCCCGCCCTGCTGATCGTCCCGATGATCGGACTGACCAGGGCGGCGATGCGCCGGACGATCGGCTTTCTGGTGGCCGGGGGAACCCTCGGGCTGGCGTCCCTGATCCTCTTCGGTTGGGACCGGTCAACCTCGGCGCTGACCTGGCAGTCCGACCGGGGACTGCAGATCGAGTCGATCGCCGCCACGATTCCGATGCTGCGGCACGCCTTCGGACCGCCCGGCCGCTACCACACCGAACTGTCGGTCCACAACGCGTGGGAGATCTACGGTCCGCAGGTGGAGTTCTGGCAGGCCACGACCGACGTGGCGCTGGTCATCGCCGTGCTGCTGACCCTGCTGCTGGGTTGGCTGATCGCGTTCGACGGGGCTGGTCTGCCGGGCCGGCGCCTGCCGTCCGCGGCCGAGGACGGGTCGCCGCTGTTGCGCACCCGGGCGATCGTGCTGGCCCAACTGGCGATCATCTGCACGGTGATCGTCGCCAATAAGACCTTCAGCCCGCAGTACGTGATCTGGCTCGCCGGGCCGTTGGCGGTGCTGATCAACGTCCCGGCACCGAAGCAGGAAAGATCAGTCAACCGGACGTTGGCCGTCCTGGGCCTGGCCGCCGCGTTACTGACCCACCTGGTCTTCCCGCTGAACTACTACGGGCTGATATCCGAGGCGCCGGCTGCCGGAGCCACCCTGCTGCTGGTCGGACGCAATCTGCTGATGCTGGCCTTCACCGGCGCCAGCATCGTCTGTGCCACCCGGTCGGCCCTCCTGGCAGGACGACCGGGCGCCTCCCGGCCCTTGAATTCGTAGACCCCGGTCGCACGAAGCGGACCCCGACCGGCTGTGGCGTCCGACTAGAGTTGGCGGCACATCCTTTCCGGAAGGGGCGAAGCGGCTTCGACCGCAGCGATTATGTCCAACTTTGATGATTTCGGCGCAAACAACTGGCTCATCGAAGAGATGCGTGAGCGTTACGAGCAGGACCCATCCTCGGTCGACCAGGTCTGGGCCGACTTCTTCTCCAATCAGGCGGGAGCAGCTCGCGACGTGGTCGAGGCCGAGAGCCCGGCCGGTGCCCAGCGGGTCTCCCAGCCCGCCGGCCAATCCGCACCGGCACCCCAACTGGCTCCCGATTCGGTAGGGCAGGCCCCGCCGGTGGCGACCCGACCCCGGCGCGTCCAGCCCGAACCGGACGCCGTCGAACCCGGGCGCGGCGAAGCCGAACAGCCGCGGGCCGCGCAGTCGGACCAGCCGACCCCGCCCGCGCCGGTCAAGACCGTCGAACCCAAGCAGACCCGAACCGAGACCCCGCACCAACCGGGCACTTCCGGCGGCCTGGGTCCCGAGGTGCCCAACCCGTTCGACCGCCCACAACTATCTGCCACCGAACCGCGCCGCATCATCCTGAAGGGCGCGCCGATGCGAACCGCGCGCAACATGGACGCGTCGCTGACCATGCCGACCGCCACGTCGGCACGGACCATCCCGATGAAACTGGTCATCGAGAACCGGGCGACGATCAACAACTTCCTGCGGCGCAGCCGCGGCGGCAAGGTCAGCTTCACCCACCTGATCGCTTACGCGATGGTGCAGGCCATCAAGGCCATCCCGGCCATGAACTGCAGCTACGACGAGACCGAGGACGGCAAGCCGGTCCTGGTGGAGAACATCGACGTCAACCTCGGCATCGCCATCGATCTGGTCAAGGGCGACCAGCGTCAACTGCTGGTACCGAACATCAAGGCCAGCGAAGACCTCAACTTCGCCCAGTTCTACGCCGCCTACGAGTCGCTGATCAAGAAGGCCCGCGACGGCAAGCTCGGCGTGGACGACTTCGCCGGCACCACGGTTTCGATCACCAATCCGGGCGGGCTGGGCACCACGATGTCGGTGCCCCGGCTGATGCCGGGCCAGGGCACCATCCTCGGGGTGGGGTCCATCTCCTACGCCCCCGACTTCGAGGGCACCGCACAGACCAACCTCACCGAGATGGGCGTCAGCAAGGTGACCACGCTCACCTCCACCTATGACCACCGGGTCATCCAGGGCGCGCAGAGCGGCGAGTTCCTGCGCGAGATCCACCGGTTGCTGCAGGGGGCGGACAACTTCTACGAGCAGATCTTCGAGGCGTTGCGGATCCCCTACCCGCCGGTCAAGTGGGCGCCCGACATCCCGATCACCCGGTTTCACCAGCTCGGCAAGCAGGCCCGGGTGGCTCGGCTGGTGCAGGGCTACCGGTACTTCGGTCACCTGCAGGCCGACACCGACCCGCTCGAGTACAAGATGCGCAACCACCCCGAACTCGAGCTGGAGACGCACGGGCTGACCCTGTGGGACCTCGACCGCGAGTTCCCGGTCGGGCGGTTCGCCGGGCAGAACGAGGGGTTCATGACCCTGCGCAGGATCATCGACATCCTGCGCGACTCCTACGCCCACACCCTCGGCATCGAGTACATGCACATCCACGATCCGGAGCAGCGCAAGTGGTTCCAGGAACGAGTGGAGCAGCCGCACTCCCCCCGGCCGCGGGAAGGCCACCTGCGAATCCTCGACCAACTCTCCGAGGCGGAGGTCTTCGAGACCTTCCTGCAGACCAAGTACGTCGGGCAGACCCGATTCAGCCTCGAGGGCTCGGAATCGATGATCGTGATCCTGGCCGAGCTGTGCGAGCGGGCCGCCGACGACACCGTCGAGGAGGTTTGCATCGGCATGCCGCACCGCGGCCGGCTGAACGTGCTGGCCAACATCGTGGGCAAGCTTTACTCGCAGATCTTCCGCGAGTTCGACCACCGCGCCGAGGGAGACGACGTGATCTCCGGCGACGTGAAATACCACCTGGGTTCCGACGGCGAGTACGTCGCAGCAAGCGGACGGACCGTGCGCGCCTCGGTAGCAGCCAACCCGTCCCATCTCGAAGCCGTCGACCCGGTGGTGGAGGGCATCGCCCGGGCCAAGAACGACCGGCTGCCTGGTGAGGGCTTCGCGGTCATGCCGGTGCTGCTGCACGGCGACGCGTCCTTCGCCGGCCAGGGTGTCATCTACGAGACTTTGCAGATGAGCCAACTGCGCGCCTACCAGAACGGCGGCACCATCCATCTGGTGGTGAACAACCAGATCGGCTTCACCACCGGCCCAACCGATGCCCGCAGCTCGGTGTACGCCACCGATGTGGCCAAGACGGTGCAGGCGCCCATCCTGCACGTCAACGGCGACGACCCGGACGCCTGCGCCCGGGCCGCCGAGCTGGCGTTCGACTTCCGGCAGCGGTTCCACAAGGACGTCGTCATCGACATGCTCTGCTACCGGCGACGCGGCCACAACGAGGGCGACGAGCCGAGCTTCACGCAGCCGCTCACCTACGCGCTGATCGAGAAGAAGAGGCCGGTGCGCAAGCTGTACACCGAGCAATTGATCGGCCGTGGCGACATCTCCATCGAGGACGCCGAGACCGCGGTCAACAAGTTCCGTGACCGCCTTGAACAGGTCTTCGCTGACGTCCGCAACCCGGACGTGCCGATGGAGGCCGAGGAGTACCGGCTGGTGCCGGAGTACCCCACCAAGCCCAACATGCGCATCGGCACCGCCACCACATCAGCCGAGATGGCCAAGGTGGCGGCGGCTTACAGCAACCTGCCGGAGGGGTTCAACGTCCACCCCAAGGTGGCGCCCCAACTGACCCGCCGGGCCAGGTCCATCCTGGAAGGACCAATCGACTGGGCCACCGCAGAACTGCTTGCCTTCGGCACCTTGGTGATGGAAGGACACCCGGTCAGGTTGGCCGGCCAGGACAGCCGGCGAGGCACCTTCAGCCAGCGGTTCGGGGCCATCGTCGACCGGGTGACCAACGAGTCCTACGTGCCGCTCAAGCACGTCGCGGCTGACCAGGCGCCGTTCGACATCTACGACTCGTTCCTCAGCGAGTACGCGGCGATGGGCTTCGAGTACGGCTACTCGGTCGCAGCCCCCGAAGCCCTGGTCTGTTGGGAGGCGCAGTACGGCGACTTCTCCAACGGTGCACAGGTGATCATCGACGAGTTCATCGCATCCGGGTTCGCGAAGTGGACGCAGAAGTCAGGCGTGGTGCTGCTGCTCCCGCACGGTTACGAAGGCGCCGGGCCCGACCACTCCAGCTCCCGCATCGAGCGATTCCTGCAGATGTGCGTCGGCGACAACCTGGCGGTCTGCCAGCCGTCCACACCGGCGAGCTACTTCCACCTGCTGCGGCAGCACGTGCAGGTCAACTGGCACCGCCCGGTGATCATCGCCACCCCGAAGTCGATGCTGCGTAACAAGATGGCGGTGTCGATGCCGGCCGACTTCACCAGCGGCAAGTGGGAGCCTGTCCTGGGTGACCCGTCCATCGCCGACCCCAGCACGGTCCGCCGCATCCTGCTCTGCTCGGGCAAGGTCCGCTGGGAACTGGTCCGGGAGCGGGAGGAGCTGGGTCTGGACCAACAGGTCGCGATCATCGCGTTGGAGCGGCTGTTCCCGCATGCCAACATGCAGTTGGCCGCCGAGCTGGCGATGTACCCGCACGTCTCTGACCTGCGTTGGGTGCAGGAGGAACCGGAGAACCAGGGTCCGTGGGAGTTCCTGAAGCTACACTTCGTGCCGCTGATGAGCCAGACACTGGGACGCGAGTTCGTGCTGCGTGGCTTCACCCGGCCGCCGGGCGCCGCGGCGTCCACCGGTTCGCCGCGCGTCCACGCGGCCGAGGAGGAGGAACTGCTGACGGCCGCCCTGCGCGACGACTGAATGGTGGCTGCCCTGAAGCGGCTGGGCGTGATGATCGATGAACTGCCCGCCGGAGCGATCAGGGAACTATCGGCAACTTCGGCCCCAGACTCTTCCGCTGGAACGATGACCATGGCAAGGTTGTCCCGGCAGATGAAATGTTGGTAAAGAAGGAGCCGTAATCCATGGACTGGCGCCATCGCGCAGCGTGTCTGACCGAAGATCCCGAGCTTTTCTTCCCGGTCGGCACCACGGGTCCTGCGCTGGCGCAGGTGGAAGAGGCCAAGAAGGTATGTCGACGCTGTGAGGTACGGGAGGAATGCCTGCGCTGGGCCCTTGAGAACGGGCAGGACCATGGCGTCTGGGGTGGCATGTCGGAGGATGAGCGCCGGGCGATGAAGCGGCGCGCCTCCCGGGCGAGGCTGCGCACCGGCTAGTCCGGCACCTCCGACCCGACGCGCTAGTCGGGGTGCGACCACACGATGTGCACCCTGGCGGTCGCCCCGTCCCCATCGTTGTTGTCGGTCAGGGCGAATTCGCCCCCAAGGTCGGTGATCAGCGTGCTGACGATCGAAAGACCGAGGCTGCTGCGTTCGGGCAGGTCGAACCCCTCCGGCAGGCCGGCCCCATCATCAATCACCTCCAGGACGAGCTCGGTGTTGCTGCGCTCGGCGCGCACCAGCACCTCACCGTTGTGGGTCCGGAGCCCGTGCTCGATGGCGTTCTGGCACAGCTCGGTGAGCACCATCGCCAACGAGGTTGCGATGGTGCCGGGTACCGGGCCGAAGCTGCCCTCCCGGCGGGCATCGACCTGACCTGCCGCCGACGCGACGTCCCCGGCCATCAGCAGGATCCGGTCGGCGATGTCGTCGAACTCAACGCATTCGTTGAAGCCCTGCGACAGGATCTCGTGCACCGCTGCGATCGACTGCACCCGCCGCATCGCGTCCCGCAGGGCGTCGCGTCCCTCGGGCGAACTCATCCGCCTCGACTGCAGCCGCAGCAACGCCGCCACGGTCTGCAGGTTGTTCTTGACCCGGTGGTGGATCTCGCGGATGGTGGCGTCCTTGGTGACCAGTTGGCGCTCCCGCTCCCGCAACGCGGTCACGTCCCGGCACAGCGCCACCGTGGCCACCCAGCCGCACTCGGTCACCATCGGCAGCACCCGCATCCGGACGCTGGCCTGTGGCACCTCGACGGTCACCTCCCAGGCGGCCCGCCGGGGTTCGTGCGCCTCGGCTGCGCTCAGTTCTCGGGTGAACTCCTCGGCCAGTTCCGGGGCGAGCCGGCGAACGTCGTCGCCGACCAGATCGCCGACGAACCCCAGCCGGCGCAGGCAGCTCACCGCGTTCGGGCTGGCGTAGGTGACGGTGCCGTCGGTGTCGATCCACAGCAGGCCGTCCCCGACCCGCGGGCTGGTGGTGGGGTCGCTGGGCGGGTCCATCGGGAACTCCCCGCCCAGCAGCATCTGACCCAACGTGTTGGCGACGGCCAGGTAGGTGTCCTCCAGCGCCCCGGGCGCCCGGACGCCCATCCGGTTGGTGTGCCGCTCGACGATGCCGATCACCTGCCCGTGGCGGACGATCGGGATCGCCACCACCTCCACCGGAATCCCGTCCGCGCGGTTCTGGCTGGCCGCGGTGATCTGCCGGCTGAGCCAGGCGGCGGTGACCAGCGACTCGGGGTCGTAGCTGATGTCGGATCCCACCACCTCGTCCACCAGCGCGGTGGGCCCGGTGGTGGGCCTGATCTGCGCGCCGGCCCAGAAGACGTTCTCGTCGTCGCCATCGGGCAGCCACAGCACCAGGTCGGAGAAGCTGGTGTCGGCCAGCAGGTGCCACTCCCGAACCAGCCCTTGCAACCAGGCACGATCCTCGGCGTCGAGGTGGGTGTGCTCGCTCAACACCTGGGACAGCCGCAGCATGCATTCACTCTAGTCGCCGCGCCCGGCGTCGGTCTCGCAGGCTCGAAGCGGTCGGTTGGTTTGGGATGTGCCGACCGCATTTGGCAGTATTGGCAATCGCGCATTCGCGCGGTGTCAATCCCAACGGGGAGATCAGGAGGTCCGAGATGGGCAAGGGTGGACGCAAGCGGCGCGCTCGGCGCAAGAACCCCGCAAACCACGGCAAGCGGCCCAACGCCTGAGTGCCGGTACCAGCCTCATCGACCCTGTCAGCGATCAGCTGCGGGGTCGATGTCGTCTGTGGGCCCGAATGCGCTCAGTGTGACTGCCAGCGAACCGACAGCTTCGAAACCCGGACGCGCAGCGTGGGCGGGGCGACCGTCGGGCCGTAGCACCGCTTGAGCAGCGCGCTGATGAACTCCTCGGCATCAAAGTTGTCCATGCACTTCTCGCAGGCCATCAGGTGCTGACGGATCTGGTCGGCGGTGTCCTCGGGGAGCTCACCGTGCAGGAAGGCGTGGACGCTTCGCATTGCGAGGTTGCAGCGGTCCTCGTCGCCCATCGGCTCTGGATGCTCAATCATCTTCGTTGTCGGTCTCCCGGCCAATCCCCCGCTGGCGGGCGTAGTCACCGAGCTTCTCGCGGAGCTGCTTGCGGCCGCGGTTCAACCGGGACATCACGGTGCCGATCGGGGTATCCATGATCTCTGCGATCTCCTTGTAGGAGAATCCCTCGACGTCGGCGAGCAGCACGGCCTGCCGGAAGTCGGGCGACAGCGAGTCGAGAGCGTCGGTGACGGCGCTGTCGGGAATCTTCTCCAGGGCCTGGCGTTCGGCGGACGGCAGCCCACCCGAGGTGTGCGAGGCAGCCCGGGCCAACTGCCAGTCCTCGACGTCGGCCGAGCCGCTGATCTTCGGCTGGCGCTGGGCCTTGCGGTAGGTGTTGATGTAAGTGTTGGTGAGGATGCGGTAGAGCCACGCCTTGAGGTTGGTGCCCGGAGTGAACTGCTCAAACGAGCTGAAGGCCTTGGCGTAGGTTTCCTGCACGACGTCCTCCGCGTCGGCGGGGTTGCGGGTCATGCGCAGGGCTGCTCCGTAGAGCTGGTCAAGGTAGCCCATGGCGTCCCGCTCGAACCTCTCCGCGCGTTCGGCGTCGGTTTCGGTGGCGCGCACATCGGAACTCGGAATCGTCATCGCATGCCACATTACCGAATCCCGGGACACTGGCGCGTACCCCCCTCTGGGGGGATCGGCCGTAGTTCGATCCAGGATGGCTGTCTGCATGAACCGTAAACGCCGGATGGGTCGGCACTATTCCCCGAGGCTGATCGGCGCCACCAGCTCCGGCCCGTCGTTGCGCACCTGATTCACCTTCGTCGACACCGGACGCACCAGCATCTCCCCCGGCTCCGGGACGTGCACCAGCGCCTTGACCGCCGCCGGATCGGTCAGCTTCGGATCAAGCCAGGCGTCCCAGTTCTCACCGGCCACCTGCACCGGCATCCGGTCGTGGACCAGCCCCAGCTCGTCGATCGCCTCGGTGGTGATGATCGAGCAGCTGACCAGCCACTGGCCGTCGCGGGGGTCGCGCCAGTACTCGTAGATGCCGGCCATCACCATCAGGCCGTGGTCCGGGTGGATGAAGTAGGGCTGCTTGTAGCTGCGACCCGACCGGTTGGCGTCCCGCCACTCGTAGTAGCCGTCGGCGGGCAGCAGGCAACGCCGGGCGGCGAACGCCTTGCGGAAGGCGGGCCTGGTGTCCACCGTCTCCAGCCGCGCGTTGATCATCCTCGCGGCACCGTCCGGCGACTTCGACCAGCTCGGCACCAGCCCCCACCGCAGCCCGGTCAACAGCCGGGCGTCGCCGGCTTCCCGCGATCGCTCCAGGACGGCCGGCACCATGTCGGTGGGTGCGATGTTCCACCGTGGACGCGACCACTCGGCCAGGCCTTCCGGCCCGATCGCCGGGGTGCTGTCCGGCACCTCGTCGGCCTCGAAGATCTCGATCAACCGGTCCGGGTGGGTGGATGCGGCGTAGCGACCACACATGGGTACAACTTATCCCGCCGGGGGTAACCCGCCAGTAGTCAATTCGCTGTAACTCCCCCGCCGGGCAGACCCGAACGGGTAGGAATGGACACATGTCATTGCTGCGATTCGCCGGTCGTGTCCTCTTCTCCTCCTACTACGTGGCGGACGGTTACCAGTTGCTCACCAAGCCCGACCAGAATGCCGACGACTTCGCCCCGGCTGTTGACCGGGTGGTGCCCACGGTGCAGTCCTTCCTGCCACCCGACACCGCCGATCGAGTGCCTGAAGACGCCCGCACCTGGGCGCGGTTGATGGGCATCGTCCAGATCGTCGGGGGCGTCGCCTACGCCACCGGCTGGGCTCGTCGGCCCGGCGCCGCCCTGCTCGCGCTGGCCTCCCTGCCGCGGTTGTTCGCCGCGTCCCAATCGGACGACCGCCCGGGCCTGCTCGGCCAGTTGGCACTGTTCGGGGCGGCCGTGACCGCGACCCAGGACACCGCCGGGCGTCCCGGGCTCGCCTGGCGCGCCAAGCAGTCGAAGAAGGTCGCCGGCAAGACCGCCCAGAAGGCGTCCGGCGTGGTCAGCCAGGCCCAGAAGGCCGCCAGGAAGAAGGCCCGGAAGGTCCGTCATCAGGTGAAGGGCGCCACGAGCTGAAAACCTGGCCCGCACCTGTGGCCAGCCGGCCGGTTGACGCGCTGTGCCCGCTGCCGGGATCGAAGTCGGAGTCGAACCGCGCGCTGCTGCTGGCGGCGCTGGCGGACGGCCCCACCGAGTTGAGCGGGCTGCTGGATGCCCGGGACACCCGGTTGATGGTGGCTGCACTGAAGCAGCTGGGCGTGGTGATCGATGAACTGCCCGCCGGTCGGGAGGGGTCTCCAACCGTCCGGGTGGCACCCCCGCGGAGGTTCACAGCGGTGCCCGGCGGGATCGACTGCGGCCTTGCCGGCACCGTGATGAGGTTCGTGCCCCCGGTGGCCGCCCTGGCGCCGGGCCGAACCCGGTTCTTCGGCGACCCCCGGGCCAGCGAACGTCCGATGGCTCCGTTGCTGGACGGCCTGCACCAACTCGGCGTGGCCAGTGATGCCGACGCGCTGCCGTTCAACCGGGCCGCGCCGAGCGCACTCGGCGGCCCCCAGGTGGCCATCGACTCCGGCGCATCCAGCCAGTTCATCAGTGCGCTCCTGCTGCCGGCAGCCCGCTACCCGCACGGCATCGACCTGCGGCACGTCGGGACCGCGGTGCCGTCGCTGCCCCACATCGAGATGACGGTGGCGATGCTGCGCGACCGGGGCGTCCGGGTTGACGTGCACGACGACCGGCGGTGGGTGGTGCAGCCCGGCCCGATCCAGGCCCATGACCAGTGGATAGAACCCGACCTCACCAATGCCGCGGTCTTCCTGGCCGCCGGGGTGCTCAGCGGCGGCCAGGTGGCGGTGCCCGGCTGGCTCGAGTCGACCACCCAACCGGGCGACCTGATCCGGGC
>NZ_JBASCI010000167.1:0-2137 GCF_049651565.1 Brooklawnia sp.
CGGTTACACCTGGGCCACCCGCGGCGACAGCCCACAGCCGGCCGCAACGGTGACGATGGTCACCACCGCCACCCCGACCGAACCCACCACCACGGCTCCGCAGACCACGGCCACCACCCAGCCGCCGACCACCCAGGCGCCCAGCACCACCGCCGAACCGACGCAGCCGCCCACCACGGCGCCGACGACGCAGGCTCCGCCCACCACCGAACAGCCGGCCCCGCCGACCGATGGCGACACCCCCGGCGGTTGAAGAGAAGAAAGTCCAACGATCGATACGCCCGCCGTCCAACCTTCCGGCGAGTAGGAGAATGCACTCAGCGAACCTGAAAGGACTCCCGTGGAGCAGAACCTGACCGTGGTCTTCGACCAGATCGTCGCCCGTAATCCCGGAGAGGCCGAGTTCCACCAGGCCGTGCGCGAGGTTTTCGACACCCTCGGGCCGGTCATGGCCCGCAACCCGCAGTACACCGAGGCCGCCGTCCTGGAGCGCATCTGCGAGCCGGAACGCCAGATCATCTTCCGGGTGCCGTGGCAGGACGACCAGGGCAAGGTGCAGATCAACCGCGGCTTCCGGGTTGAGTTCAACTCCGCCCTCGGCCCCTACAAGGGCGGGCTGCGCTTCCACCGCTCGGTCTACCTGGGCATCATCAAGTTCCTCGGCTTCGAGCAGATCTTCAAGAACTCGCTGACCGGGCTGCCGATCGGCGGCGGCAAGGGCGGCTCCGACTTCGACCCGCACGGCCGCTCCGACGGCGAGATCATGCGGTTCTGCCAGTCGTTCATGACCGAGCTGGCCCGCCACATTGGGCCGCACACCGACGTGCCGGCCGGCGACATCGGCGTCGGCGGACGCGAGATCGGCTACATGTTCGGCCAGTACCGCCGGATCACCAACCGCTACGAGGCCGGTGTGCTGACCGGCAAGGGCCTGACCTGGGGTGGTTCGCTGGTGCGCACCGAGGCCACCGGTTACGGCCTGGTGATGTTCACCGAGCGGATGCTGCAGACCCGAGGCATGGACTTCGTCGGTCGCCGGGTCGCCATCTCCGGTTCGGGCAACGTGGCGATCTATGCCACCGAGAAGGCGCAGGAGATGGGCGCCGACGTGATCACCTGCTCCGACTCCGCCGGCTACGTCGTCGACACCGCCGGCATCGACCTCGACCTGCTCAAGCAGGTCAAGGAGGTTGAGCGGGGACGCGTCAGCGACTACGCCGAACGGCGTGGGTCCAGCGCCACCTACGTGCCCGGCGGTTCGGTCTGGGACGTCCCGGTGGACGTCGCGCTGCCCTGCGCCACCCAGAACGAACTCGACGAGGACGCCGCCAGGACCCTGATCGGCAACGGCGTGAAGGCCGTCGCCGAGGGCGCCAACATGCCCTGCACCCCCGCCGCCATCGCCGCCCTGCACGCCGCCAGGGTGCTGTACGCGCCGGGCAAGGCGTCCAACGCCGGCGGGGTGGCGACCTCGGGGCTGGAGATGCAGCAGAACGCCTCCCGCGACTCGTGGAGCTTCGAGTACACCGAGGACAAGCTGGCCAACATCATGGCCAACATCCACGACACCTGCGCCGAGACCGCCGAGGAATACGGCCAGGCCGGCGACTACGTGATGGGCGCAAACATCGCCGGGTTCATCAAGGTGGCCGACGCGGTCATCGCCCAGGGCCTGATCTGATCTGATCGCAGGTCAGGGCTCGGTGGGCCAGGCTCGCAGGTGGAACCCGGCCCACTCCAGCCTGGCCTGCCGCACCAGCACGGTGGCTGCGGTGGCGCACACCGCCACCCCGAGGTAGGCCAGGGCGTGCCAGTCGTTCGCCGGGTTGGCGGTGACGGCTGCGATGAAGATGCCGTAGCCGGCCACCAGCCACATCACGATCGCGGTGATCATCAGCCCCACCAGCGCCGTCTTCAGCGGCTCCCTGGTCGGCACCCGCGCCGCCCCGACCTTCGCCAGCCGGGCCGCATTACCCCTGGCCAGCAGCACGACGGCGGCCAGGAACAGGGCGACGAAGATCGCGGTGAAGATCACCTGCCCGACGGTGGCGCGCTTCGCCAGCTGGCCGCCGACCATGCCGACCGCGCCGGCCAGCGCGCCCAGCAGCAACCCGATCAGCGGCCACCGGTCCCGCCA
>NZ_JBASCI010000168.1:0-3592 GCF_049651565.1 Brooklawnia sp.
GCCTGGTCGTCCAGGGTGTGGCCGAGCAGGACCAGCGCCCCCGGGTCGGATGCCTCGGCCAGCCCGGCGTAGCGCGCCTGCCGGGCGGCGGCTTCCATGCCGAGCTGCGACTGCACCGGCAGCTGGACGCGGTGTACCCGCGCCCTCAGGCCGTGGCGGCCGAGCTGCCCCGCAACCTGGTCGGCGATCACCGCCGAGCCGTACTGGAGCTGGTGGTCGATGACGACCGCGCTGGCCCCCCGTGCACCGTCCCGCCTGGTCAGGTGGCACACTGCGAGCGCGAGCGCCATCGAGTCCGGGCCGCCGGAGCAGGCCACCACCACCGGACGCTGCCGGTCGGCCAGCCACGGCGCGACCGCCTGCACCACCGCCAGTTGCGATGGGCTGAGTTCACGCCTGGCCATCGGCGTCCCGCGGTACACCGGTCATCCGCTCGTACCACTGCTCGGGGTGCAGCAGTTCGGGCAGGGCGGGCATCGTCGCCGGTGATTCGAAGACCCGGTTGAGCAGCCCCACCCCGCCGCGCCTGATGACCTGCCGGCAGAATCGGGCCCCGTCGGCGTACTGGGCGAGCTTGGCGTCCATCCCGAGCAGCCGGTTGACCAACCCGTGGATGCCGCCCCTGGCGCGCCGGGCGTTGAACCGGGCCCGGATGGTGGCCACGCTGGGGATGACCGACCGGCCGGCCCGGTCCATCATGACGTCGGCGTGCCCCTCCAGCAGCGACATCACCGCGGTGACCTGGTCGAGCGCGGCCACCAGTTCGGGTGCGGACACCGCGTTTATCAGCCGCAGACTAATCGGCCGTCCCTCAGCCCGGTCCCGCCTGATCTTCGCGAGTCGCTGGTCGAGGTTTTGCCACAGCGGCTGCTCGTCGGCGGTCAGCATGGTGACGACCAGGCCGACCAGGTGGTCGGGCAGCCACGGCGCGTTGGCGAACTGGACGCGGTGGGTCTGCTCGTGCAGCACCACCCACATCCGGAAATCGGTGGGGTCGACCTTCAGTTGTCGCTCCACCGCCATGATGGTCGGCGCCACCAGGTAGAGCGTCGGCGGCCCACCGAACGGGTCGTACTGGCCGAGGATGCGGCCACCAAGGCTGGCCAGCAGGCCGCCGATGGTGGTGCCGCGGGCCCGGCCGGCGGCCTGGCCGAGCGGGCCATCGGGTGCCGGGCCGAGCGAGTCGGTGAGCCTGCGAGCGGTGGCGACGTTGACCCGGACCAGGTTGCGGCGGTCGACCACGAGCTCCCTGGCCTGTCCGGCCAGCGGCAGGCCAGAGGCATCGATGATGATCTCGGTGGCGCGGCGGGCCTGCTGGCGCAACTGGCCGACGATCTGGTCACGCTCGCCCCGGGTGACCCCGGGCCCGGGTTTGACCAGCTGCAGCGCCACCTGCTCGGCGGCGTCCCAGTCGATCCACGGCAGCTCAGTCATGGCCTCCAGACTAGGCGTCCCGCCTACCGGTTCAGACGCCCTGGCCAACCGGCTCAGGCTGCGCAGTCGCAGCCAGCCAGGGCCGCCGCGACATGGTCGAACCAGCCCCGGACGTCCTGGTCGCGCGGCAACTCGTTGCCGAGCAGGGCGAAGGCCAGCAGGGTGCCGTCCGCGGTGGGGGTGTAGCCGGCCAGCCCCGACACTTGGTCGAGGGTGCCGGTCTTCGCCCGTACCTGACCGCGGGCGGGTTCGCTGCGGGCGTCCATGAACCGGTTGGCCAGGGTCCCGGTGGCCTTGGCGACCGGCATCCCGGCCAACACCGCGGCGAGGTCGTCGCGTCCGGCTGCCAGTTGCAGCGCGGCCACCAGCTCACCGGTGGTCAGCCGGTTGTTCATCGACAGCCCGGAGCCATCGGCGATCAGCTGGCCGTCGGTCCACAGCCCCAGTGTGGTGAGCCGGGCCGTCAGCGCGCTGGTGCCGCCGTCGAAACTGGCGGGCCGGTCGTCGGCCAGAGCCAGTTGGCGCAGCAGCATCTCGGCGATGAAATTGTTGGAGTGCACCAGCAGTTCCTGGACCAGCAGCGACACCGGCAGCGAATCGATGGCCGCCACCTGCTCGCCGCCGGCGGCCGACGCGACGCTGGGCTGGCCCACCACCTTGATGCCATTGGCCCGCAACTGCTCGGCGAACGTTGCGGCCGCCGCCGGGGAGGCCGACTCGACGCCCGGTTGATCGGCCGCCTCGTCCACCACCAGCGCGCTGATCGGAGCGACGAACTGCCGGTCGGCCTCGGGCCAGTCGGGGTGCCAGACCGGGCCTGCGAACAGCGAGTCGTCGTAGCCCAGGCTGACCTCGGTGATGCCCTGGGCGGTCAACGCGGCGGCGGTGCGGGCGGCCAGCTCCTCGGTGCTGGGCGGGGCGACGGTGTCGGCGAACGGATAGCTGGTCGGGGTGGAGGCCAGCAGCGGGTCTCCGCCGCCGACCAGCACGATCGTTGCCGGGCTGGGCATCACCACCGAGGTGGTGAAGGTGTGCTGGGGGCCGAGCGCATCCAGCACCGCGACGGCAAGCATGACCTTCATGGTGGACGCCGGAACGACCGCGGCGCTGGCGTCCTGGTCGTAGGCAAGTGGGCCACCGGCCAGGTCGGCGATCGCCGCGCTGTAGAGTCCGGGCAGGTCGGGCTGGTTGTCGGCCATCAGTTGCTCGACCCGGGCGGGGTCAACGCGGCTGGGATGTGGGGTGGGAGGCGGGTCGATCACGCCGGCGCCCAGTACCTCGGTCTGAGGGTGCAGTTCGGTGATCACCGCCGGGTCGACCGTGGGGCTGCCGCCGTCGACCAGCCAGCCCTGATCGCGGGCCAGGGGGCCGGACGCGTACCAGGCGCTCGCGACCAGCAGTGCCACCACCACCAGCCAGGCCAGCCAGCCGGGCCAGGTACGACGGTGCGCGTTGGGCCTGGGTCGCGCGTTCGATGCCACTGGTTCCCCTTTGAGCCGATACCCTGAGGACGGAGATTCTCATCTTAAGGATGGTTCAGGTGATCGACGACTTCCGCAAAGTGGACGTAGACCCTCGGGTCGGAATCACATTCGACATGACCGTCGAGATACCTCGGGGCACCAAGAACAAGTACGAGATGGACCACAACACCGGCCGTATCCGCCTCGACCGGACGCTGTTCACGTCCACCCAGTACCCGTACGACTATGGCTTCATCGAGGGCACGCTGGGCGAGGACGGCGATCCGCTGGATGCCCTGGTGATCGTCGCCGAGCCGACCTTCCCCGGCTGCCTGATCGAGTGCCGTGCGGTCGCGATGTTCCAGATGCAGGACGAGATGGGCGGCGACGACAAGGTGCTGTGCATCCCGACTGCAGACACCCGACGCAACTACCTCGACGACCTGGACAAGATCCCGCAGTTCATGCTGCTCGAGATCGAGCACTTCTTCACCGTCTACAAGGATCTCGAACCCGGCAAGTCGGTCGAGGGTGCCACCTGGGTGGGCCGGGAGGCCGCCGAGCAGGAAGTCCGCAACTCCATCGAGCGGGCCAAGGGCACCCCGTACGAGCACCACAAGGTGAACCTGGCCTGAGACTCGGGGCCGCCGGCGCTGCTGGCCCGGCTCGGCTGGCCGCCGCGCCTGATGTTGACG
>NZ_JBASCI010000169.1:0-7311 GCF_049651565.1 Brooklawnia sp.
CGACTGGGCCCCGCCGAGCGGCCGGCAGCGCCGCCGCAGCAGCGGCGCCGGCGACCGGTGGTTCAACCAGCCGGCTCAACCCGCCGGCTACGGCCGGTCATCGATCTTCCCCGCACCGACCACCCCCACGGTCGTCACCAACGTCCTGATCGGGATCACTATCGTGGTCTGGATGCTCCAGAACCTGTCACCGCAGCTGAGCTCGATGCTGATGCTGATCCCGTCGATCGCGGCGGAGGAACCATGGCGGCTCATCACCTCGGCGTTTGCACACGCCCCCCGTTCGCTGACCCACGTCGGGTTCAACATGCTGACCCTGTGGCTGCTGGGACGCTACCTGGAGCCCATCCTTGGGCCGGGCAGGTTCCTGGCGGTTTACCTCACCTCGGCGCTGGGCGGCAGCGCGATGTTCATCTGGTTGGGCGCCTGGAACTCCGCCGTGGTGGGGGCGTCCGGGGCGGTTTTCGGCCTGTTCGGTGCGTACATGGTGATCGGGGCGCTGCTGCGGCGCCCGCTCACGTCGGTCTGGGTGCTGCTGGGTCTGAACCTGGTGATGATGTTCCTGTTCCCGGGCATCGCCTGGCAGGCCCACCTCGGCGGGTTCCTGGCCGGCGCCGCGGCGACCACCCCGATCGCGGCCGACATGGTCCGGCGCGGCAAGGGCAAGTCGGCGGTGGCCTGGCCGGGCATTGGCCTGGTTGTGGTACTGATCGCGCTGTCGATCGTTCTGCGTTACACCGTCGCTGTTTGAGCGTCCGGCCAGCGGCGACGCAACAGGCTCGGCAAGCCTCAACTCTCAACCAAGCTGGCTTGGCCTGCCCCGGCGGGTAGGCGCTATGGTCGAGGAATGGATCTGAGGCCGATGCACGCATTGGCTGTCGGCGGTCGATCCGATATTGGCCCGCTGCGGCCCAACAACCAGGACTCCGGACATGCCGGCGACGACCTGCTGTTGGTGGCCGACGGCGTCGGTGGCAGCCCCGGCGGCGACCTGGCGTCCGCGCTGATGGTACGGACCCTGACCGGTCTGCTGCGCGACCGCTCCGACGTCTCGGAGGCGCGGCTGCGCGACCAGGTCACGTTGGCGAATGCGCGGTTGGCCCGGACCGGACGCGAGCACCCCGCCCTGAAGGGGATGGCCACCACGCTCACGGGCCTGGTGCTGACGCCCGAGGCCACCTTCCTGGTACACGTCGGCGACTCCCGGGCCTACCGGTGGCGCGACGGCGAGCTGGCACAGCAGACCTCCGACCAGTCCTGGATCCAGGTGCTGCTCGACCAGGGGTTGGTCGACCCGGCGGACGTGCGTCACCATCCGATGCGCAACATGCTGTTGCACTCGCTGTCCGGGGCGATCAGCGACCCGGAATCGGTGCAGATCGCCCCCATCGAACTGCAGCACGGCGATCGATGGCTGCTGGCCACCGATGGGCTGACCAGCTACCTACCGCCCGACGAGCTCGCCGAATTGATGGGCCGGGTCAACCACCCGCAGGATCTGGCCGATGACCTCGTCGAGCAGACATGGGCGCGCAGCAAGGACAACATCACCGTCGTGGTGGGTGACGTCCGGGCCGGTCGCCCCGCCGGACGCGGCCGGTTCATAGGCGCTGCCGCCGGCGCATCGACCGGGCCCCGCCGCCGCGTCGTCTAGACGCAGCCCTCCCCGGCCGGGCCGTCACGTTCGGACCGCCGCCTGGCGGTACCCTCGACCACGATCCAGGTGCGCTCGGCGCAGCCCAGCCCGGGCCCGGCCGTGCACTATCACCCCCAGGGCCCGGATAATGCCCGCGGAAAGCCCCAAACGCGTGCACAATCTGTGGCTTGGGCCGAATCGTGCCCAGCGGGGAGCTTGTGAGGGGGGTCGGTCACTGGCGCCGCCGCCTGAGCCGACGCCCCGACGGGACGGAGCTCCCGCTGGTGGACCGCCGCCAGAGCCCAGGCTCAGGCCTCGAAGAGTGCGGGGTCCCCGGCCCCCCGCCGGGTGACCTCCGGCTCGTCACCGGTCAGGTCGATCACGGTGGTCGGCTCGGGTAGCACGTCACCGGAGTCGAGCACCGCGTCCAGCAGGTGGTCGAACTCCTCCTTGACCTGCCAGCCGTCACTCATCGCCTCGGTCTCGCCCGGCGCGATCAGGGTGGACGACACCAGCGGCTCCCCCAGCGCGTCCAGCAGCGCCAGCGTGGTGACGTGCGAGGGCACCCGCACACCGATGGTGCGCTTCTTCGGGTGCTGCATGATCCGGGGAACCTCGCGGGTTGCCCGCAGGATGAACGTGTACGGGCCGGGCGTGGTCGCCTTGATCGCCCGGAAGACCCGGTTGTCCATGTCGACGTATCGGCCGAGCTGGCCGAACTCACTGACCACGACGGTCATGTGGTGGCGCTCGTCCAGTTCACGGATCGCCCTGATCCGGTCGGCACCGGAGTGGTTGCCGAACAGGCTGCCCAACGCGAAGCCGGAATCGGTCGGGTAGGCGATCACCCCACCATCCCGCAGGATGGTGACCACCTGGTCGAGGGCGCGCTGCTGCGGGTTCTCGGGGTGGACTTCAAAGAAACGGGCCATCCAGACAGCGTAGTAGCTCTAGCGGGAACGCAGTTCGACCTCGGCGCTGCCGCGTCCGGTCAGCTCATCGATGCCGGCGAGGCTCAGGAACACCGTCGACACCGAGGTGTGGGTGTGCACCTGCAGCAGGTCACCGGCCCCGACGCTGACCTCACCGGCGATCCCCGGGTTGGCGGTGAGCACCTGCTCGGCGGCCGAGGTGGCGGTCGCCCCGCCGTCCAGCCCGGCCAGCATGACCGGGGCCGCCGCGTCAACTCCGGCTCTCGCAGCCTGGGCGGCGACCGCCTCGGCACGGCGGTGCGCAGCGCCCTGGGCTGCCCCGTCGACCGCCAGCCCGACGCACAGCAACAGCACCGGTATCAGCAGGCAGACCAGCACCGATACACTGACGCCGCGCTCGGACCGCAGGTGATGGAAGGACATGCTCGCTCCTGGTGGGATGGGTGGCACTGGCCAGTTTGTCATGGCGTCCGGGCGCCGAGCCGGATTGTCCACAGCTAGCATCGGAACATCCGAACAGAAGGAAGGTTTCACCGGAATGGTCAACAAGGTTGGTCTGCTCACTGCAGGCGGTTTCGCCCCCTGCCTGTCATCGGCAATTGCAGGTCTGATCAAGCGGTACACCGAGGTGGCCCCTGATATCGAGATCATCGCCTACCGGCACGGCTACCAGGGCCTGCTGTTGGGCGACTCGCTGCCGGTCACCCAGACCGCGCGCGACAACATCGACGTGCTGTACAACTTCGGCGGCTCCCCGATCGGCAACTCCCGGGTCAAGCTGACCAACGTCAAGGACGCCGTCAAGCGTGGCCTGGTGAAGGAGGGTGAGAACCCCCTCGAGGTGGCCGCCAGGCAACTGGTGGCCGACGGCGTCGACGTGCTGCACACCATCGGTGGCGACGACACCAACACCACCGCCGCCGACCTGGCCGCCTACCTGGCCGAGAACAGCTTCGATCTGTGCGTGGTCGGCCTGCCCAAGACCATCGACAACGACATCGTGCCGATCCGCCAGTCGCTGGGCGCCTGGACGGCCGCCGATCAGGCCAGCATCTTCGCGCAGAACATCATCGCCGAGCACAACGCGGCTTCCCGCGAACTGATCATCCACGAGATCATGGGACGCAGCTGTGGTTACCTGGCCGCCGAGACAACCCGGCGTTACCGGGCATGGCTGGACCAGCAGCAATGGCTGCCGGAGATCGGCCTGTCCCGCGAGGCCTGGGACGTGCACGCCCTCTACCTGCCCGAGGTGCACCTCGACGTCCAGGCCGAGGCGGCGCGGCTGTCGAAGGTGATGGACGAGGTAGGCAACGTCAACATCTTCCTCTCCGAGGGTGCCGGGGTCAACGAGATCGTCGAGCAGCTGGAGAGTGCCGGCGAGGAGGTGCCGCGGGACGCGTTCGGGCACGTGCAGATCGACAAGATCAACCCCGGTGAGTGGTTCGGCGCGAAGTTCAGCAAGCTGATCGGTGCCGAGAAGACCATGGTGCAGAAGTCGGGTTACTTCAGCCGCTCGGCAAAGTCCAACGCCGAAGACCTGGAGCTGATCAACCGCACCTGCGTGCTCGCGGTGGACGCCGCACTGGCCGGCAAGCCCGGTGTGGTCGGGCTGGACGAGGAGAACAACGACGAGCTGTCGGTCATCGCCTTCCCGCGGATCGCCGGCCACAAGCCGTTCGACATCACCCAGCCGTGGTTCATCGAGCTGGCCCAGGACATCGGAATGCCGAAGCCGGAGGCCGCCGTCCACTGATCAGGTTGGTCGGCGTGGCCGCCTGAGCCGGCTGGCCCCGGTGCCGAGCAGCAGCGCGGGCCGGCCGGCGGCGTCCTCACCCAACGAAGCACTGAGCTTCTTGGCCGGGCGCTGTCGGCGTTGCCGGTCAGCCTCCGCCGCCTCCCAGTGGCTGTCGACGGTGACGATGCCCTCGCGGTCGCGCAGGATCCGGTCGGCCCGGCTGTAGCGGCGCGCCACCGCGGGCTGGTTCCAGGTGGCCACCCACGCCGCCCAGATCAACGTCAGCATGGCGAAGATGTTGATGAACAGCATGGCCACGATCACCGGCCCGAAGACCTGGGTGGCGCGCCCCATGCTGAGCAGCCTGGTCAGCGCGCCGGCACCGGTCTGCAGCAGGACGAAGCAGACCGCCGCCCCGAGCGAGCCACCGACCACCGCACGGTTGGGCGAGCGGACATCGGGCAGGTAACGGTAGATCAGCCAGAACAGCAGCAGGGCACCGGCGAACGACAGCCCGAGCGAGGCCACCTGCACCAGACCCTGCGAGATGAAGACGTTGCCGAGCCGGGCCCAGTCGACCACCGCGCCGGCCAGTTGCGTGCCGATCACGGTGCCGGTGAAGGTCACCGCGACCAGCACCATCAGCACCAGCAGCAGCGCGATGTTCAGGATCGGCTCCAGCAGCGGGCTGTGGCTGCGGTGGACCACGTCGAAGTCTGGCCGACCCATCGCCCGGATGGCACCCTTAAGGTTGGCCACCCAGGTCGAGCCGATCACCAGCGCCACCACCACCGCGAACAGGCCGACCCGCTGCCAGTGGTACAGGTACTCCCCCAGCAGGATCAGCACCTGGTCCTGCAGGGGCCCGGCGTTCAGGTTGTCGACGATGAAGATCTGCACCTCGTCCAGCCACTCGGGGCGGATGACGGTCAGCACCAGACCAGTCGCCGCGAAGGCGAACATCAGCACCGGGACGATGGCGAGGATGCTGAAGAACGCGATCGAACCGGCCAGGTGGTTGCCCATCCGGTTGAAGTAGCGCTTGGCGGTGCGCACGATGTGCGAGCCGACCGAGCTGCCCTCCAGCCGTTGCTCCAGCCTGTCCCGCCACGCCATGTGGTAATCATCCCAGCGTGGCGGACCGATCGGCCCGTCCGGCTCGCAGACCTCCCGGGATTACCCCCGGACCGGGGTGAGGCTGCAGCTCAGGTGACGGTCACCGTAGACGTTGTCGACACGGGCGACTGCTGGCCAGTACTTGTCGCCACCGCCACCACCGACCTGTCCCCGGCCCAGCCCGGCTGGGAACGCCGCCTCCTGCCGGGAGTAGGGATGGGTCCACTCGTCCGCGGTCACCCGTGCCAGGGTGTGCGGGGCGTTGACCAGCGGGTTGTCCTGGGCGGTCCAGTCGTCGCCTGAGATGATCCGGTCGATCTCGCCGCGGATCGAGATCATCGCGTCGCAGAAGCGGTCCAGCTCGGCCAGGTCCTCGCTCTCGGTGGGCTCGATCATCAGCGTGCCGGCCACCGGGAAGCTCATCGTCGGCGCGTGGAAACCGTAGTCGATCAGCCGCTTGGCGAGGTCGTCGATGGACAGCCCTGACTGCTTGCAGATCGCGCGCGGGTCGATGATGCATTCGTGGGCGACCAGGCCGGCCTGCCCGGTGTAGAGCACCGGGAAGTGCTCGTCCAGCCGGCGGGCGATGTAGTTGGCGTTCAGCAGCGCCACCCGGCTGGCCTGCCGCAGGCCGTCCGCCCCGAGCAGCGCGATGTAGGCGTAGCTGATCGGCAGCACCCCGGGCGAGCCGAACGGGGCGGCGGCAACCGTACCGCCCGGCTCGGGGTCGCCGCCCACGTCCACCAGCGGGTGGTCGGGCAGGTAGCGGGCGAGGTGCTCCTTGACCGCGATCGGCCCGACGCCGGGGCCACCGCCGCCGTGCGGGATGGCGAAGGTCTTGTGCAGGTTCAGGTGGCTGACGTCGGCGCCGAAGCGTCCCGGCCTGGCCAGCCCGACCAGGGCGTTCATGTTGGCCCCGTCGACGTAGACCTGGCCGCCGGCGGCGTGCACCAGCTCGCAGGCCTCCACCACGGTGTCCTCGAAAACACCATGGGTGGACGGGTAGGTCATCATGATGGCGGCCAGTTGGTCGGCGTTCGCCTCGACCTTGTCCCGCAGGTCGGTCATGTCGATCGATCCGTCCTCGGCGGCGTCGACCACCACCACCTTCAGCCCGGCGAGCGCCGCGGACGCCGCGTTGGTGCCGTGCGCCGAGGACGGGATCAGGCAGACCCGGCGCTGCGACTCGCCTCGTCCGGCGTGGTAGCGCCGGATGGCGACCAGCCCGGCGAACTCACCCTGGGCGCCCGAGTTGGGTTGCAGGCTGACCCGGTCGTAGCCGGTGATCTCCACCAGCCAGCCGGCCAGTTCGTCGATCATCTGGCGGGTACCGCGGGCGTCGGCGGCCGGCACGAACGGGTGCAGGTTGGCGAACCCCGGGTAGCTCATCGGCTCCAGCTCGGCGGCCGAGTTGAGCTTCATGGTGCAACTGCCGAGCGGGATCATGCCCCGGTCGAGGGCGAAGTCGCGGCCGGCCAGGGTGGCCAGGTAGCGCATCATCCGGGTCTCGGAGTGGTGGGCGTTGAAGACCGGGTGGGTCAGGAAGTCGCTGCTGCGCTCGGTCGCACCCAAGCTGCCCCAACCGCTTAGCCCAGGTTCCACGCCGAATGCGGACGCCACCGCGGCCAGGTCGTCGGGGGTCGCGTCCTCACCGATGGACACCCCGACGTGGCTGGGGTCGGCCAGCCGGAGGTGGACGCCGGCCTCGCGCGCCCTGGCCACCACGGCAGCGGCGTCCGGCACCTCGACCAGCAGCGTGTCGAAGAACGTGTCGTGCACCGGCGCGAGACCGGCGTCGGCCAGGGATGCGGCCAGCCGGCGCGCATTGTCGTGGATACCACGGGCGATGCCGCGCAGACCGGAGGGCCCGTGGTAGACGGCGTAGGCGC
>NZ_JBASCI010000170.1:0-4875 GCF_049651565.1 Brooklawnia sp.
TACCGGCCCGCTGCGCGGCCGCGACGGCGTCGTAGACCTTGCGCTGGGCGGGGGTGAAGCGGCCGGACACCGGCAGGGTGCGGGTGACGTCGGCGGTGAACAGGGAGTCCAGTTCGACCCCGGCGTCCAGCAGCAGCAGGTCGCCCTCGGCGAGGTCGCCGTCGTTGCGGATCCAGTGCAGGGTGTTGGCGTGGTCACCGGCCGCGGCGATGGTGTCGTAACCGACCGCATTGCCCTGGTGGCGGGCGTGCAGCCCGAAGATGCCCTCGACCCAGCGCTCACCGCGGCCGTTGGCGACGGCGTTGGGCAGCTCGCGGACCACGGCCTCGAAGCCGACCGCGGTGGCCTTGCAGGCCTGCTTGAGTTGGTCGATCTCGAAGGCGTCCTTGATCAGCCGCAGTTCGCTGAGCGCGACCACGAAGTCGGCGTCCTGCTGCTCGGCGCGGCCGCGCCAGGAGTCGAGCTTGTCGGCCAGTTCCGGGTTGGCCTCGCGCAGCATCCGGGTCGGGGTGGTGGACGCCATCAGCTGCAGCGCCGGCTGCAGGTCATCGATGTCGGCGGTCCTCATCCGGGCCAGGGCGGCCATCTCGGCCAGCGACTCGCGCTGACCGACCCACATCTCGCCGTACCGGGAGTCGGCGTAGAACTCCTCGTCGGTGCGCGGCACCCGGGGGTGAAAGTAGAGGGTGGCCTCGTGACCGCCGGCGGCCGGCTCCATCACCAGTACCGCATCGGGCTCCCGGTCGGTGCCCAGCCCGGTCAGCCAGGTGAACGCCGAGTGCGGGCGGAACCGGTAGTCGCAGTCGTTGTTGCGGACCTTCAACCCGCCGGCCGGGATGATCAGCCGCTCACCCGGGTACAGCTCGGACAACTTCGCCCGGTGGGCGGCGGCAGCGATCGCCCCCGGCAGCGCCTTCGGCGCAGTCTCGTCATACGGCGCCCAGTCGGCCTGGATGAACTGCTTGAACGCCTCCGAGAAAGGGGTCTGCCGATTAGGAAGGGCGGGTCGCTGCTCGCTGGCCATGTATCCTCCAACTACGTTCGCGTCGTCAACCTGTTCGATCCTATGCCCATTGGGATCGCTGCCCACATCCCGGTGCTGGGAGGGGCGGTCGGGCTGCGCGGCGGTGGTTACGCTTCGGCCGACGGAGGTTCTCAATGCAAGCTGACCCGAGCGCCCAGCGCGCGCTGCTGCAGATCGCCGACCTGGACACCCAGGTAGCCCAGTTGCGACACCGCAGGACCACGCTGCCCGAGCACGCACAACTGGCCGAGCTGAACACCCAGCGGACACGGCTCGGTGAGCAGGTGGTCGCCTCGCAGACCAGGCTGGAGGACGCCGAGGCCGAGCAGGAACGGGTCGAGGCCGACCTGAACCCCGCCCGAGCCCGCCGTGAGCGCAACCAGAAGATGATCGACGCCGGTGGCGTGGACGCCAAGGCGCTGCAGTCGCTGATCGCAGAGACCACGCACCTCAAGGGCCGGATCAACTCGCTGGAGGACACCCAGCTCGAGATCATGCAGCAGATCGAGGATGAGACCGCGGTGCGGGATCGGCTGATCGCGCAGCGCACCGAGATCGAGAACCGGATGCGCGCGCTGATCACCAGCCGGGACGCCGCCGGCAAGGAACTGGACACCCGGATCGGCGAACTCGCCTCTCGCCGGGCGGACGTGGCTGGCCGGCTGCCGGCCGAGCTGATGGCGCTGTACGAGAAGGTGGCCCAGCGATCGGGCACCGGGGCCGCGGAGCTGCAGGCCCGCCGCTGCGGCGGCTGCCGGCTGGAACTCGACATGACCGAACTCAAGCGGCACGCCAATGCGGCGCCCGACCAGGTGCTGCGCTGCGAGGAGTGCGGCCGCATCCTGGTCAGGACCGAGCAGTCCGGGCTCTGACCCAGTCCCCCGGGCGTCACTGCGGAAGATCGCCAAGCGCAGTCGCTGGGCGAACTTCCGCATTCCAGCGAGTGGTGGCGTGCGGGCTACCCCTCGGGTGCCTGCGCCAGGGCGTCCTCAAGCAGCACCAGGATCCGCCGCAGCTCGGTGCGATCCTGAGCGCTGAGCACGCTGGCGAATTGCCGGGACTGCTGACTGCGGATCTCGGCGATCCGGGCCGCGAGTTGGTGGCCCGCCTCGGTCGCGCTGACCAGCACCGCCCGTCGGTCGGAAGGGTCGGGGCGCCGGCTCAACAATCCGGCGGCGACCAGGTCGTCCACCACCTGGGTGGTGGAGCGCAGCGCGATGCCGAGCGACTCGGCGAGCTGGCTGGGACGAAGCTCCCCGGCATCAATGACGGTGCGCAGCGCCCGGGCCTGGTGCGGGCTGACACCGCACGGTTCGAGCGCGGCCATCATGGCCCGGCGCATCCGGCGCGATACCCGCTGGAAGTGCTCGCGGATATCGTCGGCCGCAGGGTCAGTCGTACTCACTTGACTCCAATCAAATAGTGAGGTAACCTCTCAATGTGTTAACCAGAGTATATCGAATGAATGGAGGTGGGAGCAGATGATCGAACAGCCGCCGATGGGCCCGGCACGCGGGCCACAGCGAATCGATCCCTCCGATCGCGCCCAGCTCGCCGAGTCGCCCATTTCGCCCCGACGAGTTGCTGAGCTCTTCGCGCCCCAACGCTGGCGCATGCTGCTGCTGCTGCTGATCATCGTGGCGATGTCCGCGATCGGCATGGCGCAGCCCTTCCTGCTGCGTGCCGTCATCGACGACGCGCTGCCCAACAGGGACTCGCGGCTGTTGATCCTCACAGTCGCCGGCATGATCGGCGTGGCCGTCGTCACCGCCATAGGTGGGGTGTGGCAGACCTGGCTGGCCAGCGCGGTCGGCCAACGTGTCATGCATGAACTGCGGCTTGGTGTCTTCGCAAACGTGCAACGCCAGTCCCTCGACTTCTTCAAGCGCACCCGGGCCGGCGAGATCCAGTCCCGGCTGGTGAACGACATCGCCGGACTGCAGTCGATCCTCACCAGTACCGCCACCTCGGTGGCCACCAACTTCACAACTGCTGTCGCGACCGCGATCGCGATGGTCGCCCTCGACTGGCGACTGAGCCTGGTCAGCCTGCTGGTGCTGCCACCGGCCATCTGGGCAACCCGCCGGGTCGCCCTGATCCGCCGCGACCTGACCAGCGCCCGGCAGCGCGCCATGGCGCAGCTTCACAGCCAGGTGGATGAGACCCTCACCGTCAACGGCGCGCTGCTCACCAAGACCCTGGGCACCGCCGAACACAACATCGCCAGCTTCGCCGAAATCTCGAACAACCTGGTCGACCTCGACATGCGTTCCCAGCTCGCCGGTCGCTGGCGGATGGCCACCATGAGCGTCGTCTTCGCCGCGCTGCCGGCCGTCATCTACCTGGCCGCTGGCCTGGGGCCGAGCAGCGGCCTGACCATCGGCACCGTGGTGGCGTTCACCACACTGCAGGCGGCCATCTTCCGGCCGATCATGGGACTGCTCAACATCGGCGCTCAGTGGGTGGCCTCGATGGCGATGCTGAGCCGGGTCTTCGGTTACCTCGACCTGGTGCCCGAGGTGCCTGCCCCCGCGAACCCGGTTCCGGTGGACGTGGCCGGCATCCGCGGCGAGATCCGCTTCGAGCGAGTCAGCTATCGCTACCCGGACGCCGACCGGCCGGCCCTGCAAGGCGTCGACCTGACCATCCCCGCCGGCCACACGATCGGCCTGGTCGGAGCCACCGGCTCGGGCAAGTCGACGGTGGCGTCCCTGCTCTCGCGGCTGGCCGACCCCGACAGCGGCCGGATCACCATCGACGGCATCGATCTGCGCGGCCTCGACCCGGAGGACCTGGCCGCCATCGTGGGGGTGGTCAGCCAGGAGACCTACCTCAAGCACGACACCCTGCGCGCCAACCTGCAGCAGGCCCGGCCCCACGCCTCCGACGCCGAGCTGTGGCAGGCCCTGGAGGCGGCCCGGATCGCCCACGTGATCCGGGCGCTGCCCGAAGGCCTGGACACCGTCGTCGGCGCCCGCGGCCACCGGTTCAGCGGCGGCGAGCGGCAACGCGTCGCGGTCGCCCGGACGCTGTTGCGCAACCCGCGCGTGTTGGTGCTCGACGAGGCCACCAGCGCACTCGACCAGGGTACCGAGCGCGAACTGCAGGAAGCCCTCGACAACCTCGCGGTGGGACGTACCACGCTGACCATCGCGCACCGGCTCGGCACCGTGCGCAACGCCGACCAGATCGTCGTCCTCGATGCCGGACGCGTCGTTGAGCAGGGCAGCCACACCCAGCTGCTCGCCAGGGGTGGCCAGTACGCCGCCATCGTGGCGGCCGGGGAGGTCGCCCGGGCCGCCTGACCGCCCGAGCCCGGAAAGGTCGGCGAGGTCGCGACGGATCGGGGTAGGTTCACCCCATGCCGATCCGTCGCGTCCGGGTACCGCAGGCCCCGCCCGAACTGGTCGATGGGCTCCGCCAACTGGCGGCCGAACTGGCCATCCCCCGGCGATTCCCCGACGAGGTGCTCGCCGAGGCCGAGGCGGTGGCGACGTCCGGGCCCATCGACCGGGCCGAGCGCACCGACCTCACCGACCTGCCCTTCGTCACCATCGACCCACCCGGGGCGTCCGACCTCGACCAGGCGCTGTTCATCGAACGGCGCCGTCCCGGTTTCCGGGTCTGGTACGCCATCACCGACCTGGCCGCCTGGGTGCGCGCCGACGGGGCCATCGACACCGAGGCCCGCCGCCGAGGCCAGACCTACTACGCGCCCACCTGGCGCGTCCCGCTGCACCCGGCCGCGCTCAGCGAGGCAGCCGCCAGCCTGCTGGATGACGGAGTCGCCAGGCCCGCGCTGGTCTGGCGCACCGACCTCGACGGCGACGGCGTAGTCGAGCGGTCCGAGG
>NZ_JBASCI010000171.1:0-8321 GCF_049651565.1 Brooklawnia sp.
CTCCCGACCGACCGGTGATTCGGGCCGGCCACCCGGGCGCCGCCGGACCAGACGCCGACAGCTGCGGCTGGTCGGGGTACTGCTCGCCGCGTGGCTGGTCTTCCTGATCGGCACCCCGGTGTTCGCACTGGCGCGGATGGACCGGGTGGACCAGTCCCAGTCCGACGCCCGGCCGCCCCGCCAACCCGGCACCGCCACGCTGCTGGTGGGCAGCGACGCCCGCGACCCCGGCCCAGGCTACGAGCCGGTGCCAGGCGACGAAGACCTGACAACCGCGCGGGCCGACACCATCATGCTGCTGTACCAGCCGCGCAGCGGGCGCCCGGTGCTGGTGAGCCTGCCCCGGGACTCCTACGTGCCCATTCCCGATCTTGGGCAGGACAAGCTGAATGCGGCCTATGCCTACGGCGGGCCGGCCCTGTTGACCGAGACCGTGGAGCAGGTCACCGGCGTCCGGATCGACGGCTACCTGGAAATCGGCTTCGACGGCTTCTCGCGGGTGGTGGACGCGGTCGGCGGCGTCGAGGTCTGCACCGACATCGCGCTGCAGGACGACCTGTCCGGGCTCGACATCCCGGCCGGCTGCACGCAGCTGGACGGCCAGCAGGCGCTGGCCTACGTCCGGATGCGTTACGCCGATCCGCGCGGCGACATCGGCCGGGCCGAACGCCAGCGGGAGATCATCGGCAAGGTGGTCGGCAAGGCCGCCAGCCCGGTCAGCGTGCTGAACCCGGTCCGCTACTGGAGCCTGAACATGGCCGCTGCCGACATGGTGACCAAGGGCGACCAGACCGGCCCGCTCGACCTGCTCGGCAGCGCCCGGGCGCTGATCGGTGTGGCCGGCCGCGACGGCCTGTCGCTGGTGGTGCCGATCGCCGACCCGTCCGGCGTCTCCGACACCGGAGCGTCGGTGGTGATCTGGGACCGCGAGAACGCGCTGGCGCTGTTCGACGAGATCAGCCGTGGTGACACCTCGCAACTCGACCGGTTCCTGGGCTGACCATGGCCGGGCTGTCGAACTGGTTCGGGGTGGACGACCAGTACGTCCGGCCGGCCACCCCCGTCGACCGCTCCGACTGGGTGGTGGTCGGGGTGCTGTTCGCGTTCACCACGGTCAACCGGGAACTCAATCGGCCGTTGGGGTTCTGGCCGGCCGGATCGCCGGTCTGGCTGGAGTACCTGGTGATCGTGACCGGCGTGGCTCCGATGCTGTGGCGGCGCCGCTATCCGGTGCTGGTGGCCGGCTACGCCTTCGTGCACTTCTTCCTGGCCTGCACCCTGGTGCCCGAGGTGGGCTACCTGTTGGGCTACCAGGCGATCCTGTTCTTCGCACTGTTCTCGGTGGCGGCCTGGGCGCGGGACCGTCGGGTGGCGCTGATCCTGCTGGGCGCCATCACCGTCGCGGTCTTCGGCTGGCTGGCCTGGGACACCGCGGTCGGCGCCGGCTTCGACACCCTGCTGGAGCGGCTCCGCGACGACCCGGACGCCGAGGTGGGGCTGCTGCCGCCCATCACGTCCTCGGTGCTGCTCAGCTACCTGACCAACGCCGTCTACGTCCTGGGTGCGGTGGTGCTGGGCCGGAACCGGTGGTGGCAGGCCCGTGGCGCCGCCCTGCTGGAACAGCAGGCCGCCACCATCGCCGCCCAGTCCCAGGAGTTGCAGCAGCAGGCGGTGGTGGCCGAGCGGTTGCGGATCGCCCGTGAGCTGCACGACGTGGTGGCCCACCACGTCTCGGTGATGGGTATCCAGGCCGGCGCCGCACGCACCCTGCTCGACCGTGACCCCGAACAGGCCCGCACCGCGCTGCTGGTGGTCGAGGAGTCCGCCCGCACCGCCGTCGCAGAGATGCGTGGCCTGCTCGGCGCGCTGCGCGGTGGGCCGGGCGCCGATGGTGACGGTGGCCGGGAGCCCGAGCCGACGCTGGCGGAGCTGCCGCAACTGGTCGAGTCGCTGCAGGCAACCGGGCTGGTGGTGGACCTGACCACGATCGAGAACCCGCCCGGGTCGCTGGCCGAGGTGGCGCTGCCGATGCAACTGTCGTTGTACCGGATCATCTCCGAGGCGCTGCAGAACGTGCAGCGGCACTCCACCGCCCGCCAGGCCCGGGTCGTCCTGCGGGCCGAGGGCAGACCGACCGGCTGGGTCGAGGCCGAGATACTGGACGACGGCCGACCGCTGCCCGGCACCAGCGGCAGCGGCCTTGGACAGCTCGGGATTCGCGAGCGGGTGGCGTCGCATGGCGGGCAGACCGAGATCGGGCCGCGAGCCACCGGCGGGTACCGGGTACGGGTCCGGCTGCCGCTCAACCGAACCGAGTCCGAGGCGCGACATGGCTGAGCCGATCCGCGTTCTGCTGGTCGACGACCAGCAACTGGTCCGCACCGGCTTCCGGATGATCCTGTCGGTGGCCGACGACATCGAGGTGGCCGGCGAGGCCACCAACGGCAGCCAGGCCATCGAACAGGTGGCGGCACTGCGGCCCGATGTGGTGCTGATGGACGTGCAGATGCCGGTGATGGACGGTATCGAGGCCACCCGGCGGCTCGCCGAACAGACCCGGGTGGTGATCCTCACCACCTTCGACCAGGACGACTACCTGTTCGACGCGCTGGCCGCGGGCGCGGCCGGCTTCCTGCTGAAGAACTCCGGCCCCGAGATGCTGCTGGAGGCGGTGCGGTCGGTCGCGCAGGGGCACGCCCTGCTGTCACCGGAGGTCACCACCCGGGTGATCGCCCAGATGAACCGGCACCGCGCTGCGCCCGGGCGTCCCGATGCCATCGCCGAGGTGGACCTGACCGAGCGCGAGACCGAGGTCCTGGTCGCGATGGCCCGGGGGCTGTCCAACGCCGAGATCGCCCGCGAACTGTTCGTCGGCGAGGCCACCGTCAAGACCCACGTGTCCAACCTGCTCGCCAAGCTGGGCGTCCGCGACCGGGTGCAGGCGGTGGCGTGGGCCTACCGGCACCACCTGGTCGACTGAGCCGCCTCCCCCGCCCGGCGGAGGATGGATCTCCCCAATCCGGCCGATGTGCCGGGGCACGCCGGGTTGGCAGTCTGGTGCCAGGCGCAGGACGCGCCGGAGGCGACCGGGAGGTACTGATGCTGGAAGTGAGCCACCTGACCCGAACGTATGGCGAGCTCAGGGCGGTGGACGATGTGTCGTTCGTGGTGCCGGCAGGCCAGATGATCGGTTTCGTCGGCGGGAACGGCGCCGGCAAGACCACCACCATGCGGATGATCATGGGGCTGCTGGCCCCGGACGCCGGGGCGGTGCGCTGGCAGGGCCGGCCGATCAGCCGGCACGACCGGGCGCGGTTCGGCTACATGCCCGAGGAGCGCGGCCTGTACGCCAAGCAGCCGATCCTCGACCAACTCATCTACCTGGCCCGGTTGAAAGGGATGACGCACGCCGACGCCCACGCCGAGGCGACCGTCCTGCTGGAGCGCTTCGGGCTGGGTGAACGCGTCAAGGACAAGCTCGAGAAACTCAGCCTCGGCAACCAGCAGCGGGTCCAGATCACCGCCGCGGTGATGGCCGACCCGATCGGCCTCATCCTGGACGAACCGTTCAGCGGTCTGGACCCCAAGGCCACCGACCAGATGGCCGGTTTGCTGGCCGAACGCGCCGCACGCGGCGTCCCGGTGCTGTTCAGCAGCCACCAGCTCGACCTGATCGACCGGCTGTGCGACGGGCTGGTGATCCTCAGCGAGGGACGCGTGGTCGCCGCTGGCACCAAGGAAGAACTGGAGGCGCGGGGCGCGGTCCGGCACCGGCTGGTGCTGGCCGGGGACGCCGGCTGGGTGCGCGATCTGCGGGGGCTGCGGGTCGACGACGTGGACGGCGGTACCGCCCTGCTCGAGGTGCTCGTCCCCGGCGCCGAGAACGAACTGCTGGCCCAGGCGCTCCAGCGCGGCCGGGTGCTCGAGTTCGCCCGGCTGCGCCCTACCCTGTCCGAGATCTATCGAGAGGTGACCGCAGCATGACCACCACCACCCGACCGTCCCGCGCGCCGCAGGCCACCCGACCGTCCCGCGCGCCGCAGGCGACCCCGACCAGCCCGCAAGCGGGCATGCAACGCGACAACCAGCCGGCCTGGCTGACCGTCACAATCCGCGAGATCATGGTCAAGCTCACCGACCGTACGTTCATCATCGGCACCATCAGCACGCTGGCGTTGGTCGCGGTCGGCATAGGGGTGGTCTGGTTCATCGGCAGCCGGCCCAGCGACACCACGCTGGTGGTCACCAGCCCCGAGGCGGCCGCGGTCGGCCAGGCCGCCGATGCCGCCGTCCGGCAGGACAACGCGGACAGTTCGGTCACCGTCCTCGAGGCCGCCGACGAGGCCGAGGCCCGCCAGCAGGTGACCGACGGCACCGCCGATGCGTACCTGGCCCGGGGCGACGACGGCTGGGTGCTGACCTGGCAGTCCGAGCCCGGCCGTGACTTCGAGGCGACATTGTCCGAGGTGCTCACCAGCAGGACGATGGCCGACCTGGCCGCCGCTGCCGGCATCACTCCCGAACAGCTCAGCCAGCAGATGAGCCTCCGGTCACAGGTGCTGGAGGGGGACGCCGTCGACGGCATGGTCGGCTACTTCGCCGGGCTGGCGTTCGCGGTGCTGTTCATGATGTCGTCGATGATCTACGGCATGCAGATCGCCAGTTCGGTGATCGAAGAGAAGCAGTCCAGGATCGTCGAGATCCTGGTGGCGGTGATCCCGGTCCGGCAGTTGCTGGCCGGCAAGGTGATCGGCAATACCGTGATCGCGTTCGGCCAGATGGTGCTGCTGCTCGGGGTCGCCCTGCTGGGGGTCAGCTTCACCCCCGTCACCGGTGCCCTGCCGAACCTGTCCAGCGGAGTGGGCTGGTTCCTCGCGTTCTTCCTGGCCGGCTTCCTGGCGCTGGCCTGCATCTGGGCCGCCGCCGGCGCGCTGGGCACCCGGTCGGAGGATCTCAACCAGACCTCCCAGCCGCTCACCTGGTTGCTGCTGATCGCCTACTTCGTGGGGTTCACCGTCAGCGGCACCGCCCGGGTGGTGCTCAGCTACGTGCCGATCATCTCCAGCATCCTGATGCCGGTGCGGATCGTGGAGGGCGCCGCCGACTGGTGGGAGCCGATCGTGGCGCTGCTGCTCAACCTGGCCTTCGCCGCCGTGATGGTGCTGCTCGGCGAACGCATCTACCGGCGGGCACTACTGCAGACCCAGGGCCGGCTGACCTACCGGCAGGCCCTGTCCATGAAGGAGAACTAGGCGCCGCTGGTTTCGGCGCGTCGGCCGGGCCCGGCACTATCCCGGGGCCCGGCCGTTCGTGCGCATTCCTGTACCCCGCCGTGGCCCGTGGGCACGGCCGTGCACCATGCCCGCCGCAGGGCCCGCCAGCGCCCGGGACCGTGCACTTCCCGGCGCAAGGGCCCGATAATGCACGCGAGCAGCCTCCAGAGCGTGCACTTACCAGCCCGGTGCACGGATACTGCTCAGCGTCAGGGATGCGGGTGAGGCGTGCGGGGTGAGGCCGCGCGATCAGGGTCGAGGCCAGCCCCGGCCAGCGACTAGACCAGCCGCAGCGTGGTGATGCAGGTGGCGTCCTGGTCGCCGGTGGCGAACCCGACGCTGCCCTGCCGACCGTCCTGGCTGATCGTGATGGTTCCCGAGGTGCCCTTCGGCACCCAGAAGCCGGCGAAGCCGTTGGTCCAGGTGGTGGCGTCCTGGTCGACCAGCACTTGGCCGTCATCGGTGGTGATGTTCACATGCACGGGCTCCTCGACCAGCTCGCCCTGGCAGGTGCCGAGGCTGTGGAAGAAGCAGTCATGGGTGGAGTCCACGAAGGGCGCGATCGACAGGTAGAACTTGTCATCCGGCATCGGCAGCACCTGCTCATCGGTGCCGTCGCTCAGCAGCAGTTCGGTGGGACGAACCGAGCCACCCAATTTGGTGGGCCGCGGCTCGGTCGAGCGGTCGAGCTGGTTGATCACCTGCTCGGCGTCCATACCGGTCAGGCCGTAGCGCTCCAGCAAGGTGTCGCCGGAGCCGGCGGTGTCATCGGGCGACCCGGCGCAGCCCGCCAACAGCAGCACGGCGGCGAACAGGGCAGTGAGTATCCTGGCAAGCTTCAACAGTCAGACCTTTCATGTCGTGGCGTGGCCCCGGACCCGTTCCCCCTTCGCCCTCGCCACGTTCCGAAGGTCGTCCTGGAAGGCGATCATCTGTTCGACGAGTTCACCACGCGCAACCCCCAGAATACGAACCGCCAACAGCCCCGCGTTCCGCGCCCCCCCGATCGCCACCGTCGCGACCGGCACCCCTGCCGGCATCTGCACTATCGACAGCAGCGAGTCCATGCCATCCAGATACTTCAGCGGCACCGGGACCCCGATCACCGGCAGCGGGGTTACCGCGGCCAGCATGCCGGGCAGGTGCGCCGCTCCGCCGGCGCCGGCGATGATGCAGCTCAACCCGCGCTGGTGGGCCTGCCGGCCGTAGTCGATCATCTCCTGCGGCATCCGGTGCGCCGAGACCACGTCGGCCTCGTACCCCACCCCGAACTCCTGCAGAGCCCGGGCGGCCGGTTCCATCGTCGGCCAGTCCGAGTCGGAACCCATCACGATTCCCACCAGCGGTTGGGTCATCTTCCCTCCTTGATCTGACCCATCAGGTGGCCAGCGGCGTGCCGGGCCCGGTTGCGCACCTGATCGAGGTCGTCGCCGTAGCAGACCACGTGGCCGACCTTGCGCCCGGGACGAAGCTGCTTGCCGTAGAACTCCACCCGCAGCCGCGGGTCCCGGGCGAAGCAGTGCAGCAGCTCGCCGGTCAGGTCGTCGACGTCGCCGCCGAGCACATTGACCATCACGCACCAAGGGTCACGGGCCCGCGGGTCGCCCAGCGGCAGGTCGAGCACCGCCCGCAGGTGGTTCTCGAACTGGCTGGTGTGGGCGCCGTCGATCGTCCAGTGGCCGGTGTTGTGGGGACGCATCGCCAGTTCGTTGATCACCACCCGGCCGTCGCGGCGCTGCATCAGCTCGACGGCCAGCATGCCCACCACCTGCAGTTCGTCGGCGATGTCAAGGCCGAGCCGGGCGATCTCAGAGGCCTGCGCGTCCGACAGCCCGGGCGCCGGGGTGACGGTCTCGCGGCAGACACCGTCCAGCTGGATCGTCTCGCTGACCGGGTACGACACCGCCTGCCCCGACGGGGAGCGCACGATCAGTACCGACATCTCACGGGCGAAGTCGACGAACTCCTCGCCGATGATCTCGACCGGTTCGCCGGCCGAGGCGTCCTTCGACTCGGTGAACGGGCGCTCGCAGTCGGTCGGCCCGGCGAGCTTCCACACCCCGTGGCCGTCATAGCCGCCGCGGGACGCCTTGGCGATGATCGGCCAGCCGATCTCGTCGCCGAACGCCCGCAGGCCGGCCGGGTCCAGACAGTGTCGCCAGGTCGGGGCAGGCGCGTCCAGAGCGCGGGTGAGCCGTTGCCTCATCAGTAGCTTGTCCTGGGCGTGCTGCAGGGCGTCCGGCCCGGGACGCACCAGCTTGCCGTCGGCCACCAGGCCGCGCAGGATCCGGGTGGGCACGTGCTCGTGGTCGAAGGTGATCACGTCGCAACCGGCGGCGAACTCGCACACGGTCGCCTCGTCGTTGTAGTCGCCGACCACCACGTCCCTGATCACCCGGGCGGCGCCGACTTGCGGACCTTCGGCCAGCAGTCGCAGGTTGACGCCCAACGAGATTGCCGGCGCGTACATCATCCGGGCCAACTGGCCACCGCCGATCACGCCGATTGTGGTGGTAGGACTCACCCGCCCAGCGTAGCGGCTGCCATGATGACCCCATGAGCAAGCACATCGTGACCATGGGTGGTGGCGGCTTCTCGATGTCGCCCGACTCCGCCGCGACGAACCTCGACCGCTACCTGGTCGAACTCACCGGGCGTCGGGCACCGATGGTTTGCTTCGTCCCGACCGCGTCGGCCGACGACGCCACCTACATTCGCAAGTTCCTGACCGCCTACGGGGCGTTGGGGGTGCGGACCATGGTGTTGACGCTGTGGACCGACGCCGCCGGCTCGGTGGCCCGGCTGCCCGAGGCCGACCTGATCCTGGTCGGCGGCGGTTCGACCGCGAACCTGCTGGCACTGTGGCAGGTGCACGGCGTCGACAAGGTGCTCACCGAGATGGCAGCCGGTGATCGCGACCTGGTGCTGGGCGGGCTGTCGGCCGGCGGGTCGTGCTGGTACCAGGGCTGCGTCACCGACTCGTTCGGCGACATCCGGCCGTGGCCGCACGGGTTGGGGGTGCTGCCCGGCAGTTTCTGCCCGCACTGG
>NZ_JBASCI010000172.1:0-35811 GCF_049651565.1 Brooklawnia sp.
GGCCGCGGTTGCGCCGGGCGATCTCGGTCGACAGCACCGCGGCGAAGCTGCACCACAGCCCGTAGGGCGCCAACCGGTAGCCGCGCTGGCGGCGGACCGACCCGGCCCGGCGCACCAGGTCCCACGAGCTGACCGCCAGGGCGGCCGCCTCAACCGCGGCCAGCACCGGACGCTTGGCCGCGAAGAAGAGCGCGCTCCAGCCGAAGTTCAGGGCGAGGTTGACCAGGTGGGCCCGCCGGTATTCTTCAGCCTCGTCGGTGCTCCCGTCGTTCTCGAGTTCGCGGACGGTTTGCATCGCAGTCGCCGCGATGTCTGCGTACAGCGCGGTCCAGACGATCGGGAACAGCCAGCCGGGCGGCTGCCAGGCCGGCTTGTCGAGGGATTTGTACCAGTCGCTCTTGGGGTCGGTCACGATCGAGCCGGCCACCGCGCACGCGGCGGTGGAGAGGTACGGCCAGACCTTGCTGCTGTTCAGTTGTTCCATGTGGTCACGCTACGGCAGATCAGGTCGCCGAATCGCGTTGCTGGGCCACCCGGAACCGGACAATCCTGGCGATCAACTCGCGCGGCAACGGCTGGTCCAGCGGCAACTGGATGGCACCCTTGCTGTACCTGAGCCCCATCTCGTCGAGTTCGGCGGCCGCGAAGCGGACCCCGTCGGGTGCGGGATAGAAGCCGACGTGGTTCTTGCCCGGCCCGACGTGCACGAGGTTGCCGTTGAGGGTGAACGTGGGAAGCCCGTAGGAGATCTTCTCGCCGGCCTCGGGCACCAGCTCGCGGACCAGCGTGATCAGTTCGGCCATCAGTTCGCGTTGCGGCCCGGCGAACCCATCCAGGTATTCATCGATCGCGGTCCTCATTCCCTGATGGTAATCCGTGAGTACGGCCAGGGACAGGGCGCGCTGGGGCAGGGTTGCGCAGGGGATTTCCGGTTCGGGCACGCCAGAATCCGGTTTCAGCGATTCAACGGCCTGGATTGGCGATCGAGCGTGCCGTTTCCGGAATTCCCGCGGTCGAAGAACGCTGGGTGGGTCTGGCGTGGGCCGGCAGGCACTGATCCCGCCGGGCGGCCCACCAGGTCAGTGATCGGCGTCCTGGGGCAACTGCCAGGCCATCGGCAGCAGCGGTGCCGGGCGCAGCCCGGGGTCGTCGGCCGGCAGCGAGCGCACCGGCCCGACCCCGGTGAGCCGGGTCTCGAAGCGGACAGTGACCACGCCGTGGCCGGCACCCCATACCCAGCCGCGGCCGTGCAAGTCGTGCTCGACCTCCATCCCGGGCAGCCAGTCCCGCTCGGCACCGAACCGCCGCCGCATTGCCGGCACCGACCGAACCACCTGCTCGTCCACGCTGCTCGGTTCGTCCTCGGCCCAGAACAGTTCCTCCTGCGCGGCAGCGGTGAAGTTGCCGACCCCGACCCCGAGCAACCGCACCCCACCGGGGGTTTCCAGGCCAGCCAGCAGGCCCCTGGCGACGGCCCGGATCCGCTCGGTTGAATCGGTCGCGCCGTCCAGCGTGCGCGAGCGCGTCCAGGTGGTGAAGTCACCGAGCCTGACCTTGATGCTGACCGTGCGGGTGAACAACCCGGTCTTCCGCAGCCGTTCGGCGACGGTGGCCGCGTCCCGCTCGATCACCGCGACCATTTCGGCCGGGTCGACCAGGTCGGTGGCGAACGTGTCCTCCACCGAGATCGACTTCGCCTCACGGACGTGCTGCACCGGTCGGTCGTCGCGCGCGAACGCCAGCTCGTGCAGCACCGTGCCGGCCGCCTGGCCCAGCTCACGGACCAGCTCCTTGGGGCTGGCCCGTTGCAGGTCGGCCACCGTGGCGATGCCCAGCCGGGTCAGCCGGTCCATGGTCGCCGGGCCGACCCCCGGCACCACCCGCACCGGCAGCGGCGAGATCATCTCCAGCTCAGCGCCGGCCGGCACCACCAGTTGGCCATCGGGTTTGGCGGTCTCGGACGCCAGTTTTGCGATGAACTTGCTCGACCCGACACCCACCGATGCCCGCAGCCCCTCGGTGCGCCGGCCCACCTCGGCGCGCAGCCCGGTGACCAGATCGACCAGGCCGGCCGGCTCATCGGTTCCCAGGCCACCGGCGGCCAGGTCGACGTACGCCTCGTCCAGGCCCAGCGGCTCGACCACCGGGCTGAGCTCGCGCAGCAGCGCCATCACGATCCGGCTGGACTGCCGGTAGGCGTCGAACCGGCCGGCCAGGTAGGCGGCATGCGGTGCCCGCCGCCTGGCCTCGGCGGTCGACATCGCCGAGCGGACGCCGAAGACCCGCGCCTCGTAGCTGGCCGTGGCAACCACTCCCCGGCCACCGATACCGCCGACCACGACCGGCTTGCCGCGCAGACTGGGCTTGTCGCGCTGCTCGATCGAGGCGTAGAACGCGTCCAGGTCAAGGTGCAGGATCGACGGGGTGGCCCGCATGCCGTCCTCAGCCCAACGGCGCGTCGAAGAACTTCAGGATGTGGGTGGCCACCGCGCACAACTCATCGCGCTGGTTGCGGATCTCGATCGACGCGAACGTCTTCGCCTGCTCGTGGTCGACGGCGGTGATGGTGTAGGTGACGGTCAGGGTGTCGCCGATCAGCACGCCGGCGATGAACCGTACCCGGTCGTAGCCGTAGCTGACGCACGCCTGGCCGGCCCTGGCCTGGATCATCGTGGAGGTGGCCGAGGCCAAGCTCAACACCAGCATGCCGTGCGCGATCCGGCCCCCGTACGCGGTGGTGCGGCCGTACTCCTCATCGATGTGGTTGGGCGACAGGTCGCCGGTGATGCCGGCGAACAGGTAGACGTCCGATTCCCCGATGGTCTTGCTGAACCGGGCCTGATCGCCGACCGCCAGGTTGATCCTCATGCCTGCTCCTGCCTGCGCCGATAGTGGACGAAGTCGAACTCCTCGCGCCGGTTCCGGGAGACCTCGACCCAGACCGCCGGATCGATCTCGGGCAGCAGCACGTCTCCCTCGGCCGCCGCGGGCACTTCGGTCATGTCGAGCTCGTCCAGCCTTGACCAGAACTGCTGGAAGACCTGGCCGCCACCGATGACGTAGACCACGTCGTCCAGCCGGGACGCCACCTCGAGTGCCTCGTCGACCGAGCTGACGGCGTGACCGCGGGGCCGACCGTCCTCGTCGGCGGGGAAGTGGACCAGTTCGGGGTGCCGGGTGATCACGATGCTGGGCCGGCCTGGCAGCAGGCCGATGATGTCGTGAGTGCGGCGTCCCATGATCAGCGGGTGGCCCATCGTGACCCGCTTGAACCGGGCGAAGTCCTCCCGGAACTTGAACGGCTGGTCGTGGCCGTCACCGATGACCCGGTTGCTGGCCACGACCGCGATGGCGATGAGTTTCATGATCTTCCGCTCAGACCGCCACCGGCGCCTTGATCGGCGGGTGCGGGTCGTAGTCGAGCACCTTGATGTCGTCGAGGGTGAAGGCGTCGATCTGGCGGACGTCGGGGTTCAGCCACAGCCTGGGCAGCGGCCGCGGTTCGCGGCTGAGTTGCTCGGTGACCTGGTCGAGGTGGTTGTCGTAGATGTGGGCGTCGCCGAAGACGTGCACGAAGTCGCCGACGTCGAGGTCGCAGACCTGGGCGATCATGTGCGTCAACGCGGCGTAGGACGCGATGTTGAACGGCACCCCCAGGAACAGGTCCGCCGAGCGCTGGTAGAGCTGGCAGCTCAACCGGCCGTCGGCGACGTAGAACTGGAAGAACGCATGGCAGGGCGGCAACGCCATCTGCGGGATCTGCCCGACGTTCCAGGCCGACACGATGTGTCGGCGGGAGTCGGGGTTGGCCTTGATCGACTCGATGACCTGGGCGATCTGGTCGATGTGGCTGCCGTCGGGGGCCGGCCAACTGCGCCACTGGTAGCCGTAGATCGGCCCCAGTTCGCCGGTCTCGGGGTCGGCCCACTCGTCCCAGATGTGCACGTTGTTCTCGTGCAGCCAGGCGACATTGGTCGACCCGCGCAGGAACCACAGCAGTTCGCCGAAGATCCCCCTGGTGTACACCTTCTTGGTGGTCAGCAGCGGGAAGCCGGCCTGCAGGTCGAACCGCAACTGGTAACCGAAGACGCTGCGGGTGCCGGTGCCGGTCCGGTCGTCCTTGTGGATGCCGTTGTCGAGGACGTGTTGCAGCAGATCCAGATACTGCTTCACGCGCTCGCCTCCTGCCCGGTCTCGACCAGCACCTCGCGCAGCACCGGCACCATGGCCCGCAACGCCCTGCCTCGATGGCTGATGGCGTCCTTCTCCTCGGCGGTCAGCTCGGCGTTGGTGCGGGGCCGTGCGATCGGGGACGGCGGCTGCTCGTCGGCCCGGAAGATCGGGTCGTAGCCGAACCCCCGGGCACCCTTGGCGGCGTGCGTGATCCGGCCGGGCATCTCACCCCGGGTGGTGAACTCGCGGCCATCCGGCAGCGCCAGCGCCATCACGGCCACGAACCGGGCGGTGCGCCGGTCGTCCGGCACGTCGTCGATCTGGCGCAGCACCAGTTCCAGATTGGCGATGTCCTCCTGGTCGGGGCCGGCCCAGCGGGACGACCGCACCCCCGGCATCTGGTTCAGGGCGTCCACGCACAACCCGGAGTCGTCGGCCAGGGTCGGCAACCCGGTGTGCTGGACGCCGGCGCGGGCCTTGATCAGCGCGTTGCCCTCGAAGGTCCACTCGGTCTCGGCAGGCTCTGGATAGGGTTCGACGTCGCCGCAGCCGACCACCTCGATGTCCAGCGATTGCTCGGCGAGGATCCGGCGCAGTTCGGCCAGCTTCTTGGCGTTCTGGGTGGCCAACAGCAGCCGTGTCGTCATTTCAGCCCGCCACCTGACAAGGCGTCCTGCTGCAACCTGGTGAGCTCCGCGCAGCCCAGTTGGCCAAGGTCGAGCAACTGGTTGAGCTGATCGCGGTTGAACGGGGCGCCCTCGGCGGTGCCCTGCACCTCGATGAACTCGCCGGTGCCGGCGCAGACGATGTTCATGTCGACCTCGGCGGTGACGTCCTCGGCGTAGTTGAGGTCGAGCATCGGCACCCCGTCGACGATTCCGACGCTGATCGCCGACACCGATCCGGTCAGCGGTTCGCCGACCAGGGCGTTGCGGTCGCGCAGCCAGTCGACGGCGTCCGACAGGGCCAGGTAGGCGCCGGTGATGGACGCGGTGCGTGTGCCCCCGTCGGCCTGCAGCACGTCGCAGTCGATCACGATGGTGTTCTCGCCGAGCGCGGTGTAGTCGATGATGCCGCGCAGCGAGCGGCCGATCAGCCGGCTGATCTCGTGGGTGCGCCCGCCCACGCGTCCCCGGCGGGATTCCCGGTCACTGCGGGTGTTGGTGGCCCGCGGCAGCATCTCGTACTCGCTGGTCACCCAGCCGAGCCCGGAACCCTTGCGCCAGCGCGGCACACCTTCGGTGACCGAGGCGGCCACCAGGACGCGGGTGCGGCCGAACTCGACCAGCACCGATCCCTCGGCGTGGTCGAGCCAGCCACGGGTGAACTTCACCCCGCGTAGTTGGTCGGGACGGCGGCCATCGTTTCGCATGGTTTCGGGCACGATGCCGAGCTTACTCAGCCGTCGATATCCAGCCGCCGACCCTCGCCGATCGGCGATCACTGCGAGATGATCACGTGCAGCGTGCGGGGACCGTGTACCCCTTCCACCCGGCTGAGTTCGATGTCGCTGGTGGCGCTGCCGCCGCTGATCCAGGTGAGCGGCTGCCCTGCCAGCACCGCCGGCTTCAACCGGGCCACCGCCTCCGGCACCGCAGACACCACCTGGTCGGCCCGCACCACGCAGACGTGCACGTCGGGCACCAGGCTGAGCGCGCGGCGGCCCTGGTCGGCGGTGTGGTCGAGCATGATGGTGCCGGTCTGGGCTGCGCCCACCGCGGCCGCGGTGACCACCGAGTCGATCTCGTTGAGTTCGATGTTGCTGAGCGGGGCGTCCGGCCGGTCGACCACCAGCCGGATGCCGGACGCGGCGATGGCGTCCTGCCAGCTCTGCTCGATCCCGGGCGGGGCGACCACCGAGCCGACCTTCGCGGCCTGTAACGCGTCCACGATGGCCTGCGGCACCTCGTCGGCCGGGCACTGCACCACGGCCGCCTTGTAGTCGGCGACCTGCTCGGCGAACAGCTCCACGATGTCGCGGCCGACGTCGACGGGCTGCCCGTGCCGCCAGGCGACCGGGCTGTCGGTCTCGATGTCACCGGGCGGTACGTCGCGCAGCGCCGTCCGCACCCGGGAGAGGATCTCTTCCTTCGCGCTCACTTGTGGTCTCCTCGGTTCTTCTTCCACCACTGGCGGAAGGTCTGGTCGGGCAGCATCGGCACGTCCCGTGCGCTGGTCCAGCGCGACAGCGGCGCCGGCATCGCACCGAACTTCTGGACGCCGAGCAGTCTGCCCAGCACCGCCGAGGCGGCCATCGAGCCGCGACCGGCCAGTTCCAGGTGCTTGTGGTCGTCCATCACCCACGACGCCGCCTTCATCAACTGCGGTTCGGCGGTCTTCGGCAGGTGCGGTGGGTCGGCCTTCTTCGCCTCCACCACCCGGTGCCGCTCGTGCACCAGCAGGTCTGAGATCGGGATCCTGACCGGGCAGACCTCGTTGCAGGCACCGCACAGGCTGGACGCGTACGGCAGCGACCGGTCGATCTCGGACGCTGTGCCCCGCAACTGCGGGTTGAGGATGGCACCGATCGGACCCGGGTAGACCGAGCCGTAGGCGTGGCCACCGGCGCGTTCGTAGACCGGGCAGATGTTCAGGCAGGCCGAGCAGCGAATGCAGCGCAGCGCGGCCCGTCCGACCGGGTCAGCCAGTGCATTGGTGCGGCCGTTGTCGACCAGCACCACGTGGATCGACTGCGGGCCGTCGCCCGGGGTGACGCCGGTCCAGATGCTGGTGTACGGGTTCATCCGCTCGCCGGTGGAGCTGCGCGGCAGCAGCTGCAGGAAGACCTCCAGGTCTTCGAAGGTCGGCACGATCTTCTCGATGCCTACCACCGAGATCAGGGTCTGCGGCAACGTCAGGCACATCCGGCCGTTGCCCTCGGACTCGACCACCACCAGCGAGCCGGTCTCGGCGACGATGAAGTTGGCGCCCGAGGTCGAGGTCTGGGCCCGCATGAACTTGTTGCGCAGGTGGATGCGGGCGGCCGCCGCTAGGTGGGCCGGTTCGTCGTCCAGCCCTTCCGGGGCGGGGGTGCCGTAGCGGCCCATCTCGTGCAGGAAGATCTCGCGCACCTCGGCCCGGTTGCGGTGGATCGCCGGCACCAGGATGTGGCTTGGCCGGTCGTGACCCAGCTGGACGATGAGCTCGGCCAGGTCGGTCTCCCAGGCGGCGATCCCGGCCTCCTCCAGTGCCTCGTTCATGTCGATTTCCTGGGTGACCATCGACTTGACCTTGACGATCTCGTCCTCGCCGGTCTGTCTGACCAGGTCGATGACGATCCGGTTGGCCTCCTCGGCGTCCCGGGCCCAGTGCACCACCCCGCCGGCCCTGGTGAAGTTCTCCTCGAACTGCAGCAGGTAGTCGTCCAGGTGGCGGCCGGCCCGGGTCTTGATCTGTTCGCCGGCTTCGCGCAGGTCTTGCCAGTTGTCGAGTTCGCCGACCACCCGGGCCCGCTTGTTGCGGATCGTGGTGGTGGCGTGCCGCAGGTTCGCCCGCTGCTGCTGGTTGGCCAGCGCCGCCTTGACCGCGACCTGGAACCGGGGCGAGTCGATCAGCTCACCGGGTGGCGGTGCCGGGGTGCGGCGCTCCTGCTCCGGTTGCTGGCCGGCCCGGGATTGCCGTCCGGTGTCGGTGCTCATCAGTTGCCCCCTTCGGTCTGGGCGAGGATCTCGACCAGGTGGATCGGCTTGACGCCGGCCCGTGTTCTGTTCAGGACGCCGGAGATGTTCAGCAGGCACAGGTTGTCGCCGGCCACCAGGTACTCGGCCCCGGTGCTGGCGACGTTGCGTGCCTTGTCACCTGCCATGGCGACCGACATGTCCGGGTTCTTCAGCGAGAAGGTGCCGCCCATGCCGCAGCACTGATCGGCACTGGGCAGGTCGAGCAGGGTGATGCCGCGCACCGCCTTGAGCAACTGCAGCGGCTTGTCACCCACCTTCGCGATCCGCAACGAGTGGCAGGACGGGTGGTAGGTCACCCGGTGCGGGAAGTACGCGCCCACGTCGGTGACGCCCAGCACATCGACCAGGAACTCGCTGATGTCGTAGGTGCGGGCGGCCACCGCGGCCACCCGGTCGCCGATCGCGTCGCCGGCGTCCCGCCTGGCCAGCATCTCGTGCTGGTGGCGCACCGAGCCGACGCACGACCCGGACGGCCCGACGATGTGCTCGTACCTCTCGAACGCCTTCAGGTAGTTCTTCACCGAACCCATGGCCTCGTCGTAGTAGCCGGTGTTGGTGAAGATCTGCCCGCAGCAGGTCTGCTCGAGGGGGAACTCGACCTGGCAGCCGAGCCGCTCCAGCAGCTGCACGGTGGCGATCGGGGTTTGCGGGAACATCACGTCGTTCGCGCAGGTGGCGAACAGCGCCACCTTCAGACCTCTTCGGGTGCTAGTGGCAGTCATGAATGACCTCCTCCTTGAGGTGTTCGTCCAGCTTACGGGGTCGGGATCATCCAGCCGAGGACGGGCGTGGATTGCAGCCCGATGATCAGGCAGAGGAACGCCAGCAGGCCGAGGCTCCAGGGCAGGCACCTGCGCAGGATGTCGGACTCCTTGCCGACCAGGCCGACCGCGCTCGCGGCGATGGCCAGGTTCTGCGGGCTGATCATCTTGCCGACCACACCGCCGGAGGTGTTGGCCGCGACCAGCAGGGTGGGCTCGACACCGATGTTCTCGGCGGCGGTCTGCTGCAGGGTGGCGAACAGGGCGTTGGCCGAGGTGTCCGAACCGGTGACGGCGGTGCCGATCCAGCCCAGGATCGGTGACAGGAACGCGAACGCTGCGCCGGTGCCGGCGATCCAGTAACCGATGGTGATGGTCTGGCCGGAGAAGTTCATCACGTAGGCGATGGCCAGCATCGAGCCGATGGTCAGGAACGTCCAGCGCATCTTGTACACCTGCCGGCCGAAGACGCGGATGGCGGTCATCGGGTGCATCCGGTAGACGATGGCGACCAGGATGCCGGTGATCAGCATCAGGCTGCCCGGGCCGCTGAGCCACGGGAAGTTGTAGATGGTGCTCATGTTCGGATCGCCGGCGCCGGTGAGGATGCGCGCGGTGTCGCCGTCCCACAGACCGGGCCAGGGGATCTTGATGTCGGTGGTGGCCAGCCAGGTCTTGACCGAGGGCACCAGCTTGGCGACGGTGAAGATCGCGATGACCAGGATGTAGGGCAACAGCGCCATGCCGACCTTGTTGCGGGTGACGGTCTGGACGGCCTTGTTCTCCACGATGGTGGTGCTGTTGTAGCCGGAGGCGGCCTCGGTGGTCTTCATGTCGAGCAGACGCTGGGCGGCCTCCTCGGTGCCCTTGGGCTTCCAGAACTGCAGGAAGACCACGCCGGCGGCGGCGCCGACCAGGGCGGCGACGATGTCGGTGAGCTCGACCGACAGGTAGGTGGCGCTGATCCACTGGGCGACGGCGAAGCTGACACCGATCACCAGGGCGGCCGGCCAGACCTCGCGGACGCCGCGCTTGCCGTCGACGATCAGCACCAGCAGGATCGGCACGAACCAGGCCAGCAACGGGGTCTGGTGGCCGACCATGGCGCCGATGAAGTTGTAGTCGATGCCGGTCAGGTTGCCGGCGGTGATGATCGGGGTGGCGATGGCGCCGAACGCGACCGGGGCGGTGTTGGCCAGCAGGACGGTGATCGCTGCGCGCAGCGGCGGGTAGCCGATCGACATCAGCATCACGCCGGTGATCGCCACCGGGGCGCCGAAGCCGGCCAGGGCCTCCATCAGGCCGCCGAAGCAGAAGGCGATCAGGATGGCCAGGATCCGCGGGTCCTCGGAGATGACGTGGAACGCGGACCGCAGGTCTTCGAAGTGGCCCGACTCGACGGTCAGCTCGTACATCCAGATCGCGGCGAGCACGATCCAGGTGATCGGGAAGATGCCGAAGGCGAAGCCCTGGGTGGCCGACAGCAGGGCCAGGTCAGCAGGCATCTGGTAGGCGAAGATCGCGACCAGGATGGCGACCGCAACTGTGGTCAGGCCGGCCCAGTGCGCCTTCCAGCGCAGGGCGCCCAGTGTGACGAAGATCGTCAGGAGCGGTAGTAGTGCCACCAGTGCCGACAACGTCAGGTTGCCGTTCAGGGGCGCGAGATCGGGCTGGAATTGCATCGGCGGAACTCCATTGTGTCGCGAGGCGGATTGAGTTTGGGCACCATAGTTCCGAAAGGTCTGACCGTTGTCAAGATCTTCCCGGCGCCCCGCCGCCATGGTTGAATTGGCCAACACCCGCCCGCCGAACGGAGGCCACGTGAAGGCTTACGAGGTGGTTCGCAACCACATCGAGCAGCAGATCCTCGCCGGCGAACTGCACGTCGGCTCGACGTTGATGCCCGAGCGCGAACTGGCCCAACTGCTCGGTGTCAGCCGGACCGCGGTCCGGGAGGCGCTGCGCACCCTGGAGGCCCAGGGCCTGGTGACCTCCCAGGTCGGGGCGGGCCCGCAGTCGGGCACCAGGATCGCCGACCGGCCCTCCCCCGCGCTGGCCAAGCTGCTGCAGATGCATGTCGCACTGTCCCAGTTCCCGATCGACGACGTGGTCGAGGCCCGGGTCATGCTGGAACGCCGCAATGTGGAGTTGGCTTCGGCGAATGCCGACGCCGACGACCTGGCGCGGCTGGGTGACCTGCTGGGCAGCATGGAGGATCCGCAGATGGGGATCGAGGAGTTCAACCGGCTCGACACCGCCTACCACGTCGGCATCGCCGAACTCGGCGCCAATCAGCTCGTCATCGTGCTGACCACCGCGGTCCGCCAGGCGCTCGCGGTGCCGATCCGGGAGGCCAGCCTCCGGCTGCCCGACTATCCGGCCTTCCGGCGCGACCTGATCCGTCAGCACCGCCGCATCTTCGAGGCCGTCGCCAGCCGCGACGCCGCCCGCGCGGCCGACGTGATCGAGGAGCACATCCGCTACGCGTACACGATCCTGCCGATGTCGAGTTGAGCCGGACCCACCCCCCGGGGGTTCCACGCGGGCGCGTGGTGAACTATGGTCTAACCAATAATGCGACCAGGAGTAACCGCCAATGACTGTCATCAGCTCCCGCACCCAATTGACCGACGTCCCAATGGCCACCGTCGAGGAACTGGCCGCCGCACTGGGTTCCGACACCGAAGTGACCACCCGCGCCCTCGATCGATTCGCGATCTCGGTGGACGCGTCCCACTACCTTGCCGTGCCACAGGCGCTGGCCCGCCCGCGCACCGCAGCTCAAGTTGGTCTGGCCATGGCGCTGGCCGTGCGGGCCGGCTGGCCGCTCACGCTTCGCGGCGGCGGCAGCAGCCTGTCAGGGCAGGCGATGGCCAAGGGCCTGGCCCTCGACGTGCGCCGCCACTTCCGCGACATCGAGGTCCTCGACAACGGCGCACGGGTCCGCACGCAGCCAGGCGCCACCGTCCGACAGGTCAACTCCCGGCTGGCTCGGTACCGCTACAAGCTCGGCCCCGACCCGGCCAGTGAGATCGCCTGCACGATCGGCGGCATGGTGGCCAACAACTCCTCCGGCATGACCTGCGGGACAACGGCCAACACCTACCGCACCGTGGAGTCGATGGTGGTCGTGCTGCCCAGCGGCACGGTGGTCGACACCGGCGCCCCGGACGCCGACGCACTGCTGCGCTCGGCGGAGCCCGAGCTGGTGGCCACCCTGGAACAGGTGCGCGACCAGCTGCGGCGTCCCGAGATGGCCGCCGACATCGCCCGCCGGTGGTCGATCAAGAACACCATGGGCTACGGTATGAACTCGTTCATCGACTTCGACGAACCGGTGAAGATCCTCGAGCACCTGATGGTCGGCAGCGAAGGCACGCTGGGCTTCGTCGCCGAGGCCACCTTCCGCACCGTGCCGGTTCGTCCGAAGACGGCGACCGGCTTCCTGCTGTTCAACTCCATGGAGGCAGCGACCGACGCCCTGCCGGTGCTGGTCAACAGCGGCGCCGACGTGGTCGAGCTGCTCGACTCGGCGTCCATCCTCGCGATGGGCGAGGACGCCAGGTCTGTGCTGCCGGCGAACCTGCAGGTGACCGGCCAGGCCAGCCTGCTGGTGGAGTACCAGGGCGACACCGATGACGAACTGGCCGACCGCTCCCGGGAAGGTTTCGCCCGGTTCGCCGACTTCGATCTTTACGCCGACCCCGAGATGACCCAGGACCCGGCCCGCCGGGAGCAGATGTGGACCATGCGCAAGGGCCTGTACACCAAGATCGCCTGGAACCGTCCCAAGGGCACCGCGGCCCTGCTGGAGGACGTGGCGGTACCGATGGAGCGGCTGGGCAGCGTCTGCAGCGAGCTGCAGGTGCTGTTCGACAAGCACAACTACGAAGGCGCGGTGATCTTCGGGCACGCCAAGGACGGCAACATCCACTTCCTGGTCACCGAGGACTTCGACGGCCCGGTGTCGATGAAGCGCTACGAGGACTTCACCGAGGACATGGTCCAGCTGGTCCTTGATCGGCAGGGCACCCTGAAGGCCGAGCACGGCACCGGTCGCATCATGGCCCCGTTCGTGCAGCGGCAGTACGGCGACGAGTTGTACCAGGCCATGTGGCGGGTGAGGCGGTCATGCGACCCGGCCAGCATCCTGAACCCGGGCTCGGTACTGACCGACGACCCCGACCAGCACCTGAAGGACATCAAGCGGACCAACCCGGTGCGTCCGGTGATCGACGACTGCGTGGAGTGCGGCTACTGCGAACCGGTTTGCCCAAGCCAGCACCTCACCACCACCCCGCGGCAGCGGATCGTGGTGCAGCGGGCCATCGCCCAGGCCCAGGCTGAGGGCGACGCCGCGTTGGTGGCCGAGCTGGAGCGCGACCAGCGCTACTCGGTGGTGCAGACCTGCGCCGTCGACGGCATGTGCCAGACCGCCTGCCCGGTACAGATCAACACCGGCGACCTGGTCCGCAACCTGCGCGCGGAGGCCGCGCCGAAGGTGCTCGACTTCGCCTGGAAGCAGGCCGCCCGGGTCTGGGACCCGTTCACCAGGGTCGCCTCGGTGGGCATGACGGTGGTCGACAAGGTGCCCACCCCGCTGGTGCGGGGTGTGCTGGGCGTCGCCCGCAAGGTGACCAGCGCCGACCTGATCCCCACCCTGTCCGCCGAGCTGCCCCCCGGCGGCGAGGTGCGCCGACCGCAGCACAGCAGCAGCCCCGAGGCTGTCTTCATGCCGGCCTGCGTGGGCACCATGTTCGCCTCCGGCAAGGACGGCAGCAAGGGTGTCGGGCATGCCCTGTTGAGGCTGGCCGACCGGGCCGGCGTGCGGCTGGAGGTGCCGGACGAGATCGGCTCGCTGTGCTGCGGCACGCCCTGGAAGTCGAAGGGCATGCTGTCGGGTGAGAAGCACATGGACGCCCGGCTGGCCCGAGTCCTCGGCGAGGCCACCAACAACTGGGAGCTGCCGATCATCTGCGACAACGTCAGTTGCACCGAGGGCATCCAGATCGCGCTGCGCCACCAGGGTGTGGAGAACGCAACCGTGCTGGACGCCACCACCTTCGCGGCCCAGAAGATCGCGCCGAAGCTGCCCGAACTGCCGCGCGAGAAGCTGGCCGTGGTACACCCGACGTGCTCCAGCACCCGGCTGGGCAGCAACGATGCGCTGATCGTGCTGGCCGGGCTGGTCGCCGACCAGGTGGTCGTCCCGGACGGCTGGCGGTGCTGCGCGTTCGCCGGTGACCGGGGGCTGCTGCACGAGGAGCTGACGGCGTCCGCCACTGCCGACGAGGCGGCTGCGGTCGCGGAGCTGGACGCCCAGTTGTACCTGTCGTGCAACCGGACCTGCGAGCTCGGCATGACCAGGGCCACCGGACGCACCTACGTGCACGTACTGGAGGAGATCGCCAGCCGGGCCTTGTAGCCTCGGTGCATGTACGAGTACGTGATCGACACCATCGAGATGGTCACCCGCGGTTTTCGCTGGGTGCCGGCCGTCGAGCCGGGTGAGGTCATCGCGCGTCGTGCCGGGGAGGGTTGGCGGTTCTGCCAGATCTACATCCCGCCGAACTCCTCCGGCATGGCGCAGCAACTCCAGATCATCTTCGAGCGCCCCGCCAGTGGTCCCCGCGACCGGTCGAGCGCCGATGCCGGCTCCCAGCAATGGCCACAGCGATGAGCGCGCCATCGACGGGGCCAGGTTTCGAGTACGACTTCGCCACCATCACGTTCGGCATTCTGGGCAAACCCCAGCCCAACTACCACGAGGTGATCAGGGCCAGGGCCGCCGAGGGCTGGCGGCTGGCGCAGATGGTGCGGCTGCCCACCGACCAGGTCGAACTGGTCTTCGAACGCCCGTCCCGCGGCCCGCAGGACGCCACCCGGGCCGACGGCCCGGCGCAGCAGTGGAACCTCAGCAGCCCACCTCCACCTGCTGAACGTCGCTGACGAAGCCGCCCATCAGTCGGCTGCCCAGCCCCTCGAAGCGTTCCGGGTTGCCGGTGGTGACGAACCGGCGGACCGCCCGGCGTCCGGCGTCGCGCAGCAGACCGCGGCGTTGCAGCACCGCGAAGGTGGCCCGCGCGCACTCGTCGGCGCTGCTGACCAGGGTGACCTCGTCGCCCATGATGTAGCTGATCACGCCGGACAGCAGCGGGTAGTGGGTGCAGCCCAGGATCAGGGTGTCGACCTGCTGTTCCTTGAGCGGGGTCAGGTACTCCTGCGCCACCGCCATCAGCGCGTCCCCGGTGGTGATGCCCTCCTCGACGAATGGCACGAACAGCGGGCAGACCTGGGTGACCACCCGCACCGGGGACGCCGCCAGCGCGTCGTTGTAGCTGCGCGAGGTGGCGGTGGCCTGGGTGCAGATCACCCCGACCTGCCGATCCCGGCTGGTGGCGGCCGCCTTGCGGGCGGCCGGCAGGATCACCTCGACGATGGGCAGGTCGTAACGTTCCCGGGCGTCCCGCAGCGCCGCGGACGAGCCGGTGTTGCAGGCGATCACCAGGATCTTCACGCCCTGTTCGACCAGCCAGTCCAGGCATTGCAGGGTGTACTCGCGCACTTCGGCGATCGGACGGGGACCGTAGGGGGTGCGGGCGGTGTCGCCGAAGTAGATGACGTCCTCGTGGGGTAGCAGGTCGACGATTGCCCGGGCGACGGTCAGCCCGCCGAAACCCGAGTCGAAGATCCCGATCGGCAGTTGCGCGGCATCACTCACCCGACCCACTCTATTCCTGGGCCACCAGCAGCGACTCCTGCACCCAGCCGAGCCATTCATAGATCGAGTAGAGCCAGCTGCGCGGATCATCGTCGGGCAGCTCGGCCACCCGCTCGGCGTCCTCGGCATCGGAGATATTCATCCGCACCGCCAGTGCCAGCCGGACGTTGGTCAGGGTCTTGAGCCAGGCAGTCACGTGGGACTGCGGGATCGAACAGTACCCGCCGTCGAGGACACTCTGCAGGTCACCGAGCATGGCCCGGGCGGCGGCCACCTTGTCGTCGAGTTGGGCCGCGCGGGTGAACCGGTGGAAGTCGTGGCTGGCCGCCGGGTCGTGGGGATAGGGATCGGGGAACAGCCGCTGCAGCACCGGGTCGAGGGTGGGCTCGTCGGCGAAGTACTCCCCGCCGTAGAAGTTCATCTCCCGCTCCAGCCGGACGAAGACGTCGTCGTTCGACGACGCCGGCACCAGCCGCTGGGTGCCCGGCCCGTTGCCGCCCGGCAGGTCGGCCAGCAGCAGTTCGATCAGCTGGCTGAGCAGGCCCTGCAGCAGGTCGAGCTCGGCGTCCTCGAACTCGCAATTGACCACACCGCGGTGCCGTCGGAAGGCACGCATCAAGTGCCCCGGTCCAGCGTCGCCCAGAGCCCGTAGCTGTGCATCGCCTGCACGTCCCGCTCCATCGATTCGCGCCCACCCGCCGAGACGATCGCCTTGCCCTCCATGTGAACCTGCATCATCAGGCGCTCGGCACGCTCGCGTGAGTAGTGGAAATAGCTGCTGAAGACGTGGGTGACGTAGCTCATCAGGTTGACTGGGTCGTCCCACACGATGGTCACCCACGGCTGTACGGTTCCGGTCTGGTCGACCGTCCGCTCGTCCACCGCGGTGTTACCCGCTGGACGCACCGGAGTTGCTTCGCTGGCCATGTGCCCATTGTGGCCCATCCCGCCAAGCGCGGAGGATTAAGGTGAACGCCATGACCTCGACCGCGCTGCTGACCGACATGTATGAGCTGACCATGATCAAGGCCGCCATGCGCGCCGGCACCGCCTTTCGTCGCTGCACCTTCGAGCTGTTCCCCCGCCGGCTGCCCATCGGTCGTAGCTACGGTGTGGTCGCCGGCACCGGCCGGGCGCTGGAGGCGATCCAGCAGTTCCGCTTCGGCGACGCCGAGATCAGCTTCCTTCGCGAGCGCGGCATCGCCGACGACCGGCTGGCCGAGTGGCTGGCCGACTACCGGTTCAGCGGCAACATCCGCGGTTACGGCGAGGGTGAGCTGTTCTTCTCGGGCTCGCCGGTGCTGGTGGTGGAGGGCAGCTTCGCCGAGGTGGTGCTGCTGGAGACCCTGATGCTGTCGATCTTCAACCACGACTCCGCGGTGGCGTCGGCCGCGTCCCGGATGACGCTGGCGGCCGAGGGACGCCCGATCATCGAGATGGGCGGCCGCCGCACCCACGAGTGGGCCGCGGTGGCCTCGGCGCGGGCGGCCTGGATCGCCGGGTTCGGGTCGAGTTCCGACCTGGAGGCCGGCCGCAGCTGGGGCATCCCGGTCAGTGGCACTGCGGCGCACGCCTTCACCATGCTCTTCGACACCGAGGAGGACGCCTTCCGGGCCCAGCTCGAGGCGATGGGCGTCAACACCACCCTGCTGGTCGACACCTACGATGTGGACGAGGCGATCAGGCTGGGCGTCCGGCTGACCGACGGCAGGCTGGGCGCCATCCGGCTCGACTCCGGCGACCTCAGCGTCGAGGTGCACCGGGTGCGGGCGCTGCTGGACTCGCTGGGCGCCACCCACACCCGGATCATCGTCACCAACGACCTGGACGAGTACCAGATCGCGGCCCTGCGCGGCGCTCCGGTCGACGGCTTCGGGGTGGGTACCTCGGTGGTCACCGGCTCGGGGCACCCGACCTGCGGCATGGTGTACAAGATCGTCAGCCGGGCCGACTCCGACGACCCAGATGCCCCGCAGCACCCGGTGGCGAAGCGGTCGACCAGCAAGAGCACCATCGGCGGCCGCAAGACCGTGATGCGCCAGATCGGTGAGGACGGCAAGGCCACCGCCGAGGTGATCGGCATCGACGTCGAACCCCGCGCCGACAGCAACGACCGGATGGTGCTGATCGAACTGGTGCGCAACGGCGAGGTGGTGGGTGCCGAGCCGCTGCAGGCCGCCCGGGATCGGCACGAGCGGGCCCGCGCCGAACTGCCGCTGAGCGGCCGCCGGATCAGCCGCGCCGAGCAGGCCATTCCGACTGTCTACCTGCAGGCCAGCGGCGAGGCGGTCGACAACGTCTACCTGGCCGGTCAGCCCCCGGCCAACCTGTGACGATAGGCTTCATGCCATGACTACTGCGTTGATCGTCGTCGATGTGCAGAACGACTTCTGCGAGGGTGGCTCACTGGCGGTGACCGGTGGATCCCAGGTCGCCAACAACATCGCTTCGTTCACCGGCCGCAACCTGGAGAAGGTGGACGGCTGGGGCATCGACTACGTGGTGGCCACCCGCGACCGGCACATCGATCCGGGCGAGCACTTCAGCGACACCCCCGACTTCATCGACAGTTGGCCGCGCCACTGCGTGCACGGCACGGCGGGCGCCGATCTGCATCCGGCGGTGGCCAGGCTGCCGTTCCACGCCATCTTCGACAAGGGTGCCTACTCGGCCGCCTACTCCGGTTTCGAGGGGACGATCGGGGGCACCGAGGACGGCGAGACCCTGCACGACTGGCTGAACCGGCACGGCATCGGGCAGGTGCAGGTGTGCGGGCTGGCCACCGACTACTGCGTCCGCGCCACCGCACTGGACGCCGCGCGGCTCGGCTACCACACCACCGTGCTGGCCGACCTGTCGGCACCGGTGAGCGCCGACCGGCTGCCGCAGGTTATCGAGGAACTGCAGAACGGGCAGGTGCTGGTCACCTTCTGACCCCCGTCGCGCTGCCGGGCGGCCAGCGGGTGCCGGCCGCCCGTTCGCCCGGCGATCAGTCCCGGCCCAGCGCCAGTGGGCGCCACGGGCTCGGCACCCGCGCGAACCCGTTCATCACCGCCGCCAACCGCATGGGGCGGGGCATCTGGTAGATGTCCTCCATCATCAGCGGCTCGCCATCGGTTCCGGACAGCGGGATCCGCCAGTTCGGGTACTCCCGCCAGGTGCCCGGCTGGTTCTGCACCCGGCGATCACCCACCGCATCGACCAGGGCGACGTTGAGGACGCGCGAGTTGGTGGCCGCCAGGTATCGGTACAGGCCGAGTACCGCGGTCTCCACGTCATCGTCCCCGTCGTCGCGGAGCAGGCCGCGGGCGTCGAGCAGGCGCATCCAGGCGTCCTGTTCACGGTTGGCGGCCGCTTCCTCCTCCTCGAGGGATTCGGTCAGCAGGCCCAGCTCGTGGCGCAGCCGGACGTGGTCGTTGGCCAGGTACCCGGCGGTGGGCGGCAGGTCGTGGGTGACCACCGAGGCCATCGCGTACTCCCGCCACTTCTCCGGCGGGACGGGCTGGCCCTGGTCGTTGTACTCGAACCAGAGCACCGAGGTGCCCAGGATGCCGCGTTCGGCCAGATAGCCGCGCACCCACGGCTCGACCGTGCCGAGGTCTTCACCGATCACGAACGCACCGGCCCGCTGCGCCTCCAGCATGATGATGCCGATCAGCGCGTCGTGGTCGTACCTGACGTAGGTGCCCTCGCGGGCCGAGCCGCCGGCAGGGATCCACCAGAGCCGGAACATGCCCAGGATGTGGTCGATCCGGACCCCGCCGGCGTGGCTGAGCGCCGACTGCAGCATGCTGCGGAACGGTGCGTAGGCGGTGTCGGCCAACCGGTCGGGACGCCACGGCGGCTGGCCCCAGTCCTGCCCCATCTGGTTGTAGGCATCGGGCGGCGCACCGACGGTGATGCGGTGGGCGTACACGTCGGCCATCATCCAGGTGTCGGCGGACGCGGCGCTCACCCCGACCGCCAGGTCGGTGATCACGCCGACCGCCATGCCGGCGTCGGCGGCGGACTGCTGGGCGTCGCTGAGCTGCTCCCAGGCCACCCATTGCAGCCACTCGTGGAAGGCGATCTCGTGGCTGTAGTCGCTGCGCAGTTGCGCGACCCGCGGAGCCGAGGGCCGCTGCAGGTCGTCGTCCCACTCCCGCCAGTCGTTGCCGAAGTGCTCGCAGAGCATGCACCAGGTGGCGAAGTCACGCAGCCGGCGTCCCTGCCGGCGCCGGAAGTCGTCGAAGGCCATCTGGCGGGCCGGGCGCAAGCCGGCACGGTGGATGACCTGCAGCGCCTGCCGCTTGTACCGCCAGGACAGGTCGCGCTGCACCAGGTCTTCGCCGACCAGTTCGGCGTCCAGCCGGACCCGCAGCCCGGCCACCTCGGCACGCTGGGTCTGGTCCAGGTAGGCGAACTCGCGGACCTCCTCCGGCCGGATGTACATCGGGTTCAGGAACAGCCTGGAAGCGGGCAGGTAGGGCGAGTCGTCCATCGGCGGCACCGGTTGGGCGGCGTGCAGCGGGTTGATCAGCACGTAGTGGGCGTACTGCTGGGTGGCCGACCAGACCGCCAGGTCGGACAGGTCGACCAGGTCGCCGATCCCCCAGGAGCCCTGCGATCGCAGGCTGTAGAGCTGGGCGGCGTAACCCCACACCCGCCGGTTGCCCAGCCGCTCGGGCAGCCCGAGAAACTTGGGCGTGACGATCAGGGTGGCGTCGGCCTGCCGGTCGTCCGACAGCAGCTCCAGCCGGTGGTAGCCGGTGGGCAGGTCGTGCGGGATCTGGAAGCTGGCCTCGCCGATCAGGACGCCGTCGATCTCGCGGGGCGGCACCAGGTGCTGGCGCTGCCCGAGGTAGCGCACCTCGCCGGTCTCGGTGCGCAGCCTGATCTGGGCGGGGTGGCCGTGCACCACGTGCACCTCGACGTGGGTCTGTTCACCCTCGGGCACCACTACCACCGGTGGCAGGCTGCGTCGCCACGGCTTGAGGCTGTGCTCGACGATGGCGGCCTCGACCTGCTCGGGGGTGGTCGCCTGCACCCCCATCGCGGCCATCACCTTGATGATGGTGTCCTCCGAGACCTTCGTGTGCCGGCCCTTCCAGTCCCAGAATTCGGTGGCGATGTCCAGCAGCCCTGCCAGGTGGAACAGCCGCGGCCCTGCGCTCATGTGGCAAACCTATCGTTAGCGGATCTTGACGACCTGCGTGCGGGCGATTATGTCGTGCAGCGTCTGCCGCTTCGAGTTGGCCAGCGGCAGCAGCACGTTGAGCAGCCAGACCAGCCACAGGATGCTGAGCCCCTGGTAGGCCAGGTTGCGCAGGATCGCGGTGCCCAGCGGCAGCCCGTGGTGCTGCTGGCCCCGGCCGGTCGGGACGACCCGCATGCCGAGCGCGAGCATGCCCACCGTGCCGCCCTTCCAGATCTGCAGCCCGACCGAGTAGACGATGTTGACCGCGATGCTGAGCAGCGACAGCATCAGCATCGGGCGCATCAGTCCGTACTGCGGGTCGAGGTAATCGGGCATCACCCCGCCCACCTGGGCGGCCCGCATCGCGTCGTTGAACCAGGCCTCCAAACCGAAGGTGAGGCTCTGGTAGAACGGGGTGCCGGCGATGCCGACCACCACGGTCAGCACCAGGGAGTCGATCAGCAGCGCACCGACCCGCGACCACCAGCCGGCCAGCGGGACGCCGTCCTCGGTGCTGGGGACGGTGGGGTAGCCGGCGTAGGCCTGCTGCTGCCAGTCGTCCTGCCGGGGGTAGCCGGTCTGCTGACCGTAGGACGATTGCTGCGCCGGGTGGGTCGGCTGCGCCTGGCCGCCGGCCTGGCGGACGTGGGCGGTCCAGGCGGCGCCGTCCCAGTAGCGCTCCTGCCCGATGGTCGCCGGGTCGGGATACCAGCCGTCGGGCGGCAACTGCGGTTGGGGGGCGTTGGCATCTGTCACGCCGCCAAGCATCCCACACCCGTCGACGGCCCGGTTGCTAACCGACCCCCGCGGACTCGTTGCGGACCGGGCCGATCCGCAGGCTACTGGTCACCGCCAGGACGGCGACGACCAGGCCGAGCAGGTAGATCGGGGTGAACTTCACGGTCACCTCGGCGTCCAGCAGCGCCGCGAAGATGCCGCCGGCCGCACCAGTGACCAGGATGTTGCCCAGACCCTCGGCGACCTGCAGCGAGGAGGTGTTGCGTCCGATCAGCTGGGGTGCGCTGACCTGCATGTTGGCCAGCGAGGTGCTGCTGACCGCCAGCCCCATGCCGAGCCCGGCGGCGACGAACGCCACCGCGAGCACGATCCAGTGGGAGGTGGTCCAGGCGGCGAATGTGGCGGTCGCCATGCCGGCCGCGATCAGCACCGCGCCGAGCTGGATGATCTGGTCGCGGCGGATCCGCAGCCGCCGCGACGCCTGCACCACCGAGCCCAGCGCCCAGCCGGACGCCCCGATCGCGATGAACAGGCCCGCCTCGCCGAGGCTGAACCCGTGCATCTGGATCAGCAGCAGCGGCAGGAAGCTCTCGGTGGCGAAGAACGCACCGGAGATCAGCAGCCGGGTGGCCATCACCGAGCTGAGGCCGGGAGCCAGTCGCAGGAAGCCGGGCGGCATCAGGGCCGGCAACCCGGCCAGCAGCACCGTGATACCCACTACCGCCGGGATCAGCCCCCACCAACCCAGTTCCTGCCCCGCCAGTTGCAGCAGGGCGGCGCCGGTGGCGGCGGCGAACGCTGCCCAGATCGGCACCTGGTTGGCCGGTGCCCCCTGCCCGGTTCGTTGTCGCTGCAGCCGGGACAGCGGCGCGATGCCCGGGATGACCACGGCGATCAGGAACGGCACCATGCCGAGGAAGACCCAGTGCCAGCTGAACTGGGTGGTGATCCATGCGGCTATCGGCGGGCCGAGGAAGCTGGGCAGCACCCAGCAGAACGAGAGCAGGCTCATCAGCCAGGCCCGTTCGTGGGGGCCGTAGGCCTGGGCCACGACGACCATGAAGGCGAGGTTGGTGGCGCCGCCGCCGAAGCCCTGGATGAACCGGGTGATCAGCAGCAGTTCCATGGACGGGGCGAACCCGGCCCCGAGCAGGCCGACGATGAAGATGCCGACCCCGACGGCCAGCGGCACGACCGGGCCGATCCGGTCGACCAGGCGTCCGGCCAGCACGATGGCGAGTACCTGCCCGATCAGGAACGCGGTGAACGCCCACGCGTACAGGTCGAGCCGGCCCAGCTCCTCGGCGGCCGCCGGCATCGCGGTCAGCGTGCCGTAGGCCTCGAAGGCGATGGCCAGTGCCCCGCCGAGCAGGGTGACCGTGAGGGCCGGTTGGCGGCGTCCGGTCTGGCTCGGGCTGGGCTGGGTCACCGGACCAGTCTGGCACCTTGGTTCGCGCGTGCCACACTAGACGGTATGAGTCAACTGGCCCCGGGTTCCGAAACCATCACCGAGCAGCGCGTCGAGGAGCGCTACGAGACCGGCGACGAGGAGCGGTTCAGCCACTACGTGCCGAAGGCCAAGCTGATCGAGGCCCAGGTGAACGGCACGCCCGTGGTGGCGCTGTGCGGGAAGGTCTGGGTTCCCACCCGTAACCCCGACCGCTTCCCGGTCTGCCCGGAGTGCAAGAAGATCTGGGAATCGATGCAGCCCGGCAGGGACAAGGGCCCCGACCGCTGACCTCGGCGTCCCGGGGTGGGGTCAGCCGCCCACCCCGGGCGCCATCTGCCGCTCCCGGGCGGGGAGGTTCAGCTCAGCCCGTACGCCTGGTGCAGCAGCACGATCGGATGCACCGTCCGCACGCCGGTCGACTTCTCGATCTGCCACCGGCAGGTCTCGGTGTCGCAGGCCACCAGACCCTGGTTGGTGTCGGCGACCATTTCGAACAAGGACCTGCCGACCGCCTGGGCGATCTCGTACTTCTCCTTCTTCAGTCCGTAGGTGCCGGCGATGCCGCAGCAGATCGACCCGCTCTCGACGACCTCGATGCCGGGGATCAGCCGCAGCAGGTCGGCAGCCGGCATCCCGATGCCCTGGCTGCGCACCTGGCACGGCTGGTGGTACGGCACCCGCAGGTCGATCCGCTTGAAGTCGGTAGGCAGTTCACCGGCGTCGTGCAACTCCATCAGGAACTCGGAGATGTCGCGGGTGCGGGCACCGACGTCAAGCAGTTCGGGATCGTGCAGGCCGAGGATCTCGTGGGCCTCGTGCTTGAGCATGCCGGCGCAACTGCCGGCGGTGCTGACGATGGTCAGGCCCTCCCCCGCCGAGCGCAGTTGGGCGACTAGCGATCGCACCGAGTCGGTGGCCTGCTCGAACAGGCCGTTGCTCTGCTCGGCCAGACCGCAGCAGCCCTGCTTGGGCACCAGCACCCGGAAGCCGATGTGCTCGAGCACCTCCACCGCCTTGATGGCGGCCTCCACCTCGAAGTAGCCGCCGGCGCAGCCGTGGAAGAAGACCACCGGCCCGCGGGTGGGCTGCCTGGTGGGCCTGGGGCGCGACCGCAGCCAGCCGCGGAAGGTGCGGGACCGAGCGGTCGGCATCGGGGCGTCCTTGTCGACCCCGACCACCTTCTCCATCAGGTTGCGGGCCAGCGAGTTGCCAAGCACCGCATTGGCGATCGGCGCCACCGGGGTCATCATCCGGCCCATCAGCGTGGTCTGGGTGATCAGCCGGTCGCGCACCGGCATGCCGTGCTCCGCCTTCATCACTGCCCGGGCCAGCGAGTTGAGCTCGGCCACCTTGACCCCCTGCGGGCAGACCACGGTGCAGGTACCGCAACTGGAGCAGTAGTCGACCGAGTGGTCGACCGACACCTCGTTGCGGAACCGTTCGGCCTGCGGCCCGACGAACTTGGGGCCGGTGAACAGTTCGGTGACCGGTGAGACCGGACAGTACTGCTCGCACAGCGTGCACTTGACGCAGTGGTCGAGGCTGACCCGCTTGAGTTCGTTGTTCAGCCGGTCGCGTAGTTGGTCTGCTCGTTCGGACTTGCTCATGCCTGTCCTCCCATGATCGATTCAGCGGCCCGGAACGCGGTCGCCACCGCGATGCCCTCACCGGACTTCTCCCGCCAGCGTTCCGCGCCGGCGATGATGTCACCGGCCAGGTACAGGTTGTCGTACCTGGCGCGGCCGGCGTCGTCCACCTTCACCCCCACCTCGAACAGCGGGTGCGGCGCCCAGTAGTCGGGACCGATCAGCTCGTGGGCGTTGGTGGCGGTCAGCGGCAGCCCGAAGACCGGCTCGGTGATCGTCCCGTAGCTGTCGACGGCGATCGAGCCGCTGGCGAACCCGCCGGGCGCGAAGACGAAGTCGGACGCCCGCAGGTCACGCGTCCCGCCGGCCACCGCCAGCCTCACAGAGGCCACCTTGTCGCCGTCGGTCCGGCAGCCTACGACCCGGCTGCCGATGATCACCCGACCTCCGGCCGCCTTGAACCTGGCCAGCAGCGCGTCGTGCAGTCGGATACCGGGCACCGACGGCGGCTGCAGCGGCACCTCCGCTATCGGGCGGCCCACCTGGTCGGCGATCCGGCGCCAGCTGCCCGGCCGGACACCGAGCATCGCCGGCAGCAGCAGCACGTCACCCTCGGGTGCCGCCGCCGCGACCGCGGCGCTGAACTGCTTGGCGTAGGCCGGGTCCTCCAGGGCCCGGGCGTAGCTGAGCGCGGACGAGTCGGCCTCCCGGCGGGCCGGCAGGTCGACCCAGGCGAACGGGCAGCCCAGGTTGCCGGCCAGCAGCGCGGTCGGATAGTCCTTCAACTGCCGGAACCCGACCACCGCATAGCTGGCCGCCTGGTGGGCCGCCACCATCGAGGGCTGGGCGAGCGCGGTCGGACGCATCGCACCCAGCGCGGTCGGCAGCCAGTAGTTGCGACCGGGGTCGCCGACCAGCAGCTCCTCCCCCAGCACGTCGCGCAGCCAGCTGACCGCGTCGCGCACCCGGCCGGCGCCGAGTTGGGCATAGGGGTGTCCGTTGGTCAGTTCGCCGATGGCGGCCAGCGGATCGGTCACCGGTTGCGGTGCGTAACCGAAGACGTCGATGGTGCCCTGGGAGAGCTGGAAGCCACCCTCGCCCTTCGCCACCAGCAGCACCCGGCGGCCCGACTCGGCCAGCCTGAGGGCCGCGCTCAGACCGGCCGGCCCGAGCCCGATCACCACTACGTCGTTCACGACACGACCTCCTTCGCCGATTGCGGCAGGTGTTCAACGTCATAGGTGCCCTGCATGATCCAGTGATCGAGGGCGGTCTGGCGTACCTGGTCGCCGGCCAGGATCGGCCACAACCCGATCCACCGGTTCTTCAGGAACCGGCGCAGCAGCGCGGTGGCCCGCCCGGCGTCCGCCACCCCCTCGGCGCAGGCGATGCCGACCGCCCGGGTGGAGCAGAAGCCACCCTGGCAGGGCCCCATCCCGAGCCTGGTCTGGCGGCGGATGTCGTCCATGTTCGCATCGGGCTGGGCGTGCAGCGCCTCGACCAGTTGCGAGCGACACAGCAGTTCGCACTCGCAGATGATCGGGTCGGTGAAACGTTCCTCCTCGGCCTCGGCGAGCCGGTGGGTGACGTGGTACAGCTTGCGGTCCTCGCTGCCGGGCACGACCTCGCTGGCGGTCGTGCAGGGCCGGCTGTCCCCCAACTGGTCGCACATCGCGTCCACGATGTGCTCGGCCATCAGCCGGTAGGTGGTCAGCTTGCCGCCGCCGATGGTCAGCATGCCGCGCAGCCCGTCGCGTTGGGCGTGGTCGAGGACGGCCATCCCGCGGCTCATGTGCCGGGTGTCGTAGTCGGCGACCCGTTCGTCCTTGATCAGCGGACGCGCGCCCGACCAGGCGTGCACGGCCCGCGCCTGCCGGAAGGTCGGCACCAGTTTCTCACCGGCGTCCAGCATCTGCTGCACCTCGTCGCGGGGGATCGGCAGTCTGTCCGGGTCCTCCTCCTTGACGTCGGTGGTGCCGATGATCGACACGGTGTGCACCGGCACCAGGATGTCGCCGTCGGTCGGGTAGACGCACCGGTTGATCACGGTGTTCACCAGCCGGTGGTTCATCGCGATCATGATGCCGCGGCCGGCCACCACGTTGACGTCGTGCAGTCCGGCGAACGCCGCCACCTGACCGGCCCACGGCCCGGCGCAGTTGAGCACGAAGTTGCAGTCGATGCGGACGTCCTCGTCGTTCTTCAGGTCGCGGGCCAGCACCGCCGCCACCCGGTCGCCGTCGCGTTCGATCCCGACCACCTTGTGGTAGGTGAGCACGCTGGCCCCGTAGGCCTCGGCGGAGCGCGCGGCGCCCCAGACCAGTTGCCAGCCGTCCACCGACCCGTCGGCGACCTCGATCGCCCGCAGGATGCCGGGGTTCAGCAGGGGTTCGCGGCGCAGCGCCTCGGCGACGCTGATCTCGCGGGCCGGGACGCGGGTGTCCTGCGCGCCGCGCAGGAACTTGTCGGCGTAGTCGGGGTCGTCGTCGGGTGGGACGACGAAGAAGCCGCCGGTGTCCTCGATGGCGTCGGCCTGGATGCGTCGCAGGATCTCGTTCTCCTCGGCGCACTCGGTGGCCGATTGCGGGTCGCTCACCACATAACGTCCGCCCGAGTGCAGCAGCCCGTGGAAGCGCCCGGTGGTGCCCTGACCGAGGTCGGCCCGTTCCAGCAGGATCGTCCGGTAGCCGCGCATCGCCGCGTCCCTGACCACCCCGACACCGGTGGATCCCCCGCCCACCACGACCACGTCGGTCTCGAGTCTCTTCATCGGACACTCCCTTCCGCCTTTGGCCGGACTCGCCGCATCGGTTCAACTTTGCCGCATCGTGGCGCCTGACAGGCAGCCGCGAGGCAGAATTGACCAAACACTCAGCCGTCGATCCGGTCGCTGCACGATCGTGCGAGGGTGTTTGGGCGATCGTGCAGCGGGCTGGGAAGCAGCACTCACAGCCGGCTGAGCGAGACCTCCTGAGCCTTGGCCGCCAGCCAGATCGGCAGCCCGGGTTCGAGGTGCATGGTGGCTGCCGAGGCCGCGGTCACGTCAGCGGCCAGTTCGGTGCCGCCGACGTCGACCCGCACCCGGATGCCGTGCGGCAGGGTGGACAGCGAGCTGATCATGCCCGGCCAGGTGTTGCGGGCGCTGGTGTCCGGTTCGTGTAAGGCGACCACCACCGCACCTGGCCGCAGGGTGGCGATGCCCGGGCCGCTGGTCGCGGTGGGGTCGTCGGGCAGCCCGTGCACCCGGATCGGCCCAAAGACCAGGGTGTTGGCGTCGGCGAGCTCGCCCCGGATGATGTTGACGTCGGCCAGCCGGGCGGCGAACGCCGAGCTGGGCCGGGCCAGTAGCTGGGCGGTTGGACCCTGCTCCGCCACCCGTCCCTGTTCGACGACGACCACCCGGTCGGCCAGCGAGACGATGTCGAGCAGGTCGTGACTGACCAGCACGGTGGTGCGGCCCCGGGTCAGGTCTGACAGCACCGTCCGCAGCCCGGCCGCCATCCGCACGTCGAGGGCGGAGGTGGGTTCGTCCAGCAGCAGCGCGTCCGGTTCGGACGCCAGTGTCCGGGCCAGCGCCACCCGTTGTGCCTGACCGCCCGACACTTCGCCGACCCGCCGGGACGCCAGGTCGGCCACGCCGAGCCGCTCCAGCCATTCGTGGGCGGTGCGTTGGGCGGTCCTTCGGGAGGCCCTCCGGCTGCGCGGCCCGAACGCCACGTTGTCGGCCACGTTGAGGTGGCCGAAGAGCAGCCCGGATTGGTCCAGCAGCCCGATTCGTCGCCTGTGCGGAGGAACCTGGATGGCGTGGGCGGTGTCGGTAAGGACGCGGCCGGCCAGGCTCACCCGGCCCCGGTCCGGGTCCAGCAACCCTGCCACCACCTGCAGCAGCGTCGACTTGCCGGCGGCGTTCGGTCCGATCACGGCCAGCCGCTCGCCGTCGGCCACCTCGACCGCCAGCTGCACGTCGCGGGCATCGACTCGGAAATCAGCCGACAACCCGTTCATCGCTGCTCCCGTCCGTACACCGTGGCCACGATGACGGCTGCCACCACCACCAGCAGCAGCGACAGCGCGACCGCGGCGTCCTGCTCGACCTCCCGCTGCAGGTAGATCTCCAGCGGCAGGGTGCGGGTCACCCCCTGCAGCGAACCCGCGAAGGTGAGGGTGGCACCGAACTCCCCCAGTGCGCGGGCGAAGACCAGCACCGCGCCGCTGGCCAGCGACGGGGCGACCATCGGCAGGGTGATGCGGGTGAACACCCGGGTGGGCCCGGCGCCCAGGGTGGCGGCTACCTGTTCGACCTGTGGATCGACCGACCGCAGGGCCCCTTCCAGGCTGATCACCAGGAATGGCAGCGAGACGAAGACCTGGGCCATCACCACCGCCAGCGTGGTGAAGGCGATCTGGACACCCAGCGCATCAAGGTGGCGGCCGAGCAGCCCGCGGCGCCCGAACGCGGTGAGCAGGGCGATGCCACCCACCACCGGGGGCAGCACCAGCGGCAGCAGCACCATGGTGCGCAGCAGCCGGCGTCCGGCGAACCGCAACCGGGCCAGTACCAGGGCCAGCGGCACGCCCACCAGCAGGCAGACCAGGGTCGACGCGGTGGCTGTCTGCAGGCTGAGCCGGACCGCGGCCAGCGACGACCCGGAGGTGATCAGACCCCAGAAGTCCGGCCAGTCGACGCTGGGCACCAGGCCGACCAGGGGCAGACCGACGAAGACGACGGCCAGGCCGGCCGGGATCAGCAGCCAGCCCGGCACTCCTGTGGGTCCCATCGTGGGTCAGCTCGTGGTCGGGGCGGAGTTGAAGCCGGCCCGGCGCAGCACTTCCTGACCCTGCTCGGACAGCACCAGGTCGATGAACTCCTTGCCGGCCTGGGGGTTGCGGGCGTCGGCCAGCAGGGCGATCGGGTAGACGTTGGTCACCTGGTCGGCCTCGGGGAAGTCGACGGCGGTCACGTCCTCGCCCGCAGAGCGGGCGTCGGTGCGGTAGACCAGACCGGCGTCGGCCTCGCCGGCGGTCACCTTGGCCAGCACGCTGGTGACCGAGTTCTCCTCGCTGACCGGGACCAACTCGACGCCGGCCAGTTCGGCCACCTGCCGGGTGGCCCCACCGCAGGGCACCTGCGGGGCGCAGGTGACGACGTTGAGCAGCGGGTCGGTCAGGTCGACCAGCGAGGAGATCTGGTGGGGGTTGCCGGGGGCGACCGCGATCGTCAGGTGGTTGGTGGCGAACGACGTCGGCTCGCCTGCGAGCAGGTCGGCGTCGTCGGCCCTGGTCATGTTCCGCTGGTCGGCGCTGGCCAGGACGTCGCCGGGGGCGCCGCCGGAGAGCTGGGAGACCAGGTCGGACGAACCGGCGAGGACGAGTTGCACATCAAGGTCGGGGTTGTCGGCCATCAGCGCCTCGCCGAGCTCGGTGAAGGTGGCCGTCAGCGAGGCGGCCGCGTAGACGTTGACCGTGCCGCTCAGCACCGTCCCATCGGCGGACCCGCTCTGGGTGGCCGTGGTCAGGCCGGGTGCGGCGTCCCTGGTCGCCTCAGCCCCACCACAGCCGGCGAGCAGGAGCAGGGCGGCAGCGGCCGCAACAACGCGACCGATCACCTGGGGTCCTCAGGGGTTTCGATGATGACGTTGGTCGACTTGACCACTGCAACTGCCAGGCTGCCGGGCTGCAGGTCGAGTTCCCGCACCGAGTCGGCGCTGATCAGCGAGGTGATGGTGAACGGTCCGCAGCGCAGCTTCACCTGGCCCATCACGCCGTCGGTCCGCACGTCGGTGACCAGCCCGATCAGCCGGTTGCGGGCCGACACCCTGGATCCGAAGGTGTCCTCCGGGGCGCTGGGTTGGGCGGCGGCGTAGGCTGCCAACGCCGAGCCGTCGACCACCTTGCGGTTGTGCGCATCCAGGTGAACCGGAAGCCTGCCGGCCTCGACCAGCCGGCGGACGGTGTCGTCACTGACCCCCAGCAGGGCGGCTGCCTCAGCTATCCGGAAATCTGCCACGCCAGCCATTGAAGCACGCATCTGCGTGCCTGTCACCGGGTCCGATCCGCTACTGCGGAACTAGTACCGGTAGTTCTCCGGCTTGTACGGGCCGGTCACCGCAACCCCGAGGTAGGCGGCCTGCCGCTGGGTCAGCTCGGTCAACCGGACGCCCAGAGCCGCCAGGTGCAGCCGGGCGACCTGTTCGTCCAGCCGCTTCGGCAGCACGTGCACGCCCAGCGGGTACGCCTCGCGGTTGGTGAACAGCTCGACCTGGGCGAGCACCTGGTTGGTGAACGAGTTGCTCATCACGAAGCTCGGGTGCCCGGTGGCGTTGCCGAGGTTGAGCAACCGGCCTTCGGACAGCACAAGTACACCGTGGCCGTCGGCGAACCGCCACAGGTCGACCTGCGGCTTTATCGGTTCGCGTTCGACACCGGGCCAGGCCTCCAGCCCGGCCATGTCGATCTCGTTGTCGAAGTGGCCGATGTTGCCGACCACCGCCTGGTGCTTCATCCGGCTCATCTGCTGCGCGCTGATCACGTCGCAGCAACCGGTGGCGGTGATGAAGATGTCGGCGGTGGCTATCACGTCGTCCAGCCGGACGACCTGGTAGCCGTCCATGGCGGCCTGCAGCGCGCAGATCGGGTCGACCTCGGTGACCAGGACCCGGGCGCCCTGACCGCGTAACGACTCGGCGCAGCCCTTGCCGACGTCACCGTACCCGCACACCACGGCGGTCTTGCCGCCGATCAGCACGTCGGTGGCCCGGTTCAGGCCGTCGATCAGCGAGTGCCGGCAACCGTAGATGTTGTCGAACTTCGACTTGGTGACCGAGTCGTTGACGTTGATCGCCGGAAACCGCAAGGTGCCCTCGCGGGCCATCTGGTCCAGCCGGTGGACGCCGGTGGTGGTCTCCTCGGTGACGCCGTACAGGTTGTCGGCGATGGCGTCCCAGTCGATGTCGGTGGTGGCGCGCAGCGTGTCGAGGATGACCCGGTACTCCCGCGAGTCACCCGCCGCAGGGACGTCACGGCCGAACGCGGTTCCCTTGTGGACCAGCAGGGTCGCATCACCGCCGTCGTCCAGGATCATGGTCGGCAGTTCGCCGCTCGGCCAGCGGAAGATCTCGACTGCCGCCCGCCAGTACTCCTCCAGCGTCTCGCCCTTCCAAGCGAAGACCGGGATGCCGGCTGCGGCGATCGCCGCGGCCGCGTGATCCTGGGTGGAGAAGATGTTGCAGGACGCCCAGCGCACCTTGGCCCCGAGCGCGACCAGGGTTTCGATCAGCACCGCGGTCTGCACCGTCATGTGCAGCGAGCCGGCGATGCGGGCGCCGGCCAGCGGCTGGGACGCGGCGTACTGCTCGCGCATCGCCATCAGTCCGGGCATCTCGTGCTCGGCCAACCTGATCTCGCGGCGGCCGAAGTCGGCCAGTCCGATGTCTGCGACGCGGTAATCCATGCCGGGAAGCCTACTAGCCGCCCCCGGTACGGCCGATTCCGCTACCTCATCAGGGCTGGTTCGGCCCCCGTCGCCACCGCAAGGTAGTTCGCCCCGTACAGTCCGCGCAGCAGCAGGGTGACGTAGCGGTCGATCTCGCTGCCCACCCCGGCGTTCAGCTCGCAGATCCGCACCCCCCGCTGCTCGGCCAGCTCCCGCAGCAGCCGGTCGTCGGCGGCCGCGGCCGGGCTGGTCAGTTCGTCGTCCAGCAACACCAGCACGGTGCTGCGCTGCTCGCCATCGGTGAACGGGTCGGCGAACGGGTCCTTGGGCGACACATGCTGCAGAACCTGCGCGATCTCCCTGGCGTCCGCAGCCAGCACCGGGTGGCCGGAGTAGAACCGGATGCCGGCGGCGATCCGCCGGCTGGCCCGGGCAGCCAGCACCGACCCGCCCCAGATCAGCGGCTGGGCGTCCCCCAGCCCGCAGGCGAGGTCCTTGGCGGGGTTGGTGGACAGGTCGCGGTGCGGGCTGGACTCCTCGGCGACCATGTCGGCGGCCTCGGCCGCATGGTCGGGGATCACTTCCGGTCCGAGCCCGACCTGGTGCAACAGCGACAGCACCACGATCGCCGCCGCGGTGGGATCGGCGGTGCGGGTCGGCACCACGATGGCGTGGCTGGACTGGGCGATCTGGGAGCTGGCCGGGGTGGCCGCCAGCACCATGCAGCCGCGGCGGGTGGCCTCGATGGTGGTTGCCAGCAGCGCAGGGTCGCCCTGGCTGGCCGGTTCGCTGGCGAGCACCACCACCAGGTCGAGCGGCCCGACCCAGCCGGGCAGCCCGGGCAGCGGCCAGGCCACCAGTGGAACCGGGCAGACTGGTTCGAGCACCGCGCGCAGCAGCCGGGCCTCGGCGCCGACCACCACCACACCGCGCGGCTGGGCGTCCAGCCGGTCGGACGGCTGGGCGTCGGCGGCCTCGATGCGGATGCGGGCGCCGAAGCTGGCCAGGTGTCGCAGTTGTTCGTCGTAGACGGCGAGGACCTGCGGGTCGTCGAGCCGGGTCTCGTCAAAGGTGCCGATCATGTCCGGGTCCTCAGTTCGGGCGGCGGGCCTGCTCGACCAGCAGCACGGGGATGCCGTCGCGCACCGGGTAGGCCAGCCCGCAACTGGCGTTCACGCAGATCAGTTCGGCCGATTCGTAGTCGACCGCGAAGCTGCTGTGGCAGGCCGGGCAGGCCACGATGTCGAGGAACTGCCGGGTCAGGCCCAGCTCGTCGACGCCACCTTCTCTCACCATGGGTTCCTCCTTCGCTCGGGCCAGTTGCGGCACCAGTTCGCGCAAGTACTCGACAGTGTCGTCGGGGCCGGACACCGCATGGCAGGCGATACCCAACTCGAGGACCGGGTAGTCGTTGCCGCCGGGCATCAGCCGGTCTCCAATGAACAGGATCTCATCCAGGCCGAAACCGGTCTGCTCGGCCAGTGCCCGCATGCCGTAGGCCTTGTCGATGCCCTTGCCGGTGATGTCGATGGACGTCGAACCGCCGGCCCGCACCTCGAGGTCGGGCAGGCGCTGCGCCACCGCGGCCCGCAGCCGTTCCCGCTTGGCGCCGTCGGGGTCCCACCGCTTCTTGTCGGCCACCGCCGCCCGCTGTCCGAGCGCGGAGTAGGTGATCTGCGAACCACGGTCCTCGATCCGGAGGCCGGTCACCACCGCGTCGTCCTCCCACAGGCCGAGCTCGTGGGCGGCCTGGCTGAGGGCCCGGGTGGCGCGCTCCTTCTCGTCCTCGGTCAGGTCGTGGGCGTAGAGCTCGCGCCACTCGCCGTCGACGTGGCGCAGGTAGCGGGTGCCGTTGGTGGGCATCAGGTGGAGTTCGGCCAGGTGGGCCCGCTCGGGCAGGTTGGCCAGCAGCTGGCTGGCGAACTGTTCGTAACGTCCGCCGGAGATGACACAGACCGGTATCACGTCCAGCAGGTCGGCCAGCACGTCGGCCATCTGTGGGGTGAGGGAAGACTTCGATTCGGCGAGGGTGTCGTCCAGGTCGAACGCGACGATGCGCACCGCTGCCAGATTCACCCGGTCAGCCTACTGGATGCCACCTTTGGCGGCGTCCACGATCACCCGCAGGTGGCCGCGTCGACCCAGTTCGACCACCGAGTCGGGATCGGGCTGCTGGGCCGAACCGGAACCGTCGGCGAAACCGATCTCGCGCACTGCATTGGCCAGCGCCAGCAGGTCGTCCTCATCGGGTTCTGGTGGCGCGGCCTGGGGTTGTGCCAGCCGAATGATCTCCCACCCGACCGGGGCCGACATGTTGCGAGCGTGGGCGGCGCACAAGTCGTAGCAACCGGGGGTGGCCTGCAGGGCGAGCGGCCCCAGCACCGCGGTGGAGTCCGCGTAGACGTAGGTGAGGGTGGCCACTGCCCGGCCCCGGCACCCGTTGCGCGAGCACTGCCTGATCATCACCCGACAAAGCTAACCGGCACCGGTGGCCGGCGCGCGCATTGACCCGGGCGCAGCGGCCCGTGTCTCAAGCTCCGCGTTAAAGTTCACGGCATGATCAGGCGACGCGACCGGCACGGTCGTGGGATCCGGGGGCCGCTGGCGCTGCCGAACCGGATCACCAGGACCGCGCTGCGGGTGCCCGGCCAGCCCAGCGCGGCGGAGTTCTTCATCAGCACCACCAGCCAGTCGGTGCAGCGGCTGATGCAGACCTGCCCGGACGCGCTGGCCGGCGTCGACATCGGGGTCGAGGACGTGCCCAGCGGCGCCTTCGACTGGGCGCTGCTCGACCGGGTGCCGCTGGCTGCCGCGCTCGACGCCACCGAGGACCGGCCCGCCAGGATTGTCATCTTCCGCCGTCCGCTGGAGCGACGCGCCTCCGATCGGGCCGACCTGCGTGACCTGGTGCACCTGACGCTGGTCGAGCAACTGTCGGCGTTGACCGGTCGGTCGATGCACGACATCGATCCGGAGATCGACGAGGACTACTGAGTCCTGCGCCGGCCCGCCCGCCTCAGCGGCCCAGGTTGAGGTCGACCTCCATCGGCATGGACGCCTGTTGGCGCGCAGCCGACAACAACCCGCCGATGGCGAACCCCGGCCGGTCGCCGCCCATCAGCATGACCGCTGCCGAGATCGGCGCGGTGGCCTCGATGCGGGCCCGGTCGGCCCCGGCCGGGATGTCGATCGAGACCACTGCCCCGGCCGGCACGGTTCGATTGGCAGGGGCCTGGTCGGCACCCCAGTCGACCACCACCAGGGTTTCACCGGAGTTCGGGTTGGCGATCTGCAGCGTCCCCGCCCCGGCGACCGCCCCGACAAGTTGCTGCCGGGCGACTGACTGCTCGTCCACCACCGCTTGGGTGATGCCGAAGTCGCCCTCCATCTCGACCACCGCGGAGACGGCCAGTTCGTCGCGGGCGGTGATGACGAGGGCCGCCGGCGCCCCGTCCAGGGAGTCGGTCAGGTCGATCGCGATGGTCCGCTGGGCGTCAACGGCGTAGGACTCGAAGCCGGCTACGTCGTAGCGGCCGCCCTCACCCAGCCCCTCCAGCCGGATCACGTTGCGGGTGGTCCCCGGGTTGGTCAGCAGCAGTTGGACGCTGCTCGCGTCAGCCGGGATCCCGGCGACGACCAGTTGCCTGGACTGCACGGTGCTGTTGGCGAAGTCGCCGCCCTGGTCGCGGAACACCTGCGCCACCGCGGTCACCCGTCCGACGCTGCTGCGCACCCGCGCGCCGAGCGCGTTCACCGACTCGGCCAAGGGCTCCAGGTCGATCTGGTGCTGGCCGTTGGCGGGCACCGTGATGCCGCGCAGGCCGTCCCCGGTGATCTCCCCTTCGGGGCCGCTCAACGTGATGTCGACCAGTGCGTCCTCCGTTTCGGGGTTGATGATGGTGAGCCTGGCGCCGGCGCCGCCGGGTAGTTGCACGTACTGGTCGGCCAGGGACGACCGGCACACCCCCCACCAGGTCTGTTCGTCGACGTGGACCAGGCTGCCGCCCACCACGCTGGCCTGTGGCGCGCTGGGCGCCAGCACGGTCGGGGTGGTGAGGTCGGTCAGCACCACCGGTGAGGCCTGGGTGGTGAAG